>CBFGVH010000197.1:0-2006 GCA_965652415.1 uncultured Gammaproteobacteria bacterium | reverse complement strand
ATCGACCAGGTCAACCCGGTGCGCAACTCGCGGTCCACGGTCGGGACCATGACCGAGCTGAACGACCACCTGAAGCTGCTCTTCGCCAGGGCGGCGCGGCTGTTCTGTGCCGGCTGCGGGCGCGAGGTGCGCCGCGATCATGCCGACTCCATCGTCGCCGACCTGCTGCTCCGCGGCGAGGGTGCGCGGGCCGCGATCACCTTCGACATCGTGCTCGGCGGCATGGTTGCCGCGGACAAGGTGCGCGCGGAGCTGGCGCGCCAGGGTTACACCCGCGTCGAGACGGTCGGCGAGAGCACGCTGCGCGTCACCCAGGACCGGGTGCGAATCGAAGCCGGCCGGCGCGACCGGATCACCGAGGCCGTCGAGGCGGCACTGCGCGCCGGGCGCGGGAGGATCGGCATCGTGACCGTCGACGAGGACAGCAACGCGATCGAGCACTGGCGGTATTCCGAGGGATTGCATTGTCCGGATTGCGACCGCGACTACGCCGACCCCATTCCCAACTCTTTCTCCTTCAACTCGCCGATCGGCGCCTGCGACACCTGCCGAGGCTTCGGCCGGGTGATGGGCATCGACTACCGGCTGGTGATCCCGGACGAGAACAAGAGCCTCGCACAAGGCGCCATCAAGCCCTGGCAGACGGACAGCTACGACGAGTGCCAGCGCGACTTGGTCAAGCACTGCCGACGATTCGGCATCCCCACGGATGTGCCGTGGAAGAAGCTCGACCAGGGGGTCCGCGACTGGGTCATCCAAGGCGACAAGGACTGGACCTGGAAATCGAACAGCGGCGGCTGGTACGGCGTGCGGCGATTCTTCGATTACCTCGAAACAAAAGCCTACAAGATGCACATCCGCGTGCTGCTGTCGCGCTACCGCGCCTACGACGAGTGCCCGGCCTGCCGGGGCGCGCGCCTGAAGCCCGAGTCCCTGCTGTGGCGCATCGGCCCCGCAAAAAAGGGGACGGAGGGATTAAATTTTAATCCCTCCGTCCCCTTTTTCCTGAACATGGCGGAGTTGATGGCGCTGCCGCTGGGCCGCGTGCGGCGGTTCCTGCAGGAGCTCGAGCTTCCGGGGCCGCTGGACGAGGCGTCGGAGTTGCTGCTGGACACCATCGGCGCGCGGCTCGATTACCTCGTCGAGGTGGGGCTCAACTACCTCACCCTGGCGCGGCAGTCGCGCACGCTGTCTGGCGGTGAGGTGCAGCGCATCAACCTCACCACGGCGCTCGGCACGTCCCTCGTCAACACCCTGTTCGTGCTGGACGAGCCCAGCATCGGCCTGCATCCGCGCGACATGGACCGGATCATCGGCGTCATGCACCGCCTGCGCGACGCCGGCAACTCGCTGCTGGTGGTCGAGCACGACCCGCAGGTCATGCTCGCCGCCGACCGCGTCATCGACATGGGGCCGGGGCCCGGCGAGCGCGGCGGCCGGATCGTGTTCCAGGGCACGCCGAAACAGCTCCTGCGCTCGCGCCGTTCGCTCACCGCCGAGTACCTCGCCGGCCGACGCCGGGTGGTCGCGGATGCCGACGCCGGGAGACTGCCTGTCGAGGCGGGCAGCGGGCGCTGGCTCACCGTCCACGGCGCCGCCGAGCACAACCTGAAGAACATCGACGTCGCCTTTCCCCTGAACCGCCTCGTGGTGGTCACCGGCGTCAGCGGCTCGGGCAAGTCAACCCTGGTGGAGAACGTGCTCTACCGCGCGCTCACCGAGATAAAGGGCCGCCCGGCAGACGCGCCGGGGGCGCACCGGAGCATCACCGGCCACCAGCACATCGACGACGTCGTGCTGGTCGACCAGTCGCCGATCGGTCGCACCACCCGCTCCTCGCCGGCGAGCTATGTCGGCGCCTTCGAGGAGATCCGCAAGATCTACGCCGCGCTGCCCGAAGCGAAGGCGCGCGGCTACACGGCGGGCGCCTTCAGCTTCAACGCCGGCAACGGCCGCTGCCCCACCTGCGGCGGCAACGGCTTCGAGCACGTGGAGATGCAGTTCCT
>CBFGVH010000196.1:0-2693 GCA_965652415.1 uncultured Gammaproteobacteria bacterium | reverse complement strand
CGCCGCCCGCGGTCTTGCGGCAGATCGAGCAGTAGCACAGGTTGAACGGATAGGGGTGCGACGATTCTAGGTTGAACCGTACAGCGCCGCAGTGGCAGGAGCCTTCGAGATTCATGGCACACACCTCGTGAAGCGGGTTGCAGGGTACGCCGTCAGCGCGCGTCGCCGCGCAGCGCCGAGACGCGCGCGCGCAGCTCGGCCGCGTTGACGGACCCGGCCGCAACCGGCGGGCCCGCCACCACCTCGATGCGCGCGAACAGCCGCGCCGGCAGCTTGCGCATGACGCGGCCGCCGCCGTAGCTGAAGAAGCTGCCCCACAGGCCCTTCAGGGCCACGGGCACCACCGGCGCCGGCGTGCGCCGGACGATCTTCTCGACGCCGTTCTTGAACGGGCCGACCTCGCCGTCGCGGGTGATGCCGCCCTCGGGAAACAGCACCACCACCTCGCCGTTGTCCAGGGCGTCGGCAACCAGGTCGTAGCTCCTGCGCACCAGCTCGCGGTCGACCCGCGGGTCGCCCACGGGAATCGCGCCGACGGCGCGGAACAGCCAGTTCAATACCGGCACGCGGTATATGTCGGCGTCCATCACGAACCGCACCCGGCGCGGGCACACCGCGTGCAGGATCACCGCGTCGGCATAGCTGACGTGATTGGAGACCACCACTGCCGGGCCCTCGGCCGGGATGTGTTCGAGGCCTTGCTTGCGCACCCGGTACAGGCTGTGCACCAGCATCCAGCCGAGCATGCGGAACAGGAACTCCGGCGCCTTGCCGAAGATGTATGCGGCCACGCCGACGTTGACCACGGCGATGAGCAGGAACAGGTCGGCGATGGAATACCCGCTGCCGAGCACGATGATGGCGGTGGCCGCCGCGCCCACCATGAACAGCGCGTTGAGCACGTTGTTGGCGGCGATCACGCGCGCCCGGTGGGCCGGGTCGCTGAGGTGCTGGACCAGCGTGTAGAGCGGAACGATGTACAGCCCGCCGAAGGCCGAGATCATCACGAGGTCGACGATCACCGGCCAGTTGCCGGCGTCGGCGAGGAAGGCGAGTGCGCCCACCGTGGCCTCGGGGGGCACCGGCTCGGCCAGGCCGAGGTGGATGCCGAACACGGTCATGCCGATGGCGCCGATGGGCACCAGCCCGGCCTCGATGGCGCCGCGCGAAAGTCTCTCGCAGATGAACGAGCCGACCCCGATGCCGATGGAGAACAGTGCCAGCAGCAGCGTCGCCACCGTGGCGTCGCCGCCCAGGGCGAGCTTCGTGTAGTTGGGGAACTGGGTCAGGTAGACGGCGCCGAGGAACCAGAACCAGGAAATGCCGAGCACGCACAGGAGCACCGTGCGGTTGGTACCGAGGTAGCGCAAAAGGGCGACGGTCTGGCCGGCGACGTTGAAGCTGATCTCGAGGTCCGGTCGCGGCGCCGGCGCCGGCGGGATCGCGCGGCTGGCGGCGTAGCCGGCCCCCGCCACCGCCAGCGCCGCGCCCGCCACCAGGTAGGGCCCCGTTTCGCCGGCGGCGATCAGCAGGCCCCCGGCGATGGTGCCGAGCAAAATGGCGAGGAAGGTGCCGGACTCGACCAGGGCGTTGCCGGTCGTCAGCTCCCGGGTCGACAGGTGCTGGGGCAGGATGGCGTACTTGGCCGGCCCGAAAAAGGTGCTCTGCGCTCCCATCAGGAACAGCACCACCATCAGCAGCGGTATCGAGCCGAGCAGAAAGCCGATCGCGCCGGCGGCCATGATGGCGATCTCGCCGAGCTTGATGACCCGCATGTAGGCCGCCTTGTCGACGCGGTCGGCGAGCTGGCCGGCGAGCGCCGAGAACAGGAAGAACGGCAGGATGAACAGTCCCGCGGCGAGGTTCACCAGGCGATTGGTGACCGCCGCGTCGGCGATGCCGAAGGTGATCATGATGATCAGCGCGTTCTTGAACAGGTTGTCGTTGAACGCGCCGAGAAACTGGGTGGTGAAGAACGGTCCGAAGCGGGGCAGGCGCAGCAGTGCGGCGGGCGTGGCCGGTGCTGCCGGCGCCGTCCCCGGCGCCTCCCGCGCGCGGTCGGATTCCTGCGGTGTCGCCGTTGCTGGTTCGGTGCGTCTCATCGGCCTCGAGGGCGGTTGGCGAGCGGCGAATATAGCACGGGGCCGAAACACTGATTCAGGTCACCCGATGGCGCCGTGCCCTCCCTTGAAAACGGACCGAAACCCCCCAATTTACCGGCAAACGCGGCGCTCGTGCCGCGCACGCAACCCGCATTAGTGGAGGTAACAGATGAACCAGATCGTGAAACCGTCCGAGCGTCGTTATGGTTGGGATCTGTTTGGCGATTTCGATGAATTCGTCAACCAGGTGTTCCGCGCGCCGGTGACCCGGGGCGACAATGGCGAGCGCGCCATCATGCCCGCCATCGACGTGTCCGAGACCGACAGCTCCTACGTCGTTCGCGCCGAGCTGCCCGGGGTGAAGAAGGAAGACCTCGACGTCACCATCAACGACGGCGTGCTGACCATCAACGCCGAGACCCGCTACGAGCACTCGGAGCAGGAGAAGGGCCGGGTCATTCGCCAGGAGCGCCGCTACGGCAAGTACGTTCGCTCGATGCGCCTGGGCGGAGAAGTCGACGAGTCCAAGGTCACCGCGGACTACACCGACGGCATCCTCACCCTGACGCTGCCCAAGAGCGAAGAGGTCAA
>CBFGVH010000195.1:0-2715 GCA_965652415.1 uncultured Gammaproteobacteria bacterium | reverse complement strand
GCCATCAAGAGCCTGTCGGACGACGACATTGCCGAACTAAGACGCGGCGGCGGTTGGGGGTTGGCGAAGTCGGCCGAGCTCAACGGCATGCCGGGACCGGCGCACCTGCTCGAACTTCGCGACGAGATCGCGTTGTCGCCAGAGCAGGTGGCGGCCGTAACCGCCGTGTTCGATGAGATGCGCGCCGAGGCGATCGATCGCGGTGAAGCACTGATCGCACTGGAGGCGGAACTCGAACGGGGGTTTCGCGAGCGCAGCATCACCGGGGGCGAACTGCGCGATCTTCTCGGGAGAATCGGTACGGTGTACGCCGACTTGCGCTACGTCCACTTGTCCGCGCATCTCGCGATGACCGACATCGTCACCGCTGAACAAGTCGCGAAGTACAACGAGCTGCGTGGTTACGGGGTTGCCGATCCATGTCATGCAGTGCCCGAGGGGCACGACCCTGCCATGTGGCGCAAGCACAATGGATGCGAATAGGCGAACGGGGCAGGGCGGTGTCGGCCGTTCGGCGTGTCGCTACCGGGACCGGCGGGCGGTGCCCTCTCGGCCCCGGCGCGAACCGGGGGAAGCGGACGACGAGTCGTCCTTGCGCCCGGCAACGTCCGCTGTGTCGTCGTCGTCTTCTGCGGGCAACGTGCGCTGACGCGCGGCGGCGTCGCGCGGCCGCGTCTTCGGCGCCGTCGCTTCCGCCAGTCGTTCCAGGTAGGGGCAGTCCCTGAGCTTCATGTCGTCTGTCGTATCCGCGTGATCGTGCCGGGCACTCGCCCGCTCAGTCTAATACCCGCGCGGGCGGCCTGACAAATGCTTGTCTTGATTGCGCTTCGGCCCGCTAACCCTGATCGCGCTCCATCGCCTGGCGCATGGAAAGGGCCTCTGACGGCGCCAGTGGTTCTATGTCGTCCCAAGTCACCTCGCGCCCGGCCTTCACACCGCTTTTCAGCACTACGCCGTCGGCAAGGCCGATGGGCAGGCAGCGGCGGGCGAGGGAGGTCGTCGACGGCAGCAGCTTGCCGTACACGGTATGACCACCCTCGCCGTCGAGTTGCTCGCCCGCGGCCAGGTCGCGCTTGGCGGTGGCGGCGACGTCGGCGACGAAGGCCTGCGTCGAGCCGGTGGGCTTGCCAAGCAGGGCGGCCGACAGTATGGAAACGTTCAGCTCCAGGCCGATCAGGTGGAACGGCTTGTACATGGCCGAGTAGCGTCCGCTCGCGTCGGTGTTCATGCCGTACTGGCGAAAGCACGCGGCGGCGTATTCGTTCGGCGCCTCGATCACCACGTACACGCCCCAGCGCAGGTCCCGGAACACCGGCCGGCCGTCGCGCTCCAGTGACGAAACCACCTCGACCTGCCCGCGTGACTCGAGGGAGCCGCCGGCATCGCGCGGCCGGAGCACGTGAGCGAGATCGTCGACTCCGCACGGCGGAAAGGCCAGGCCATCCGACGGGGCCGCGAGCCCGGTGGCGTTGGCGATGGCCGCCATCTCCAGGGCCGACTTGGTGCCGTCGAGGAAGGAGTTGAACATCTTGCTGTTCATGCCGGCCGCGGCCGCCTGCTCCGCACTGATGCCGTAGTGGTCCCATACCGTGTCCGGCGTGGAGGCGTGGTAGGCGGGCAGGTAGCGCGTCCCCTTGCCGGCGGCGAGCACCTCGAAGCCGCAGGCGCGGGCCCATTCCACCAGTTCGCAGGTGAGCGCGGGCTGGTCGCCGTAGGCCATCGAGTAGACCACGTTTGCGGCCCTCGCCTCGGCGGCCAGTGCCGCGCCGCACAGGGCGTCGGCCTCGACGTTCACCATCACCACGTGCCTGCCGGCGGCGAAGGCGGTGCGCGCATGGGCGACGCCTGCCAGCGGATTGCCGGTCGCCTCCACGACGACGTCGATGTCGGAGGCGCCCAGCATGGTGTCGAGGTCGTCGGTGAAGCGCGTGGCGCCGATGCGCGAGTCGTCCCAGCCAACCGTGCGGCAGGCCCGCCGGGCGCGCTCGACGTCGAGATCGACGATGGCCGCGACTTCGAGCCCGGGGGTGGTTGGCACCTGGGCGAGGAACATGGAGCCGAACTTTCCGGCGCCGATCAGGCCGACGCGCACCGGCCGCTGGTCGCGGGCGCGCGCCGCGAGTTCGTGGTGGACGAACATGGTGTGGGTATCTCCCGTCGTGAAACGTCGATGCGGCGCTCCCGCGCCGCCGCGCCCGATGATAACCGCGGCGGGCGATTTGCGTCCTCGCGTGTTCTTTGGTATGGTCATTAGCACACGAAATATTCGTACCAGAATGAACTGATGAGAAAGCAGGCAGAAATTGCGCCGCTCCCCGATCCCGCCAGCACCGAGAACGAGACCGGCACCAGCGTGTTGCGCTCGCTGAGACGCATATTCCACGCCGTCGATCACCACAGCCGCCGCCTGGCGCGGCTGCACGGGTTGACGGGGCCGCAGGCCGTCTGCCTGACCGCCATCGCCCGCGCCGGCGAAACCAACCTCGCCCGCCTGTCGCGAACGGTGTCGCTGTCACCGCCCACGGTGTCCGGGATTCTCGACCGTCTCGAGCGCGGCGGCCTCGTCGAGCGCCACCGCGCCGAGCGTGACAAGCGCCAGATCGTGGTGCGCATCACGGCGGCGGGGCAGGACCTTCTCGCCCGCAGTCCTCCAACCCTGCAGGATCAGTTCGTGCGCAGGCTGGGGCAGCTGCCGGTTTCCAGGCAACGCCAGAT
>CBFGVH010000194.1:0-2736 GCA_965652415.1 uncultured Gammaproteobacteria bacterium | reverse complement strand
CGCACCGCGTTGGTGTCCGAGGCCCGGGTCGCCACCATGCCGCCGATGGAGGCGTCCGCGCCGGGATCGACCGGAAAGAACAGCCCGCTGTCGCGCAGGTGCTCGTTGAGTTGGCGGCGAGTGACGCCGGGCTGCACCACCACGTCGAGGTCCTCGTGATGGACCTCGACGATGGCGTTCATCTCCTGCAGGTTGACCGCCACCCCGCCGGCGAGCGCAGATACGCTGCCCTCGAGGCTGGTGCCGGCGCCGTACGGAATCACCGGCACCCGGTACTCGCCGGCCAGCTTCACCAGGGCCGAGACCTCGGCGGTATCGCGCACGGTGACCACCGCGTCCGGTGGCACGGCCGGGTGATAGGACTCGTCCTTGCCGAATCGTTCGCGCACCGCCTCGGCGACGCTGAGGCGCTCGCCGAACAACGCCTCGAGCCGGTCGAGAAACTCCGCGGAAACCCCGGGGAAGGGATCGAACTGCTGGTTCATGGGATGTACTCGCTGCTGCGTTTCCCTGCAACTATTGACGCGGCCCGCGGCGTTTGTCAACGCAGGAAACCCGCCATCGCCGGGGCGGCGGCGAGCAGGGCATCGAGCGAGTCGCCGCGCGCGATCTCGAAGTCGGCGAAGTCGAAGCCCGGGGCCACGGTGCAGCCGGCCAGGGACCATTGACCGAGCGAACGGGCCGCCTGCCACGCGCCGCCGGCAACGAGGTGCACGAACGTTCCGTCGCCGGAGCCCGCCAGAACTGTCTCGCTGTACTCCCCGGCGCCAAACTCGGCGATGACCAGCGCGCCGCCCGCCAGCAGGTGCCACACCTCGTCATGGCGAACACGATGGGGCCGACTGACCTCGCCGGCCGGTAACAGGTAGAGTATCGAGGTCACCGCGGCACGCGTGCCCGCCGGCGTGTAGTGACGATGCCTCGATTCCAGCACCCGCCGGTACCACCCGCCCTCGGGGTGGGGCTCGAGCCCGAGATCCTCGATGAATGCCGCCGCTTCCGGCGCGAGCGAGACCGGCCGTTCGGGTTGACGAGGCTGTTTCTCGGTCATCGTGATCGAGCCCTGTAAAAACGCGCCGCCGGATTGGCCCGGTCGGCTGCTGGTATACTCCGCGCCGCCCGCCACAATGGCGGCAACCGCCCTTTAGCCAGCAGATTCTGCCAGACCTTGACCCGATCAGCGCACGACAAGAGCGCGACGAGGCTCGCGCTGATCGGCGCCGCCGGTCGTATCAGGCGCGCCGTAGACCGCTTGATCACACCGCGCGCCACCCGCATCCCGGACGACGGCACCACCGGCGATGCCGTCATCGAGCCCGGTTCGTTCGGCGTGGTTCACGCATCGACGCGGTACGAAAGCGTGGTCCCCATGATCCCGGGGGCGGCCGGCGTCGTCTTCGGCAACCTGCTGCACGAAGGCAACAACATCGTCATGCGCGGACCAAGAGACCGCTGCACCGGCGTGTTCGCGTTCGGCGGCACCGAGATCGCATCGGCCTGGCGGACCCTCGCCCGAAATACCAGGGGCGTGTTCGTCCTGCGCGATTCCCTGTTCAGCCAGCAGGATCATCCGTTCGGAAACGACCCGTACGCGCCGCTGCTGCCTCCGAGTTACGTGCTGGTGTTGGCCGAAAGCGCCATGACCGGGCGGCCGATCCGCGTTCCCGAACTACCCGCCGTTGACGATCGTGTATGGCGCCGATTGCGCAGGCCGACGGAGGTGTTCGGCGATTTGCCCGTCAGCCATCTCCTGTACCGAGCCGCCGTCGCCAAGGGTCCGGCTGCGCGCAACGCTCGCCACACGCTGCACCGGATGTTCGACGACGTGCGTGACGTGGTCGCGGCCATTCCCAGCGGCGCGCACTCGGTGGCCGCGCTCGGCGCCGAGCGCATCGCCGCCAGCGACCGCGCCTACTTCACGGCCGCGCTGCGCCGAGACCGCGTGATTCCCATCTTCGTCGAAAACCCCATGCCGCACGAGCGCGGTGAAATGAAGGGGATCGATATCGTCGGCCGCGACGTCGACCCTGCGCTACGCGACATGGTCGTTCGAACCATCTACGCCCGACGCCTCGCCGACGGCGACCTCGCGGTGGAACGCTACGACTTGTCGGATGCCTCCGAGCGCCGCCGCGCCGCCGCGTTGCTCCAGGCCCTTGTTCCACACTCGTCGGCCGGCGTCGCCACGACCCGCGTGTGGCTGTGGGTTACCGGTCGCCTGAGTTCGGGCGGCAAGCTGGCCGGTGAGAATGCGCTAGCCCACGTGCGGGGGTTCCGCGCGGAACTCGAACGGGCGAACGTCGACATCGCCCGGGTGGCGCTATTCAGCAAGCCGGCGTACGAGCCGCCAGAAACCGGATTCTGCACCGACATGGAGTCGGCACTTGCAGCCCACGAGGCGCTCGGGATTCCCCTGAGCGTGGCTGTGTCGACAATGGACAAACGGTTGTTCGGACTTCTCTGTCCGCAGGGTCGGCAGGTTCCTGAGCCGCACCCGACGGAATAGGGCCTGTTATCACTACTCTGAGCGGTCGAGATTCCGTGCTGTTTTTCGCATCTGACAAGGCGCTTTGATGCGCCATAGTGGTTCTATGGCGACGAGGCGCAACGCCGTCAAATTGCGGAAAACAGTGGGGAAGCTCGCCGCGAACGGGTAGTGTGAACAGACCCTGGACCGACTTACAACGACGGTCCCGGCACGATGGGCGAGCCGTCGCTGAAGCGGGTGAATCGAAA
>CBFGVH010000193.1:0-2754 GCA_965652415.1 uncultured Gammaproteobacteria bacterium | reverse complement strand
ATTTCAGAATTCTCCGGACGAGGACACACCCATGAAGAAGACGATCATCGCGGCAGCCGCGCTCGCCGTGGCGGCCGCCTCGCCGGCTGCGCTGGCCCAGGAAACTTGGCAGGACAAGCTCAAGCGCCAGTTGCGCAACGAGAACGTCACCCGCGCCATCGGTTCGGTCGCGGGCGCCCTGCTGGGTACGCAGATCGGGGGCGGGCGGGGCAAGATCGCCGCCATCGCCGTCGGCACCCTGGCCGGGTACTGGCTTGGCGGCAAGCTCAGCGAACATCTCAACGAGACGGACCGGGTCGGGATCGCCAGCACCACCGAACGTGCCATCCAGACTGGCAGCACCAGTACCTGGACCAACCCGGATACGGGCACCAGCACCCGGGTCATGGTGAGCGACGTCGAGCGGCGCGCCGGGGGCGGCGCCACGGGTCGCCTCGCGCCCCTGGCCGAAATCCCGCCGCTCGAACTTGTCAACAGCTGGTATACCCCCACGGTGAATCTCAACGTGCGCGGCGGCCCGAGTACCGAGTATGAAGTGCTGCACACGCTCAAGGAGGGCACGCGCGTGCCGGTCATCGGCCGCGTCGTGGAAGAGAAGTGGGTGTTGATTGCCGAGAACGGAAGGGCCGCCGGCTTCGCGTACGCGCCACTGATGGAGTTCGTCGAATCCGACGGGGAGGCGGGCAATGCGATTCGCGACTCGCTATCGAGCGGGTCCGCCCCCGAGTACTACCAGGTCGCCACCACATCGTGCAGGCGTGTGACCCAGGAGGTCACGCTTCGGGACGGCACTGCCGATTCGCACAGTTTCGACGTCTGTCAGCAGCCCGACGGCAGCTGGGTGGAAGCATGAGCGCCGTATCGTTCCGCGTTGTGAGTCCGGTGGCCGGCTGGATCCTCTTCGCATCGTTGGCCGCGTCCAGTGCCACGGCCCATGGCGCCCGCCTGCTGGTCAGCAACGACGATGCCGCGGCCACCATCGACGAATCCTTCGTGTGTGATCGCGTGGCCCCGGTTTCGATCGAGTCATCGAGTTTCGAGTTGTTCGAGGCCGACTCGCTGCGCATGCAGTCCCTGGTCGACAGCGTGCAGGCGGTGCTGCGCTACGAATGCGGCGATCTCGAGGAACTGGATGTGACCGGCTATCTCAAGGGGCTGCCGCAGCCGGTCTTCGAGGCCCGCGCCAGGGCGGTCGACGGCTGGCACGTTGACGCCGAGCGCACGCTCAAGCCCGGCGCCGCCACCGCGCCGTCGCCTGCCGCGGACGCCGTCCGGGTGCGCGAGATCGCCGTCGCCGGCAACCGACTCGACATGACCGTCGACGAGGTCGGCGACAACATTCGCGAGATATTCGGCGCCGAACCCCGTTACGACGATCTCTCCGGCGTGATGACGCTCGAGCTCGGCGGTTGTCCGCCGGACTACTTTGAAGCCGGCCGTCGCCATGGCAACCCTGAAAGCGGCTGGACCTGCGTCGAGGCGTTGTTCTCCGACCGCCGCGTGCCGACGCTGTATCGCTTCGCCTACACCCAGGTCGTCGAGGGCAGCCTGGGCGAGTCGGTGGATGTGCTGGTCGACCACTTCGGCGAGCCCGACAGCGATCGCGAGACGGCCGGCAACGGCGCCCGCGAGCTGGTGTGGCTGGTGGAGTCCGCCGACGCCGGGGTCACCGAGGTGCTCAGGGCCAACGTCGACAGTGCCGGAGACAACGTGATCGTGAACATCGTCCTTGAGGATCCCGCGGTGACCGGCGAGGTACCCGCTGGATCCGACGACGGCGATGCGGGCGAGATGAAACTCAGGCTCTAGGCCGGGGCTTGGCGGGGCGCAGGATGGGCTTCAAGCCACGCGTTGCGACAGGCAAGGCAAACCGCGTGCGCTGAAGCGCACCCGACCGTTCGGTACCGCTCACCGCGCGCCGCGTGACGCCTGACCGGCGCCGGTTCAGGCCCCGTTAATCGACGGTTCACCGCCGATTCAGTGGTTGTCGGGACAATTGGTCGGCATACCCGGGAGATGTCGCGATGCGTCGCGCGCCGCAACGTCGACCGGACAACCCGACTGCCACGGAGGTGTGCCATGAAGTCCCTGATCATCGGCTCTGCGCTTTTCGTCACGACACTCGCTGCAGGCTGTGTCTACGTTCCTGCGAACCATTCCGGATACTCCCACTCGGCCGGCGGTTACTCCTACGCTTCGAACGCCCGCGACTGCTGGCGCGAACCGGTCGGTGCGCGGACCTACACGCCGGAGATCACCGGTGCCATCGTTGGCGGCGCCATCGGCAACCAGTTCGGTCGCGGCAGCGGGCGTGATGTCGCCACCGTCGCCGGCGCCGTGCTGGGCGGGTCGCTGGGCCACGACTACAAGAACCGCTACTACGGAGGCAACTACCGGGTCGTGTGCCGCTGATCGGCCACGCCGGTTCCGTCGGTAGCCGATCGGTCGATCGTATTGAAAATGTCCGTACAGGACACCCCATGAGGGCGAGCCAATGAAAACGAGCAACTGTCCCCGCCTGGTCCTGGCGATTCTCCTGGCGCTGCCGATGGCGGTCCATGCCGCCGGATACCTCGGCGCCGGCGGCAATCGTGTTTCCATCGACGACAGTGATTTCGACGACGACGACACCACCTACTCGGCCTCGCTTGGCCTGATGTTCAACCCGCACGTCGGCATCGAGATCGGCTACTACGATCTCGGCGAGTTCTCCGGTGGCGCGGGCGAGGTGGACAACGATGCCTGGACCGGTTC
>CBFGVH010000192.1:0-2948 GCA_965652415.1 uncultured Gammaproteobacteria bacterium | reverse complement strand
ATCGCGCCGTGGAACTACCCGCTGATGATGGCGGCCTGGAAGCTGGCGCCGGCGCTGGCGGCGGGCAACACGGTGGTGCTCAAGCCCTCGGAGCAGACCCCGCTGACCACGCTCTACGCCGCCCGGCTCATGGCGAACATATTTCCCAGGGGGGTGGTCAACGTCGTCACCGGGCGCGGCGAGACCACGGGCGCTGCACTGGTGGACCACGACGGCATCGACATGGTTTCGCTGACCGGCGACGTCGCCACCGGGCGCAAGGTGCTCGAGGCTGCCAGCCGCACCCTCAAGCGCACCCACCTGGAACTGGGCGGCAAGGCGCCGGTGATCGTGTTCGACGATGCCGATCTCGACAAGGTGGTGGAAGGCATCCGCACCTTCGGCTACTACAACGCCGGCCAGGACTGCACCGCCGCCTGCCGCATCTACGCCGGGGCGAAGGTCTACGACAACTTCGTCGCCGACCTCGCCGACGCGGTGTCGTCCATCAAGCTCAATCTGCCGGGCGCCGACGAACCCGACATCGGGCCGCTCATCAGCGAGCGCCAGCGCAACCGCGTGGCCAGTTTCGTCGAGCGCGCGGCGGCGCTGCCGCATATCGACGTGGTGACCGGCGGCGCCGCGGTCGCCGGCAGCAACGGCTTCTTCTACCAGCCGACCGTGGTTGCCGGCGCGCTGCAGGACGACGAGATCGTGCGCCGCGAGGTGTTCGGGCCGGTGGTCTCGGTGACCCGCTTCGATGATGTCGACACCGCCGTCGCGTGGGCCAACGACTCGGACTACGGCCTGGCGTCGTCGGTGTGGACGCGCGACGTGTCACGCGCCATGAACTGTGCGGCGCGCCTGCGCTACGGGTGCACCTGGATCAACACCCATTTCATGCTGGTCAACGAGATGCCGCACGGCGGCCTGAAGCACTCGGGCTACGGCAAGGACATGTCCGTGTACGCGCTCGAGGACTACAGCGTCGTGCGGCACGTGATGCTGGCCTGGTGACCGGGCCGGCAGAGGCTACCGCCGTCCGTAGCGGTGATCGCGGCCGTGGTCGGGATATAGCAGCGGCGCGTACACGTAGCCGATGACCCGCCCGCGGCGCGACACCATGTACCAGTTGGTGCCGTCGACGCGGCCGACCACGTGCACCCGGCTGCCGCGGCGCAGCACGTCCACGCTGCGGTAACCCGGCGCGGGTCCGCTGCGCACGTGGCTGTCGACACGCGCCCGGAAGACCTGGTCGATCTGTTGAATGGGCGGCGAGCGCCAGTCCTGGCGCCGGTGGTGCCTGTCATCTCGGTCGTAGCCGCCGCGCCGGCGTTCGTACCGGCCGTCGTAGTCGTGGCGGCCGCCGTCGTAGCCGCGGTCGTAGCCATAAGCATTCTGCCCCTGCCACGCGTGTTGGCCGGAGAAGCGCTTGCCGACGAAGTAGCCGCCCACGCCTCCGAGGGCGGCGCCGACGAGTTCGTTGTCGCCGTCGCCCACCTGGGAGCCGAGCAGGGCGCCCACGGAGGCGCCGATGAGGCTGCCCAGCATCTCGTTGCGGTCCATGTTCAGTATGCCCTGGGCGTGTGCCGCGGACGGCGCGGCGAGGGGGGAGGCGAGCGCCGCGGCGACGGTGATCGCGGTGAGTGTGCGTTTCATGGATTGGTCCTCTCGTGAGATTGCCGTTCGGTATCGGGGTGCGGCGCCCAGCGGGCGCGGCGCTCCGGCGTCGATCGTGAAGGTGCCACGGCGGCGCTGAATCGGCCGTTAATCCTCCGTGAACCGCAACTGAATCGCGGTACTGGCACTTGTTCTTGCACCGCTGTCGCGGTCGCGCTTCGTACCCGGGCGATCCCAAAATCCGGCCGCGCCGTGTATCTTTGTGCTCGAACTCACGGGAGACCGAACATGACAGCCGCCGACCCGCTGCTGACCCCCTTCACGCTCAAGCACCTCACCCTGCGCAACCGCTTCATGACCACCGCCCACGAGCCGGCCTACTCCGAGGACGGCATGCCGAAGGAGCGTTACCGGCTGTACCACGCCGAGCGCGCCAGGGGCGGGGTGGCACTGACCATGACCGCCGGCTCGGCCGTGGTCTCGCGCGATTCGCCGCCGGTATTCGGCAACCTGCTGGCGTACAAGGACGAAATCGTGCCTTGGCTCGGCGAACTCGCCGACGCCTGTCACGCGCACGGCGCGGCGGTGATGATCCAGCTTACCCATCTCGGTCGGCGCACGGTGTGGAACGCGGGCGACTGGCTGCCGGTGCTGGCGCCGTCGGCGGTGCGCGAGCCGGCCCACCGGGCCTTTCCCAAGGCGGCCGAAGAGTGGGACCTCGAACGCATCGCCGCTGATTACGCGTCGGCCGCCGAGCGCATGCAGGCGGCCGGCCTCGACGGCATCGAGCTCGAGATGTACGGCCACCTCATCGACCAGTTCTGGTCGCCCGCCACCAACCTCCGCGACGACGTCTACGGCGGCGACCTCGATAACCGCCTGCGATTCACGTTCATGGTGCTGGACGCGATCCGTGCCGCGGTCGGACCCGCGTTCATCGTCGGCGCCCGCATGGTCGCCGACGAGCAGTGGGACATCGGGTTGACGCGCGAGGACGGCATCGCCATCGCACGCCGACTGGTCGCGAGCGGCCAGGTGGATTTCCTCAACGTCATCCGCGGCCACATCGACACCGACGCGGCGCTGAGCGACGTCATCCCGGTGCAGGGAACGCCGGCCGCGCCGCATCTTGACTTCGCCGGCGAGGTGCGCGCGGCGACGGGGTTCCCGGTGTTTCACGCCGCGCGCATCGCCGACGTCGCCACCGCCCGCCACGCCGTCGCCGCGGGCAAGCTCGACATGGTCGGCATGACCCGCGCCCACATCGCCGAGCCGCACATCGCGCGCAAGGTCGCCGAAGGGCGCGAGCACGAGATACGGCCGTGCGTCGGCGCGACCTACTGCCTCGA
>CBFGVH010000191.1:0-2991 GCA_965652415.1 uncultured Gammaproteobacteria bacterium | reverse complement strand
CGGCTCGTGCGCTCCACAGGCGAAAGCGACGCACACCGAAAGCTGCTGGAGGGCGTCGCCGCAATCGCACGTGCACTGGGGCCGGCCGTCGTGGCCAAGGGGGTACAGTCAGGAGCCGAGGCTGCGCTTCTTGACAGGGAACTCTTCGACGAGGCACAGGGGATCAACTACGGCGAACCGTTGCCCGCGGATCGGGTGTTTGAACTGTTGCGACCTCGCGATTCGACTGCACCGCCAGCGCAGCTGCCGACCGCAACCGTCGATCGTCGCTGACCGCCTCGCACGGCGCCTGGAGCGGCCCGCGCCCTCGCCATTACCCCGATCAAAGAATCTCCTCGTTCAGCGAATCCAGGAGCCTGCCGAGCAGGCTCCCCAGCGTCGCGAGTTGGCGGGGCGTCAACGCCGCTTCCAGCCCGACCTGGATCTCGCCGCCGTAAACGGCCCACATTCTCCGCAGGAGTTCCGTTCCCTCCGGAGTGATCACCACCACGTTGCCGCGCCCGTCCTCGGCGCAGACCTGGCGCTTTAGGAGATTCTCGCGCTCCAGGCGGTCGAGCAGGCGGGAGAGATTGTACTTGGTGAGCAGGGTCTTCTTTCCGATCTCGAACTGGCGAATACCCGCCTCGCGGGCGCGGTGCACCTCGATGAGCACGTCGTACCAGGCGAGCGGGGGCAGACCCTCGGCCTTCAGGCCGGCCTCGATCCGGCCGTGCAGTGCCAGGTAGGCACGGGCCAGCCGCGCCCAGGTGTCGATGGCGGGCCTGCCGGGCAGTTTGCTGTTCATGGAAGAATCTTAGGAGAATAAGGTTGCAATTGCAACCAGGCTGCCCTACTATAAATTCTGGTTGCAATTGCAA
Source organism: uncultured Gammaproteobacteria bacterium (assembly GCA_965652415.1). Lineage (GTDB taxonomy): Bacteria > Pseudomonadota > Gammaproteobacteria > Arenicellales > CAJQKF01 > BQJD01. The sequence goes on along the minus strand of CBFGVH010000191.1, from coordinate 2,134 downwards.
CCTCTTTCAAACAACCATCCACGGAGAACAGACATGACTACCATTTCCACAGACGAATTGAGGCGGCGGATCGACTCCGGCATTCCCACCGTGCTGGTCGAGGCCCTGCCCCGGCGTCACTTCGACCTCGGGCACCTTCCCGGCGCCATCAACATTCCGCACGACGAGATCAGCGCGCGCGCCGGCGCCGACCTCCCGGACAAGGACGCACCAATCGTCGTCTACTGCGCGAGCCGGCAGTGCCGCAATTCCGAGGTAGCGGCCGGGACGCTGGAGGCGATGGGTTACCGGCAGGTCTACCAGTACGTGGACGGCAAGCAGGACTGGCAGGATTCGGGCTACCCGCTCGAGGGAGCAGACCGATGAACGCGCGACTTCCCGCGGCGGATCCGGCCGAATACGGCGCGTTTGTGCTACGCATTGCGCTGGGCCTGATGTGGATCTCCCACGCGCTGCTGAAGTGGTTCGTGTTCACCCTGCCCGGATTCGCCACGTGGCTCGAGGGCCAGGGCCTGCCGGGATTCATGGCCTGGCCGGTGTTCCTGGCGGAGCTTGCGGGGGGGATCGCGATCGTCGCCGGCTTTCACGGTCGCCACGTGTCGCTGGCGCTGGTTCCGGTGATGGCGACCGCGATGTACACCCACGTCGGCAACGGCTGGCTGTTCACCAACGCCGGCGGCGGCTGGGAGTATCCCGCGTTCCTGATCGCGGCGAGCATCGCTCACGTGCTGATCGGTGACGGCGCCTGGGCGGTGCGCGGGCGATTTGCTACCGGCAGCGCTCACGGCAGGCGGAATGCCTTCGGCTGAGGCGGGAGAGTTGTCGCACCCCGGGGCCCCGGCCGACGCGGCCGGGGCCCTTTACTTTTCGACCGGGATGTCGAAGTGAAGGACATCCTCCCGGCGGCCTAGCTTCGTGTAAAGGCTGATGGCCGGGTCGTCGCCGTGGTCGGCCTGCACGAAGACCACGTGGCATCCGCGCTCGGCCGCAATCGCCCGCGCTTCGCCAATCAATGCCGTGGCGATCCCGCGGCGCCGATACGCGGCGTCGACCGCGAGATCGTAGATGTACAGCTCGCCGCGCGGCTGTTCGAATTTCGGCAGCACGTACGCGGCCAGTGCGCCGACGACCCTGCCGTGCACGAGCGCCGCCAGTGCCACGAAGACGTCGCCGCCGAGCAGCCGCTCGAGGTAGTCCTGATCCGGTCTCGCTCCCGCATAGGTGTCGTGCTCGTCGAAGACCTCACCGAACAGATCGAGCACGCCCTGCATCAGGTCGATATCGCCCTTGTGGAGCCTCGAGATCCGGTATGTATCGCCTGCACTCATCGATCGGACGCAGTCTGAGGCGCGCGCCTTCGGCCGCCGATCATGGCCCGGTGCAACCCTCGTGCAGGGCGATGTGTTCCGCGGTCTCGGCGTCGATGTACGCGGCGATCATCTCGCGATAGACCCGTTCGGTGACTTCGGGCCAGGCGCCGAGCTCGCGCGACAACGCCACGACGCGGGCGACGATGCTCTCGATCCGTTCCCGGTCCACGACCTGCTCGCGCGACATCTTCAGTCGCGCCGCCTGCTTGACGAACGTGCCGCGCTCGGCGAGCAGGGCGACGATCTGCCCGTCGATGCGGTCGATGTTCCGGCGTACTTCCTCAAGCGATGCGCATTCCATTGTCGGGGTATCTCCGTGTCTGGTTGGGTACCTGGAGCCGTCACGGCGACCCGGGCGAGCCGGAGGACGACAGGCAGTCTATTTTCCTCTGAAGGAACCAGCAAAACCACCCCCGGTACTTTTGCTGCAGCTCCGGCTTCATCCAGTCGCGCCCGGTAATGGTGCCGCGACATACCTCGCTGCCGCAGCGGCAGGTCATCGTGTAGTCGAGGTCGTCCGTGGTTGCCCAGTCGTGGGTCAGCTCCTCTCCCGGGCCGATCTCCCGCATGGCAACGAACACGATCTGTCCGGCGATAGCGATGTTTGGGTCGCACGAGTGATTGGTGTACAACATCGCGCCGTGCCGGTCCTCGGGCCGGGTCGGGGCGATGAACAGGTCCTCGGCGACCTGGATGTCGGCCGGTCCGAGCCGGGGCTCGAGTTGTTGCCAGGTCTCGGCGGTGAGAACATGCCCGCCCTTGAC
>CBFGVH010000190.1:0-3263 GCA_965652415.1 uncultured Gammaproteobacteria bacterium | reverse complement strand
CGAATTGACCGAATTGATGCGTTCCCGAATTGGTGCGAGCAACGAAAGGCGGAGGTCAAAGCTTCCTGAAATAGCGCGCGATCGGCAGGAGCCCGAACCCCGTCCGCTCGTAGGTGCGGCGTGCGGCATCGTGGCCGGGATCGCCGCCGGTTTCGACCATCGCCACCGACATTCCTGCCTCGCGCATCCATGCCAGCGCATGCCGGGTCAGTGCCGAACCAATGCCCCGCTTCTGGTGATCGGGGTCGACGGCGATCATGTGGATTTCGCCGAGGCCATCGTCCGCGTGCAGCACCACTGAGGCGAAGCCGATGACGACGCCGTCCTCCTCCGCCACCCAGGCGTCCTGGTTGCCGAGAGCGGCCCGAACGGCGTCGCGCTGGTGCTCGCGCCAGCCGTCGGGATAGAACGAGTCGTACACGTCCGGGTCCATGACCTGCTCAAGCGAAACGAACACAGGCGCCCAGGCGCGCAGGGACAATGCGATCACCGCATCGTTGTCGGATTCGCGGTATGAGCGAATCATCATGTCGCACCGGCCGAGCCGGAACCCGACGCCGCACCTGAAACCAGCTCGGACGACGACCTGACCGCCTCGGCCTCGACCCAGACAGCGAAGCGCGCGGCCGGCTCCGACAGTCGCTCGCCGCGAATCAGCCAGTAGGCGTAGTCGCTGGCGCGGGCGTCGCCGCCGGTGCGAACGATCGCGAGGCGTCCTTCGTCGAGCATCGGCCGGACCAATGCCAGGCGTCCCAGGGCGATCCCCTGGCCGGCGATCGCGGCCTGGATCACCTGGTCGTACTGGTTGTAGTGCAGAACGCTCTTTGGCGGGTGGTTCGCCAGGCCGGCCGCGCTCAGCCAATCGGCCCAGCGCAGCCACGGCCGGCCGGCGTCGTCGTATTCAAGTAACGTGAATCGTGCCAGCGCCTCGGCCGAGTCGATACCGTCGCTGGCCAGCGACGGATGCGCGACCGGGGCGATGACCTCGCCGAACAACCGCGTCGCACCGGGCGGCGCACGGTCGAGCGGGCAGTAGCGGATGGCCAGCTCGACGCCCTCGGCGGAGACGTCGACGATCTTGTTGTCGGCGGCTACGCGCACGTCGACGTCCGGATGTTGCCGCTGGAACCGGGTCAGGCGCGGCAGCAGCCACAGCGAGGCCACGCCGATCGTCGTCGTGATCGTGACCGCGCGCCGCTCCCGCGAACCACGCACCATCTCGGTGGCGTCGAGCATCTGCCGGAAGCAGACCTCCATGCGCTGGAAGAAGCGCTCGCCGTCGCGGGTCAGCTCGACGGCCCGGTGCCGGCGCACCAAAAGGCGCGTGCCGAGATACTCCTCGAGGATGCGAATCTGCTTGCTGACCGCCGACTGGGTCACGCACAGATCCTCGGCGGCACGCGAGATGCTCAGGCGCCGGGCAACCGCGACAAATCCCCGAACCTGGTCAAGGGGCGGCAACTGAAGGAGATCACTTGGCATTCCAAACAGTCATGCAAACAGATCAAAAATCTCGCTTGAGACGGCATTTTCTCGAGATTCTAATGCGAGATCTCGCTGATCACAATGAGTGAATCACATGACATATATGAATGCATCTGTCACCGCCGCCGTCGGCGCCGAGGAGCTGGCGCACCTGCGGATGAGCGCGCGTTCCCTGGTGGTGATGACGGTCCCGGGGCCGGTCCGGATCCACTGCCTCGGCGGCACGGCCTGGATTACCCACGACGGCAACAGCGACGACATCGTCCTGTCGCAAGGCCAGCGTTGCCTGCTACAGAACGCGCGCCGTGCGTTCCTGAGTTCGTTCAACGGCGCCCAGCTCACCGTCTTCACCGCCGCTCGCCCTGCCACGCGCAGGTACGGAAGATGGTCACGATCGCGAGCCCTGCGCTTCGACATCGCGCACGGCGACTGCACGGTGTTGGCCGACCCCGGCGCACTCACCGGGAACGGGCGGGGCGAGCGAGCCCGATTCCGGCGGCCGACCGTCATCCTGGCCCAGGCGCAGCCGGAATGAACAGGCGCCGCGCACTGCTGCTGGTCACCTGCGCCGGCATCGTCATGGGCCTCGCCCTTGGCAGCCGCCACATGCAGGGCCTGTTCCTGCTGCCGATGACAGCCGACCGCGGTTTCTCGCGCGAGGCGTTCGGCTTCGCCGTGGCGATGCAGAACCTGGTATGGGGACTGGCACAGCCATTCACGGGCATGATTGCCGACCGCTTCGGCTCGGCGCGAGTGATCCTGGTCGCGAGCGTGGTGTACGCGGCGGGCCTGTACCTGATGTCCGTCGCCGCCACTCCAGCGACGCTGAACCTCGGCGCCGGCCTGCTCATCGGGCTCGCCCTGTCGGGAACGGCATTCGGCGTGGTCTACGGCGCGCTCAGCCGGCTGTTCGATCCCGTGCGGCGGAGTTGGGCGCTGGGGGTGGCGGGGGCCATTGCCGGACTCGGCCAGTTTCTCGTCGTTCCGCTGGCCCACGGGTTGATCGGAATTTCCGGCTGGGCCGCGGCACTGGTGATATTCGCCGTCGCCTTCGTGGTGGTGTCGCCGCTGGCATTCGCACTCGCCGACAACACCGCCGCCGAGCGCCCGTCACCGCCACAATCGATGACCGCCGCCATCCGCGAGGCGTTTGGCCACCGCGGGTTCTGGCTGCTGAACCTGGGCTTTCTCGCTTGCGGCTTCCAGCTCGCCTTCATCGCCACGCACCTGCCCGCGTACCTGCGCGACATGGGACTCGGCGCGAACCACGCGGTCGCGGCGCTGGCCTTGATCGCGCTGGCCAACATCGCCGGCACCTACGCCTGCGGGTACCTCGGGGGCAGGTACCGCCCCAAGAACCTGTTGTCGCTGATCTACCTCGCACGGGCCGCGATCATTGCCGGGTTCATCTCGCTGCCGCTGTCGCCGGTGACGGTCTACGTCTTCGCCGTGGCGATGGGGTTATTGTGGCTGGGTACGGTCCCGCTGACCAACGGCGTCCTGTCACAGGTCTTCGGGGTCCGCTACATCGCCACCCTGTTCGGGTTCGTGTTCTTCGGCCACCAGGTCGGCTCGTTCCTCGGCGTGTGGCTGGGCGGGTGGGTGTTCGACGAGACGCAGTCGTACGGCCCGGTCTGGATCGGCGCAATCGCCCTGGGCGTCCTGGCGGCCGTGTTGCACTGGCCGATCGACGATCGAGAGATCGTGCGCGAGGTGCCGGCGGCGGCGGGCGCTTAGGAGTCTGCCAGGTTCATGCTTGCAGGCCCGGCCGGTCCCTG
>CBFGVH010000189.1:0-3280 GCA_965652415.1 uncultured Gammaproteobacteria bacterium | reverse complement strand
CCGGGCGCGGATCAAGTCGCTGCTCATCTCGCAGGGCATTGTGGTGGAGCGCATGAGCGAGGTTGCCGGGGTGCTCGAGCGGGGTGGGCTTCAGCCCACCATCGCAAGCCGTTCAGGATCAGGCGATCGGTGGGCTGAAGCCTACCCTACGGACTGTAGACCCCTGTCTTGCAGGCGATTCGCTTTTCTTCTGCGTGGCGTCTGATGGTGAGCTTCAGCGGGCCCCGCGGCGCTACAGCAGGAACAGCGTCGCCAGGCCCAGGATCGAGAAGAAGCCGATGACGTCGGTCATGGTGGTCAGGGCGACGCCGCCGGCGAGTGCCGGGTCGATGTCGAGCTTCTCGAGCAGCATGGGCAGCAGCACGCCGCAAACGGCGGCGTTGGCCAGGTTGATGAACATCGCGGCGGCGATCACCAGGCCGAGTTCGATGCTCTGGAACCACGTTGCCGCCACCGTGGCCACGAGCGTTCCCCAGATGAGGCCGTTCAGGCTGCCGACCATGAATTCGCGCTTGAGGATGTACATGCCGTTGGCGCGGCTGATGGTCTTGGTGGCAAGCCCGCGAATCACCATGGTCAGGGTCTGAATGCCGGCATTGCCGCCCATGCTGGCAATGATGGGCATCAGCACGGCGAGGGCCACCATCTTCTCGATGGTGTTCTCGAACAGGCTGATCACGAATGCCGCCGTGAATGCCGTGACCAGGTTCACCGCGAGCCACAGCGAGCGCTTGCGGGTGCTCTCGAGCACCGGCTGGAAGATGTCGTCCTCCTCGTCGAGACCGGCACGCATCATCAGGTTGCGGTCGGCATTCTCCTGGATGACGTCGACCACGTCGTCGATGGTGATGCGGCCGAGCAGACGGCTGTCGTCGTCCACCACCGCCGCCGAGATCAGGTTGTAGCGCTGGAAGGCGTCGGCAACGTCGCTGCTCGGAGTTAGGGGTTTGAACGTGATCGAGGCTCTCTCGGATACGTCTCCGACGCGCTCCTCGCCGTCGTGCGTGAGAATGGTCGCCAGGTAAATTGTGCCGGTGAGCCGATTCTGGCGGTCGACCACGAACAGCTTGTCGGTGTACTCCGGCAGTTCGCCCTTCAACCTCAGGTAGCGCTGCACCACCGCCAGCGAGATGTCGTCGCGGGCGGTCACCGTGTCCACGTTCATCAGGCCGCCGGCGGTATCCTCCGGGTAGGAGATCAGCGCGTCGAGCTCGTGCCGCGACTCCTTGTCGACGGTGTAGAGGATGTCGGCGATGACCGCGTCGGGCAGCAGCGGGATGACGTCGGCGATGTCGTCCATGTCGAGCATGCGCACCGCGCGCGACAGCTCGGCCGGTTCCATGTCCTCGATCAGGTCGCGGCCGACGCCCTCGGCGATCTCGACCAGCACCTCGCCGCGCTTGGCGACGTCGACCACCCGCCACACCGGCGGCCGCTGCTCCGGCGTCAGGCCCTCGAGCAGGTCGGCGATATCGGCCGGGTGCATGCCGCCGACGAGCCGCGCCAGCTCGTTCTCGAATCCTTCCTCGAGCGCGGCGAGCACGAGGTCCTGTATTTCCGACTGTTCCAGGTGTTGCATCGGGGGACTCGCCGGCTATGGGTTGATTCGACGGGAGTATCCGGACATGCCGGAAAATGCCGCTGCAAGTGTACACAATTCAATTGGCGAGTCCCATTTCGCGCGCCGCTGCCGGTGTTGGTGGCCGCCGCCCGGCGGGATAGAATGCAGCCATGGCAGTCGAGCAGAATCCCCTGATCGTGGCGATCTCCTCGCGGGCGCTGTTCGACCTCGAGGAAAGCCACCGCGTGTTCGTCGAGCGCGGTGTCGACGAGTACTGCCGCTACCAGATCGAGCACGAGAACGAGTTGCTCGAACCCGGGGTCGCCTTTCCCCTGGTGCGCAAGCTGCTGGCGCTCAACGCCCGGCTGGAGGGTCGCCGCCGGGTCGAGGTCGTGCTCATCTCGCGCAACAGCGCGGACACCGGCCTTCGCATCTTCAATTCCATCAACCACTACGAGCTCGACATCTCGCGCGCCGCCTTCTCCGGAGGCGAGAGCCCGTACCGCTACGTGTCGCCGTTCAACGCCAACCTGTTCCTGTCCGCCGACCCGGTGGACGTGGCCAACGCTCTCGATGCCGGCATCGCCGCGGCCACCATCCTGCCGTCGAAGGCGGGCAGGAACGAGGGCGACGAGCTGCGCATCGCCTTCGACGGCGACGCCGTACTGTTCGCCGACGAGGCCGAGCGGGTGTACCGCGAGAAGGGTCTGGCCGAGTTCGCCGAGAGCGAGCGCAGCGCCGCCCACACCCCGCTGCCGGGCGGCCCGTTCAAGGACGTGCTGGCGGCGCTGCACGCCATCCAGTCAGAGTTCCCCGCCGCGTCCTCGCCGATTCGCACGGCACTCATCACCGCCCGCGCGGCGCCGGCCCACGAGCGGGTGATCCGCACCCTGAGGGCCTGGCAGATTCGAATCGACGAAGCGGTGTTCCTCGGCGGCCTGCCCAAGGGCCGTTTCCTCGAGACCTTCGGCGCCGACATCTTCTTCGACGACCAGGAAGGCCACTGCGACTCGACCCGCGTGCACGTGCCCACCGGCCACGTCCCCCACGGTATCGCCAACCAGGCCTGAAGCGGCCCCGGGCGACGGCGAATCGGGCGGCGGCGCCGGCGACGGTTTACAATGCCGTTCGTTCTCGCCAATTCCCCCAATACCGGTACGAGGAGCCACCGATGATGGATTTCGTGATCGCGCCGTCGATCCTGTCGGCCGATTTCGCCCGCCTGGGCGCCGACGTCGACGACGTGCTCGCCGCCGGCGCCGACATGGTGCACTTCGACGTCATGGACAATCACTACGTCCCCAACCTCACCATCGGCCCGCTGGTGTGCGAGGCCCTGCGCAGGCACGGCGTCACCGCCCCCATCGACGTGCACCTCATGGTCAAGCCGGTGGACCGGATCGTGCCCGACTTCGCCCGCGCCGGGGCGACGTACATCACCTTCCATCCCGAGGCCAGCGAACACGTCGACCGCACGCTGCAGCTGATCCGCGACGAGGGCTGCCGCCCCGGACTGGTGTTCAACCCGGCCACCCCGCTGACATACCTCAAGCACGTCATCGACCGCATCGACATGGTGCTGCTGATGTCCGTCAACCCGGGCTTCGGCGGCCAGGGTTTCATCGACTACGTCCTCGACAAGATCGCCGAGGCGCGCGCCCTGATCGACGCCAGCGGCCGCGACATCCGCCTCGAGGTCGACGGCGGAGTGAAGGTGGA
>CBFGVH010000188.1:0-3413 GCA_965652415.1 uncultured Gammaproteobacteria bacterium | reverse complement strand
GGCGATGCCGGCCGAGGGTGGCGGCGAGTCCGAGGCCGCGCCCGCGGACGGCACCGCGCCGTCGTCCTGAGTCGCCCCGGGCGGGAGCAGGCGAGCGCGGCCCTTCGCGGTGGATCATTTCGAGTACCGCTCCAGCGTCTACCACGCCGAAGACGTTTCCCTCCAGGACATTGCCGCCGCCGTCGGCACGCCCTGCTACGTCTACTCGCGCGCCACGCTGGAACGTCACTGGCATGCCTTCGATGACGCCTTCGGCGACTACCCCCATACCATCTGCTACGCGGTCAAGGCCAACTCCAACCTCGCCGTCCTGAACCTGTTCGCACGCCTGGGTTCGGGCTTCGACATCGTCTCGCGGGGTGAACTCGAGCGGGTACTGGCTGCCGGCGGGTCCGCCGGCAGCATCGTGTTCTCGGGCGTCGGCAAGAGTCGCGACGAGATCGCCCGCGCGCTCGAGGTTGGCATTGGCGGCTTCAACATCGAGTCGCGCGCCGAACTGGCGCGCATCGTCGAGATCGCCGCCGCTCACCGCACGCGCGCCCGGCTCTCCGTGCGCATCAACCCCGACGTCGATGCGCGGACCCATCCATACATTTCCACGGGCCTTAAGGAAAACAAGTTCGGAATCCCCGTCGACGAGGCGCTCGCGGTCTACCGCGAGGCCGCCGCTTCGCCGCACGTGGAAGTCGCCGCGGTGGCATGCCATATCGGCTCGCAGCTGACCTCCATGGCGCCGTTCGTGGACGCCTTCACCCGCGTGCTCGAGTTCGTCGACCGCCTTGCCGCGGAGGGCATCGTCATTCGGCACCTGGACCTCGGCGGCGGACTCGGCGTGCGCTACCGCGACGAATCGCCGCCGCACCCCGTCGACTACACCCGGGAACTGGTGGCGTGCCTCGACACGCACGGCTGCACGTTGCCAGTCACCATCGAGCCCGGGCGGGTGATCACCGCCAACGCCGGCGTGTTCCTGACTCGCGTGGAGTACCTCAAGCACGGTGCCGCGCGCAATTTCGCCGTCGTCGACGGCGCCATGAACGACCTTCTGCGACCGGCGCTGTACCAGGCCTGGCAGGAGATCCTGCCAGTCGCGAGGCAGCCGTCGCTCCCCGAGGCCGTCTACGACGTGGTCGGCCCGGTGTGCGAGTCGGCGGACTTTCTCGGCAAGGAACGCAGTCTCGCCATCGCCGAGGGCAGCATCCTGGCGGTGCGCTCGGCCGGCGCCTACGGACACGTGATGAGTTCCAACTACAACTCCCGGCCGCGCCCGGCGGAGGTGATGGTCGACGGCGACCGGTACGTCGTGGTGCGCGAGCGCGAGCGCTACGAACAGCTGTTCGCCGGCGAGCGGATTCTCGACTGAAGCGTCATGCGCGGCGTCGTCCTGGCGGCGGCCTTACTCGCCGGATGTGCATACAACCCGGTGACCGGTCTTCCGGACTTCGTCCTGTTCTCCGAGGAGCAGGAGATCGAGGCCGGCGCGCAGTTCCACGAGGACGTCCTCGGTCAATATCCGTTGTACCGCGACCCGGAGCTGGCCGCCTACGTCGACGAGGTCGGGCAGCGGCTCGGGGCCAACAGCCACCGCGACCACCTGGTATGGCACTTCTTCGTGCTCGACTCCCCGGAGGTCAACGCCTTCGCGCTGCCGGGCGGCTTCGTCTACGTGACCCGGGGCCTGCTCGCGCATCTTCGCACCGAGGACCAGCTCGCGGGCGTGCTCGGACACGAGATCGGCCACGTCAGCGCCCGCCACGGCGTGCGCCAGTACAGTCGCGGCATCGTGGTCGGCCTGATCGGGTCGGCGGCGGCGTCGGCGACCGGCAGCGGCACCATCGGCGACATGTCCAACGTGCTCGGCACGGTCCTTCTGAACGGCTACGGACGGCGCCACGAGCTGGAGGCCGATCGCCTCGGCGCACGCTACCTGGCCGCGAGCGGCTACGATCCGGCGGCGATGAGCGACGTGATCGCCACGCTCGGCGCCCAGGAGTTGTTCGAGATTCGCCATGCCCGCGACGAAGGTCGCCGCCCCAGCGCCTACCATGGCCTGCTCGCCACCCACCCGGGCGCCGAGCGGCGCCTGCGCGCGGTGGCGGCGGCAGCCGGCGAGAGTTTGCCGGAGCCTTTTCGCCCGAACGACGACCCGTACCTCGAGCGGATCGACGGGCTCGTCTATGGTCACGCCCGGCAGCAGGGCATGCTGCGCGACGGCCGCTTCCTGCACGTGGATCTCGACCTTCACGTGGCCCTGCCCGAGGGCTGGCAGAGCGAGAACCGGCCCAGCCGACTGCTCTCGGTTGCTCCCGGACGGGACGCCATCATCCAACTCGTGCTCGACGATGCGGGCGGCCACCGGTCTCCGGCTGCCTACCTCGAGGCCGAGTTTCCCGGCGGCGGCGAAATTCGGCCATTCCGGGTCGGCGATCTCGCCGCCGCCGAAACCACCGCCGTGCTCGAGACGCCATTCGGCCGCCGCGAGAGTCGCGTGGCAGCCGTATTCCACGGCCGGGTGCTGGTGTTCGCGGTGGTGGCTGACGGGTCCCGGGCACTGCCGGAGTTCGACGCCGTCGTCAGTTCGGTCAGGACGCTGGATGCGGAGGAACGGGAGGTCGCTGCCGAACGCGTGATTCGCGTCGTACGCGCGCGACCGGGCGAAGACTACGCCTCGCTTGCCCGTTCCTGGGCCGGCACCATCGACGAACTGCGCCTGGTCAATGGCCACTACCCCGACCGGGAACCGATACCCGGGCAGCCGCTGAAGGTCCTTGAGCGCTCGGGGCCTTCATCCGCCGGCGCGAGCAAGGACGGCCGCGAGGTCGATGACAGGTTGGCAATGACCAACCGCTGCCCGGTATGCTCAAATTCCGCTCCACAACACCAGTAACCCGAAGGGAGGCCCCATGCCGTCGAATCCGTCGTTCAATGCACGTACCGCTCTGCCGGCAGCGCTTGCCGCTCTGCTTTTGGCCGGCTGCGTGTCCAGCGCCAAGCAGCCGCCGGCCGATGCGGTCGCAATGCCCGCGCCGGCGCCGGCATTTGTCGACAGCGACGGCGACGGCGTCGCCGACAGCGAGGATGCCTGCCCGGGCACCCCTCCAGGCGCGGTCGTGGACCACAAGGGCTGCGAGATCATCGAGCGGCTCGACCACACCTACTTCGAATACGATTCGGCGGTGCTGACCGCCGCCGCGCGGGGCGCCCTCGACCGCGCGGCCGCTCGCATCATGCAGGCTCCCGACCGGCGCTTCGAGGTTGCCGGGCACACCGACGCCCGCGGCACCGACGAGTACAACCACCGGCTCGGTCAGCGCCGCGCCATCTCGGTGGTCGAACACCTCACCCGCGCCGGCGTGCCGGCCGAGCGGCTGGTGGTGCGCAGCTACGGCGAGTCCCGTCCCATCGCGCCCAAC
>CBFGVH010000187.1:0-3581 GCA_965652415.1 uncultured Gammaproteobacteria bacterium | reverse complement strand
CCGAACTGCACGGCCTGGGTCAGCGAGTTGACCATGTCCTTGCCGTAGTGGTTGAGGATCAGCACGTCCGCCCCGGAGTTCAGGACCGGCGTGATGTACTGGGAAAAATCGCCGGCGCCGAGCGGCGTGCGCACCGCCGCGGCGGTATTCCAGCCGAGCGCCTCGGTCGAGTTCTTGATCGACTCCTCCTGGGTCCAGCCCCAGGTGTAGTCGGCGGTCAGGTGATAGGCGACGCGGTCGGTGCCGTATTCCTTCTCCAGCACCGGCGCCAGGGCCTGCCCCGACATGTAGGCGTTGAAAAAGTGGCGAAAGCCGTACTTGCGCTTGTCCTTGCCGGTGGTGTCGTTCGAGTGCGTCAGGCCGGACATGAAAACGATGCCGGCCTCGTGGCACAGCGACTGCACCGCGACGGCAACGCCGGAGGAGGAGCCGCCGGTGATCATGATGGCGCCGTCCTTTTCGATCATGCGCTTGGCCGAGGCGCGCGCGGCGTCGGACTTGGTCTGGGTGTCGCCGGTGACGTACTCGACCTTCTTGCCGAGCACGCCGTTGCCCTTCAGCGCCAGCGGCTGCATGGTGTTGAGCATGCCGCCGTCGCCTTCGCCGTTGATGTGCTTGACGGCGAGCTGGTAGGCGCGCAGTTCGTCGGCGCCCTCGTCGGCGTACGGACCCGTCTGGGGCACGTTGAAGCCGAAGGTGACGGTCGAGCCGTTGCCGGGGTTGTTGACGAAGTCCTGGGCCCAGGCATTGCGGACGAAGAAGCCGGGCGCGATCCCGGCCGCACCGAGCGCTACGCCGCCCTTGAGCACGCCGCGGCGGGTGAATCTGGTGTCACTCATGGGTTCGTGTTCCTCCTGTCGAGTAATCGTTGGATCGTTCGAAAGCGCCGCCTCGGACCCGGCGGCGCCCGCGCAATCCGCGTTCGTCGGGTAAAACGACGATGCCAGTGTAGGAAGTATTTGTGAATCTCATCAATAATAGATTGTTATTACTTGTATAATTCTGTAAAGTTTTGAACTCGACCAAGGCCGATTTAGTAAAAGATTGACATAGCCGATCGTACTGCATTCCCGGATCGAACCATGCCCACATCTGCCATCGGTTACCGCATCCGCGAGCGCCGGCGCGCGTTGGGAGCCACCCAGGCGGACATGGCGCGGCGCGCGGGCATCTCGCCGTCGTACCTGAACCTGATCGAGGCCAACAAGCGGGCGGTTGGCGGCGCGCTTCTGGCGCGCCTGGCCCGGGAGCTCGAACTCGATGTCGATGCGCTCACCGGCGCGGTCGAGCGGCGGTTGTCCGACGATCTTCGCGAGTTGCCCGCCGACCCGCTGTTCCGCCAGCTCGAACTCGACCCGGCATTCGCCGACGAAGTGGTGGCGCGGCATCCCGACTGGGCACGCGCGGTGCTGCGCGTGTACCGGGCCTACCTGGACAACAACGACACGGTGGCGATGCTGAGCGATCGGCTGGGCCGGGATCCCCTGCTCGCCGAGGCGGTGCACCGCATGCTCACGCATATCACCGCGATCCGCTCCAGCGCCGAGATCGTCGGCGAAATCGAGAACCTCGACGATAGCGCCCGGCGGCGATTCGAGCGCACCATCTACACCGAGAGCACGCTCTTGAGCGAGGCCGCGCAGCACCTGGTTTCCCATTTCGACCAGGGCGAGGCGACGCACCGTTCGCTGTCGGCGGCGGAGGAAGTCGACGACTTCATCATCGCCCATCGCAACTGGTTCCCCGACCTGGAAGCGGCCGGCGAGGATCTCAGGCGCGAACTCGACGCCCGCGGCGGCCCGCTCGAGGGTGCCGTCGAGCGATACCTCGAGCAACGGCACGGCATCACTGTCGGCGCCATTGGCGACAACCGCCGCGACGTCGACTTGCGCAACCAGTGCCGCTTCGACGCGGAAGACCGCCGCCTCCTCTTCGCCCCCGGCGCGCTGTCGACCACGCGGCGTTTCCAGGCGCTGCGCGTCGCCGCAGAGCAGGCATTCGGCACCCTGCTCGAGGACGTCGGTACCGATCCGCGGCTGTCGTCGCCGGAGGCACGGACCCGGGCCCGCCGCGCCCTGGCGTCGTACATCGCCGCCGCCGCACTACTCCCCTATCATGCGTTCCTTGACGATGCCGAGTGCTGCCGCTACGACATCGAGGTACTGCGGCAGCGGTACCAGGCGGGATACGAACAGGTGTGCCACCGCCTGGTCACGTTGCGAAATCCCGACGCCGAGGGCATCCCCTTCGCCTTCCTGCGCGCCGACCCCTCGGGCCACGTATCCAAGCGCTTTCCCCTGTACGGCTTCCCCCTGCCGCGCTACGGCCACGCCTGTCCGCTTTGGAACGTGTTCGCCGCCTTCCAGGTGCCCTTTCGCGTGGTCAGGCAGCTGGCCGAGTTCGAATCCGGCCGCCGCTTCCTCATGGTGTCGCGCACGGTGACGAAGCGCTCCACCGCGTTCAACGACAGGCCGCCGATGTTTTCCATCATGCTGGCCTGCGATGCACTGCATGCCGACCGCACGGTATATGCAGACGGCATCGACCCCGGGGTCGACGGCGCCGCGGTACCCGTCGGCCCCACCTGCCGGCTGTGCACGCGCGCCGGCTGCCAGCATCGCCAGGCGCCGGCAATCTCGCTGGCCGCGGGCGGCGGGTTCAACGGCGACGGTGTTGCTGGTAGATTAGACGCATAACCACGCCACGAACGGCCGATCATTATCACTACAAGTGGGGTCGCCCCTTGCCGCAGCGCGTACTCATCGCCGAAGACGAGCCGCATATCGTCGAATCGCTCCGCTTCATCCTCGACCTTGAAGGCTACGAGGTGCGCGCGGTCACCGACGGGCGCGAAGTGCTCGACGCCGTGCGCCGGCACATGCCGGACGTCGTCATCCTCGACGTCATGATGCCCAACTGCAACGGCTTCGAGGTGCTCAAGTCGCTCAAGGCGGACAGCGTACTGGCGTCGATCCCGGTGCTCATGCTCACCGCGAAGGGCCAGGAGCGCGACCGCGCCACCGCCCTCGGTCTCGGAGCCGACGTGTTCGTCACCAAGCCGTTCTCCAACCGCGACGTCCTCGACCGGGTCCGCCGGCTGGCCGGGCCACGGGCGCAGCGGGTCGACGGCTGACAGACCCTGCCTGCGGCCGGGCGAATCCGCGATGGCGTCGAAGAATCCCACCGGCCTCGCCCTGCTGCTCGTGTACGGCGGTATCGCCCTGCTGATGCCGCCGCTTGTGTGGATCTTCAACAAGGACGTGCTCGTGTTCGGCATCCCATTGCCGGTGTTGTACGTGTTCGGTGTGTGGCTGGCATTGATCGCGGGAGCAATCGTCTTTGCCCGCACGCCGCCACGCGACGGACGGTGAACCCGCCCTTCGCCGCCGCCGATGCTCACCGCAAACTTCGTCGTCGTCACGGCCCTTCTGTACGTGGTGCTGCTGTTCGCGCTGGCCTTCGTGAGCGACCGGCAGGCGCGGCGCGGCCGCGGCCGGCTGCTGCGCTCGCCTCTGGTCTACACGCTGTCGATCTCGATTTACTGCACGTCGTGGACGTTCTACGGCGCGGTCGGCTCGGCG
>CBFGVH010000186.1:0-3613 GCA_965652415.1 uncultured Gammaproteobacteria bacterium | reverse complement strand
AAACGAAGCCGCTGTAGGAGCCTGCCTGCAGGCGATTGCATCGGCCGGCACGGCCAGGACGAATCGTCCGCGCGATTACAGAGACGCTATCGAATCCTGCCTAAGCAAGCATCCTCAGCAACGCCTCTTCATCGATCACGGCCACGCCGAGACGTTCGGCCTTGTCGAGCTTCGAACCGGGTTCGGCGCCGGCGACTACGTAGTCGGTCTTGCCCGATACGCTGGACGACACCTTCGCCCCCAGCGCTACCAGCCGGTCGCGGGCCTCGGCGCGGGTCATGCTGGTGAGTGAGCCCGTCAGTACGAACGTTTTGTCCGCGAACCTCGCGTCGGCCTGGACGCGCTCCACCTTCGGCCAGGTGATGCCGGCGTCGCCGACGAGCGCGTTGATGACCTCGCGATTGTGCCGCTGGGCGAAGAACTCGACGACGTTGTGCGCCACCACCGGACCGATGTCCTGCACTTTCTGCAGTTCATCCTCGTCCGCGCCCATGATGGCGTCGAGATCGCCGAAGTGGGCGGCCAGCTGGCCGGCGGTGGTCTCGCCGATCTGCGGGATGCCCAGCGCGTAGAGGAAACGGGGCAGCGTGGTGCGGCGCGACTTTTCAATGCCCGCAAGGAGGTTCTCGGCGGACTTCTCACCCATGCGTTCCAGCGACACCAGCATGTCCTTGTCCAAGCGGTAGATGTCCGCCGGTGTCTTCACCATGCCGCCGTCGACCAATTGCTCCACCAGCTTGCTGCCCAGCCCCTCGATATCCATCGCGCGGCGCGACGCGAAGTGCTTGATGGTCTCGCGCACCTGCGCCTGGCAGAACAGCCCGCCGCTGCAGCGCGCGATGACGCCGCCCTCGTCGGAGACGATATCGGAGCCGCACACGGGGCAGCGATCGGGGAATGTGTACGGGACGCTGCCCTTCGGCCGGCGTTCGACGATAACCGACACCACCTCGGGGATGACGTCGCCCGCGCGGCGCACGATCACGGTATCGCCGACGCGCACATCAAGGCGCCGAATCTCGTCGTAGTTGTGCAGCGTGGCGTTGGACACCGTCGCACCGCCGACGAACACCGGCGCCAGGCGCGCCACCGGGGTCACGGCCCCGGTGCGCCCGACCTGCACGTCGATGGCCTCGACCGTGGTCAACTCCTCTTGCGCCGGGAACTTGTGCGCCAGCGCCCAGCGCGGCGCCCGGGAGACGAATCCCAGCCGCTCCTGCAGGGCGATGTCGTTGACCTTGTAGACCACGCCGTCGATCTCGTAAGGCAGCTCGTCCCGCGTGCCGAGCAGTTCCCGCCACACGTCGAGCAGGCCTTCGAGGCCGGTGACGACGCGCCTAAGCGGATTGGAGCGGATACCGAGATCGCCGAGATGGTCGAGCACCGCGGCATGGGTCGACGGCAATGCAGGACCGCGATACACACCGGTGCCGTAGGCGTAGAACTCGAGCGGCCGCGAGGCGGTGATCGCCGGGTCGAGCTGGCGCAGGCTGCCGGCGGCTGCGTTCCTCGGGTTGGCGTAGCGCTTGCCGCCGGCCTCGTCCTCTGCCGGTTGAGCTTTTCGAAACCGCGCCGGGTCATCAGCACCTCGCCGCGCACCTCGAGCCGCTCCGGGAGATCGTCACCGCGCAGTCGAAGCGGAATCGATCGGATCACCCGTACATTGGCGGTGACGTCCTCGCCGCTGCGACCGTCGCCGCGCGTGGCGCCGCGGACCAGGCGGCCCTTCTCGTACAGCACGCTGATGGCGAGGCCGTCCAGCTTGGGTTCGGCGACGTATTCGATCTCGTCGATCTCGAGACGCCGTCGGATGCGCTCGTCGAATTCGGCCACCTCATCGTCGTCGAAGGCGTTGGCCAGCGACAGCATGGGAATCTCGTGGGCCACCTCTGCAAAGCCGGTGTCCGCGCGCGCGCCGACCCGGCGGGTCGGCGAGTCCGCCGCGGCCAGTTCCGGGTGCTCGAGTTCGAGTTCCGTCAGCCGCCTGAGCAGCCTGTCGAACTCGGAATCGGGGATTACCGGTGCGTCCTTGACGTAGTAGAGGTAGTTGTGGCGCTCGATCTCGGCGGCGAGTTCGGCCATCTCGCGCCTGATCCGGGTCGAGGCATCCTTCGCCATCAGAACAGCCTCAGCGCCTCCTCGCTGCCCGGCGCGATGCCCTTGTCGGCCATCGCCGCGCCCATGTCCTCCACCTGGCGGCGGATCTGCTTGATCGACGCGTCGGTCAGCGGCTGCTTCTTCTGATCGAGCATCACGCCGCCGAGCTGGTTGGCGATCTTGCGGGCCACGTAGGCCATGCGGGAGAACACGTCGGCCGGGTTCTGACAGCGCGGCACGCTCATGAACATGGTCAGGCCCGGCGTGGTGAATTCCTTGATCCGGTCGAGTTCGAAGGTTCCCGGCTTGACCATGTTGGCGAGACTGAACAACGGTTCGCCAGCGGCGCCATCGGGGCCGTGAAAAACCTTCATGTCGCCGTAGCGCATGCCGCTGCCTTCCACCGCGCGCAGCACTTCCGGCCCGCGAAACCGACGCTCGCCCTCACCGCAGATGTTGATGATGGCGAACACGTCGTACTCCCGGCAGAAGCGCTCCAGCCGCCCCGCCTGCTCGAGGGCCTGTTCCACGCTGCCCTGGAGGCGGAACTGGCGATCGAGGTCTTCCGACAGGGCCAGCACCAGCTGGGTGAAGCGGTGCAGTTCCGACTCGTCCACGGGCCCGGTGCGATCGCAAAGCTGCAGGGTCATCACCACGTCGGTGAAGTTCGCCGACTCGGGTTGGGCCTCCAGGTCGCACCACTTTCCCGACGGCACCGCCCGCCCGTGAATGCTGTGCGGGTGTTCAAGCAGGTATTCGTGCTCGCGGTAGATGGCGAGAATGCGGTCCCGCTCGACCGGCTCGTCGCCGAGGATCCTCACCCAGAAATCGACCTGGCGCACGCTGCCGGCGGCCTGCGGCTTGTCGTTCGGCGGCGGGGCCGGCACAGGGCCGTCGTCGTGCTGCCCGGAATCGACTTCGTCGGAGGCGTCGAAGGTGGGCTCGAAATGGATGTCGAGCTGCTCGGCATCGGTGATCCGGCCGAGCCTGGGTTCTTCGCCGGAACGCTCCGCGGTGCGGCCCAGGAAGAAATCCCTCGAGCGCACCAGGGATCCGCCCAGCGAACCCATCTTCGGGCGGGAGCTGCGCACCAGCTCCAGCAGCCGGTCGCGGTACAACGACACGGCGAACACCGCCGCCAGCACCACGATTCCGAGGATGATGAGCGCCGTCGTCAGGTCCATCAGCTGGCAGCCATCTCGACCGCCTGCTCGACATCCACCGCCACGATGCGCGACACGCCGGGTTCGGACATGGTCACGCCGATCAGCACGTCGGCGGCTTCCATGGTGATCTTGTTGTGGGTGATCACGAGCAGCTGGGTCTTTTCCGACAGGGACTTGAGAGTGGCGCAGTAACGTTCGACGTTGGCGTCGTCCAGCGGCGCGTCGACCTCGTCGAGAAGACAGAACGGGGCCGGGTTGAGTTGAAACAGCGAGAAAAGCAAGGATACGGCGGTCAGCGCCTTTTCGCCACCGGACAGCAGGTGAATGGTGCTGTTGCGCTTGCCCGGCGG
>CBFGVH010000185.1:0-3723 GCA_965652415.1 uncultured Gammaproteobacteria bacterium | reverse complement strand
GTCGGCGGGCACGGCGCCGCAAAGAATCACGCTGCCGAGGCTCCTGCACGGCGCCCCCGCAATATCACGGCTGCAAAAAACCCCGCATAGATCACCGCCAGGTACAACGGCAGGCCGTGCGGGCCGAACCCGCTCATCGACCAGCCGCCGGACACCGATCCGAGCAGCGCGCCGCTGCCCCACATGACGGCGAACGCCGATGAACCGGTCACGAGATCCTGGCCGCTGAAACGGTCGCCGAGCTCGGCGAGGGCGACGGTGTACACGCCGTAGCCGGCGGCGCCGGCCAGGACAAGCACCGGCCACATCATCGCGGTCGCCATGACCGTCGGCAGGATCGCCAGCGACACCGCCGTGATCAGCGCACAGCCGGCCAGCACGCGGCGCTTGGCGAAGCGGTCGGCGAGCCAGCCGATGGGAAACTGCAGCACCACGTTGCCGACGATCAGCGCCGTCAGCGACAGCGACGCGGTGGCGATGTCGAGGCCGCTTCGCATGCCGTACACGGGCAGGAGCGACAGCGTGGCCGCGTCGAAAATTGCGAAGGCGCCTACCGCCGCCAGCAGTGCGGGCGCCTTGCCGGCGAAGGCGAACAGGCCCGAGGCGCGGCTCTCGCCCGGTTTCGCGCTTCTTTCCTCGCGAACCAGGGTGAGCGGCGCGACGCCGGCGAGGATCACCAGCGCGCCAACCACGAACGGCGTCCAGCCGTCGATGCCGATCCAGCCGATCAATGCCGGCCCGGCACCGAAGCTGGCAGAGAGCACACTGCCGTACATGGCGACGATGCGCCCGCGATGAGCGTGTCCGGCGAAGCGCACGATCCACGCCTCGCTCAGGACGAACAGGGTCGACACCGCCATACCCATCAGCAGGCGAATGAAAAACCACGCGGCGAGGTCATCGAACACCTTGTAGGCGAGGATCAGCGCCGAGGTGGCGATCGCCGCGCAGATAGCGACGTTGCGCGAACCAAAGCGCCGCGAGGCAATGGGGATCACCGACGAGAACAGCAGGACGCCGATGGGCATCATCGCGGCGTTCACGCCGATCATGTCGGCGCTCACCCCGCGCGTCTCGAGAATCAGCGACAGGAGCGGATAGCTCATGCCGAAGGCGAGCCCGAACACCGAGATGGCGCCGCATGCGGCAACGAGGTTCGGCCAGTCGGACCCGGTTCTCATCGATCGCTCCTTGGGTGTCGCCCGCGAATCGGGGCGCGGGCGGGTTGGCGGGACTCGGTCAGCGGCGGTGATGGCCGCGCAGGACTTCGAGAATATCGAAAAACAACCGGCTGGACAGGCCTTCCGACAGGTCAACCGCGAGGCTCATGTCGTAGTACGGGCTCAGGTCGAGGCCGACGCCGAGGCCCATGATCTCCACCTGCCGCGAAGCGCCGACGCGCTCGACGACCTGGCGCAGGTGATTGTCGAGATAGAAAGCGTCGTTGGCGAGCGCCGTCGAGGTCTCCATCGGGCTGCCGTCGGAGACGACCATGAGGATGCGCCGCTCGGCATCGGCCGCAGCCAACCGCCGGCAGGCCCAGGCCACCGCCTCGCCGTCGACACCCTCGCGGAAGATCTCGGCGTGGTCGAGGGCGGCAATGGACGCGCGCGCACGGCGCCACGACGTGTCCGCGTCCTTGAACACGATGTGGCAGGTTTCGGCCAGCCGGCCGGGATGGCGCGGCCGGCCCTGCCGCAGCCAGTCGCGCCTCGCGCGGCCGCCGTTCCACGCGCCCGTGGTGAAGCCGAGCACTTCGGTGAGGATTTCGGCACGCTCCATGGCACGCACCATGATGTCGACCAGGCACGACAGCGAATCCATGTACTGCTTCATCGAGCCGGAGCAGTCCACAAGAATGGTGAAGCGGCAGCGGGCGTGGGGCTCGAAGCGCTCGCGTCTGAACAGGCGCCGCTCCGCCGGCGACGCGACCAGCTGCGACAGGCGCCGCCCGTCGACGTACCCGGACTCCTCGCCGAAACTGAATCCGTCGCGCTCGGGCCGCGCCAGCATGGCCTTGAAGAGCCGCGCCAGGCGCGACACGTTGATGCCGTGGCGGCGCACGCGCTCGTCGAGAGCGCGGCGCAACGCGGCGAGGTGCGCCGGCCGTGCCAGTTCGCCTGCGGGCAACTCGCGATCGTAGGCGCGCGTGAACACGCGATAGCCGTCGTCTGACTCGTCGAGCACGCGGCTGTCGCCATCGGCAACCGTGGCGAAGCGTTCGCCTTCCTCGTCATCGAACTCGAGATCGAGGGCGAACACCTCGCGGCGATTGTCGTCGCGCGGAGGCGGCCGGCCGCGGCGGACTTCCTCGCCGTGGACGCTCGCGGCGACGATGCGCGCGATGGACAGCGCATGGCCGGCGAAGGCGCGCTGGTCCAGGCGGTGCGCGCGAATCCCGGCGAAATCGGCACCCAGGAGCGGTGCCAGCCCGGCGCGGGTCGGTTCAAGCAGGTCCTCGTAGCGTTCCAGCACCTGCACGCCGTGAATGCGCGCTCGGGAGATCAGCGCCACCGCGAACATCATCAGGCCGATGTCGGTATCGACGAGGCCCGACCCGGCAAACTCGTCCGCCCAGCGCGAGAAGCGCCGCTCGAGGTTGCCGCGAACGCCGGGTAGTGCCGCATCGGCCAGGGACTCCACCCGGAACTGCTCCAGCATCTCGAACACCAGCCGCTCGACCGGGTCGGCGGGCGCGAGGGCGCGGTGCACCGCGGCGTCCGAATCCCGCAGTCGAAGGGCGACGCCGTCGGCGATCGCGCGCCGGTCGGCGAACGGGGCGTCGTCGTCGATCTTCTGGTGGGGCGCGTGCAGCGGCACCGGGGAGCGACCCTGGTAGAGCCGGCGGCCGCGAAAATGAACGTCGGCGCATCCCGCGAGCGCGCGGATGGCGGCAGCGCACAGCTCCTCGATGCGCTGCTGCGCGACCGCCTCGGTCGTCACGACGCCCCGTCCTCGCCGGCCTCCCCGAACCCGGCCAGCTCGCGGTCCAGGCAGCGCTGGTAGTACTCCGCCACCAGCGGTCGCTCGGCCTCGTCGCACTTGTTGAGGAACGACAGCCGGAAGGCGGCGTCGACATCGTCGAAGATCTCGAGGTTCTCCGCCCAGGTGATCACCGTGCGCGGCGACATCAGGGTCGACAGGTCGCCCGCTTCGAAGCCCTCGCGGGTCAGGCCCGCCAGTGCCACCATGTTCGCCACCAGGGCGCGCCCGCGCTCGTTGTCCATCGACGGCACGCGCGCCAGGACGATGGCGGCCTCTTCCTCGGGCCGCAGGTAGTTGAGCGTGGCGACGATGTTCCAGCGGTCGATCTGCGCATGGTTGAGCAGCTGCGCGCCGTGGTACAAGCCGGTCAGGTTGCCCAGTCCGATGGTATTGGCGGTCGCGAACATTCTGAACGCCGGGTGCGGCCGGATCACCTCGTTCTGGTCCAGCAGCGTGAACTTGCCGTCGCGCTCGAGAACGCGCTGGATCACGAACATCACGTCCGGCCGGCCGGCGTCGTACTCGTCGAACACCAGCGCCACCGGCCGGCGCAGCGCCCACGGCACGATGCCTTCCTGGAAGGCCGTAACCTGGCGTCCCTCGCGCAGCACGACCGCATCGCGCCCGACGAGGTCCAGCCGGCTGACGTGGCCGTCGAGGTTCACCCGCACGCACGGCCAGTTGAGCCGCGCCGCCACCTGCTCGATATGGGTCGACTTGCCGGTGCCGTGATAGCCC
>CBFGVH010000184.1:0-3735 GCA_965652415.1 uncultured Gammaproteobacteria bacterium | reverse complement strand
GATTCTTACGGGTATCGTGCCCGCCGCAGCAATCGCCTGCAGGCAGGCTCCTACACCGCGGCTTCGATCTGCCACGGGGCCTGGGCAGCGGCACTGTAGGAGCCGGCCTGCCGGCGATTCTTGCCGGGCGCCGTGCCCGCCGCAGCAATCGCCTGCAGGCAGGCTCCTACAGTGGCTTCGGCCTGGAGTTCGTCGTGCTTTTCTTTTTTCAATGCCGCCGAGTATCGGCGCCTTCGGGCTGCTGGATCTCGAATTTCATCAGGCCGGACAGGAGCGCGGCGCGCTCGGTGAGGCTCACCGACTCGATCAGGCCCTGGGCGGACGGGGACTCGAAGCCGAGTCCGCAGACGAGCACGTTGACCACCTGCAGGTCGTTGAGTTTGGCGAGGCTGTCGAAGTCCACCGTGGCATTGCGCGCCGCGCCGAACGCCTCGACCAGCTTGAGCAGTGCGTCGCGCGTCGGCTCGCCGGCGGGCAGGGACTGCTCGAGATCGTAGTCCGAGCGAAAGCGGCCGTAGTCGACCTCGAAGGTCCTGTAGGCGGTGCCGGCGGTGGTCTCGCGGAGCACGTCGAAGCGGGCGAGCCCCGACAGCAGGATGATGAAGCGGCCGTCGTCGGTCTCGTTGAACGAGGTGATGCGGCCGGCACAGCCGGTATCGCACAGCGCGCCCTCGCCGGCGTGCTCGTCGGGCTGAATCATGCCGATGATGCGGTGGCCGGACAGGACGTCGTTCACCATGGCGAGATAGCGCGGCTCGAAGATGTTGAGCGGCAGCTGGGTTTCGGGCATGACCAGCGCGCCGCTCAACGGGAACAGCGGAATCTCGCGCGGCAGATCGTCGAACTTCGGTGTGAACAGGTTGTGTGTCATCGATCACCGGTTTGCTGTCGGATACGCCGAATATGCGACCGGGGCGCCGCCTGTTCAACCGCGGGGATCAGAATATCCCGGCCTCGAGCCCCGCGGCCATGGCCATGCCCAGTTCCTCGAGCGGATCGAGCCACTGCTCGCGAAACTCGCCGGTCATCACCAGCGGCTCCTGCACCGCGCGCCACTTCAGGCCGGAGACGATCCGCTCCACGCTCGTGCGCGCGCCCGTGCCGTCGAGGCCGCCCTTGACGAACAGGGCATACGGCTTGCCCTCGGTATGCTCGATGCAGGGATAGTAGATCCGCTCGAAGAAATCCTTGAGCGCGCCGTTCATGTAGCCGAAGTTCTCGGTGGTGCCGAGGATCACGGCGTCGGCCGCGAGAACGTGATCGGCGTCGGTATCGAACGGCGAGCGCAGGTCGATGACGACGCCCTCGATGGACGGGTCGCGCGCGCCGCGGGCCACCGCCTCGTTGATCCGGCGGGTGTTGGCCGACGGCGCGTGGGAGACGATCAGCAGCGTGGCCATGGCGTTCGCCGGGAATGGGGGTCCGTCAGGCTGCCGCCTCCTCGGCGGCCAGCGCCCTGATCCGCCTGACCATCTCCGACAGGCCGTTGCGCCGCCCCATGGACAGGTGGCGGGCAAGGTCGAGCCGCTCGAACAGGGCGTCGATGTCGAAGTCGAGAATCTCGCGGGCGGTGCGGCCGGAATACAGGCTGTGCAGTATCGCCACCAGGCCCTTGACGATGGCCGAATCGGAGTCGGCCACGAAATCGATGACGCGCTCGCCGTCGACGTCGCGGTGCGTGGCCACCACCCAGACGCTGGAAAGGCAGCCCTTGACCTTGCTGGCGTCGGTCTTGTCGGCCTCGTTCATGGGCGGCAGCTGGCGGCCGAGGTCGATGATGAACCGGTACTTTTCCTCCCAGTCGCCGAGCATCTCGAACGTCTCGACGTAGAGGTCGGCCTGCTCCTGTTGGCTTGTGGACATCGGGTGGTGGTCGTATCGTGGCAATGAACCGATTGTAGCGAACGGCGGTGCGCGGTCACATGTACTGACCATGGGGACACGACCACGTCGAGGCAACGTCGGGCGCAGGGCGTCTTTTCCGGGGCTCCGCTGGTAGAATACGCCGCCCCGCCCAGCCGAATCGCACGTTGACTCCCGAATCCCCCCGCAATCGCCCGGTTCGCAGCTTCGTCCGCCGCGAAGGCCGCATCACCGCGGCCCAGGAACGCGCACTGGCCGAACTCTACCCGCGCTACGGCATCGACGTTTCGCGACCGGTCGCCGGCCGCGAGTCCCTGTTCGGCCGCCGCGCCCCGCTGGAGCTCGAGATCGGCTGCGGCAACGGCGACGCCCTCACGGAAATGGCGCGGCAGCGCCCGGACCACGACTTCATCGGCATCGAAGTCTACAGGCCCGGCGTCGGGCGGCTGCTGGCCGGGATCGAGTCCGCGGGGCTGACCAACGTCCGGGTGGGGATGGGCGACGCGGTGGAGTTGCTGGGCGGCCCACTCGCGACGCTGACCATGCGACGCATCCTGGTGCTTTTCCCGGATCCCTGGCCGAAGAAGCGCCATCACAAGCGCCGCCTGCTGCAGCCGCCGTTCGTGCAGCTGCTGGCCGAGCGGCTCGAGGATGGCGGCGAACTGGTGATCGCCACGGACTCGGAGGACTACGCCGGTTTCGTCATGGACGCGGTCTGCCACGAGCCGCTGCTCGTCAACCCCCACGGCCAGGGGTGCTTCGCTCCGCGTCCCGATTGTCGCCCGGCCACCAAGTATGAGCGGCGCGGGCGGCGGCTCGGACACGCGGTGTTCGACATCGTGGCGGTACGCGCGTCATGAATCCCGAGCGGCTGCCGCCGTGGTGGGATCCGTACTCGTGCCAGCCGCGCAAGCTGGCCGCCGGGGACAAGCCGCGCGTGCGCGCGTCGAACATCGTCGAGTACCTCAAGGTGGCCGCCACTGCCGCGGCCGCCTCCCCGGCAGTCGCCGCACGCTATTTCGCGCCGCTGCGCGCCGCGCGCCCGGCGCCGGCGGACTTCGTGGGGCTGAGCGTGACCCCCGACGACGCGCTGGACGACGCCGTCGTCGACATGGTGGCGGAACTCGGCGTGCGCCGCCTGCTGTACCGGGTGCCGTGCTGGGAGTCGGACGATCTCGATCGCTACCTCGAGTTCATGGAACGGTTCCCCGACTGCGATTTCACGGTCAACATCCTGCAGCACCGCGACAGCATCGCGGATCCCCACACCTGGCAGCGCCAGGTGCATGAAATCGCCGCGGCCCTCGCTCCCCGGGTCGGTGCCTTCCAGGTCGGCAACGCCGTCAACCGCAGCAAGTGGGGCTGCCGTCACACGGGCGACGCGCTGCGCCTGACCGACCACGCCCTGGCGGCGCTCGAAGGCATCGATGGTGTCACTGTCGCCGCCTCGTCGGTGATCGACTTCGAGCCCCTCGTGACCTTGAGAACCCTTGTCAACTTCCATCGCCAGCAATACGACGTGTGCGCCGCCGAGCTCTACGTCAACCGGCGCGGCTCCCCGTACAACCGGCAGTTCGGCCTGTTCGACCTCGAACGCAAGATCCGTCTCATCGCCGCCATGGCGGCGGTGTCCACCACCGGCGCGCGGCGGCTGTGGATCACCGAGACCAACTGGCCCCTGCTCGACACCAAACCGTACACGCCCAACTCGGGACACCCACGCAGCACGGTCGACGAAGCCACCCAGGCCCGCTATCTCACCGAGTACTACCGCATCGCCTGGCGCACCGGCCTGGTCGAGTGCGTCTACTGGTGGCAGCTCGTCAATCCCGGCTACGGCCTCGTCGACCATCGCGACGGCACCTTGCGCAA
>CBFGVH010000183.1:0-3808 GCA_965652415.1 uncultured Gammaproteobacteria bacterium | reverse complement strand
TGCGCAGGCGGGCTCCAACTCGGCTGATGCCCGCCCCCCTCACCCGCCCTTCGGGTACCCTCTCCCACGGAGGGGAGAGGGCGGGCCGGGGCTGGGGCAAGGGGAGTGGCCTCGACGACGCTCAGAATACCCTGTCGACCGGCATCGGCCTTTCCCACTTCGGCGGTGTACGCAGTCGGGCCTTCTCCCAACTGCGTTGCGCTCTGGCGCACGCCAACCGCTAGTTTGGGAGAAGATGGCCGAAGGCCGGATGAGGGGGAATGGGCGGTCGCATGCTCATCGACCGTCCTGCGACTCACCGCCGCCCGTTCGGCAAGTGGAGCGTTCCGACGGAGTTGGCGGGATAGATCAGCGCTCATGAGCCCCCCACCCCTGTCCCCTCCCCGCCAGGGGGAGGGAAACGCGACTGATTGTCCAGCGTGACTTCCCGCTTCAGGCGCTCCACGGCCAGCAGCACGCGCTCGGGCGTGGCGGGCGTGTCGAGGCGGGGTGGCAGGCGGTAGTCGGCCACGGAGGCAGCGGCCATGCCGAGCGCCTCGACCACCGAGATCGCCAGCATCAGCGGCGGTTCGCCCACGGCCTTGGAGCGGCCGACGACCGGCTCGGTGTTTTCGGACCACTCGGCCAGCCTGACGTTGAAGATGGGCGGCACATCGGAGGCGAGCGGGATCTTATAGGTGGAGGGTGCGTGGGTGCGGAGCTGGCCCTTGTCGTCCCACCACAGTTCCTCGGTGGTGAGCCAGCCCATGCCCTGGATGAAGCCGCCCTCGACCTGCCCCAGGTCCACAGCCGGATTGAGCGAACGGCCAACGTCGTGGAGGATGTCGACACGGTCGACCTGGTACTCGCCGGTGAGGGTGTCGATGGTCACCTCGCTGACCGAGGCACCGTAGGCGAAATAGTAGAAGGGGTGGCCGCGGCCGGTCGCGCGGTCCCAGTGAATCTTTGGCGTCGTGTAGAACCCCGCCGCCGACAGCTGCACGCGCGACATGTAGGCCGACGCCACAAGCTCGTCGAACGGCACGAACTGCTGCCCGGCGCGAACGCCACCGGCCTCCCAGGAGACGTCCGTCTCGGCGACCTCGTACATCCTCGCGGCGTGTGCAAGCAGGCGCGCCTTGATCTGGCGGGCCGCGTCGGCAGCGGCGGCGCCGTTGAGATCGGAGCCGGAGGACGCGGCGGTGGCCGATGTGTTGGGCACCTTGCCGGTCGTCGTCTCGGCGATCCTCACCTTTTCCATGCCAACGCCGAAAGCGTCGGCGAGCACCTGCGCCACCTTGACGTAGAGCCCCTGCCCCATCTCGGTGCCGCCGTGGCTCAGGTGGATCGAGCCGTCGCGGTAGACATGCACCAGCGCGCCGGCCTGATTGTACCAGGTGGCGGTGAACGAGATGCCGAACTTGACCGGCGTCAGCGCAATGCCCTTGCGCAGCACGCCGCCCCTGGCGTTGAAAGCGAGGATGGCGCGGCGCCGCGCCTGGTAGTCGGACGAGGCTTCCAGCTCAGCCACCACGCGGTGGATGACGTTGTCGCCCACCGTCTGGTGGTAGGGCGTCACGTTGCGGTCGGTGGTGCCGTAGAAGTTGGCCCTGCGGATTTCGAGCGGATCGCGGCCGAGCGCATATGCGATCTCCTCGATCCAGCGCTCGCAGCCAACCATGCCCTGCGGCCCGCCGAAGCCGCGGAACGCGGTGTTGGAGCAGGTATTGGTGTAGAGCGGCTCGGAACGCGCACGGACGGCGGGGTAGAAATAGGCGTTGTCGCAGTGAAACAGCGCTCGATCGGTGACGGGGCCACTCAGATCGGCCGACCAGCCGGCACGCGCCGCGTAGACGGCATCGACCGCAAGAATGCGCCCGTCGCCATCGAAGCCCAAGTTGTAGTCAACGCGGAAGTCGTGGCGCTTGCCGGTGGTCTGCATGTCGTCGTCGCGGTCGGGGCGGATCTTGGTCGCGCGGCCGAACGTCTTCGCGGCCAGCGCGGCGACGACGGCGTAGAGGTTGCCCTGCGTTTCCTTGCCGCCGAAACCACCGCCCATGCGGCGCACGTTGACCGTCACGGCGTGCATGTCGACGCCGAGGACGGCGGCGATCATCAGCTGCGCCTCGGTGGGATGCTGGGTTGACGAGACCACGGTGACGTCCCCATCCTCGCCGGGGATGGCCAGCGCCACCTGGCTTTCGAGGTAGAAGTGCTCCTGTCCCCCAATACGAACAGTGCCGGAAAGCCGGTGCGGGGCGGCGGCAAGGCCGGCCTCGACGTCGCCGCGCTCGAGCTTCAGTGGATCGATGACGAGGCGGCCGCCGGCGGCCCTGGCGGCGTCGATGTCGAGAACATGCGGCAGGTCGCGGTACTCGATACGCGCAAGGTGGCTGGCGCGCCGGGCGGCCTCGCGCGTTTCGGCCACCACGGCGAAGAGCGGCTGGCCCCAGTACTGCACCCGCGTCGTCGCGAACACCGGCTCGTCGTGGCGGTGGACCGAGGAAATGTCCTTCTCGCCCGGGATGTCGGCATCGGTCAGCACGCCAACGACGCCCTGCGCGCTCCGCACGGGTTCGAGGTCGATCGAGGCGATTTCCGCATGCGCGCGCGTGCTCAGCGCGAGATAGGCGTGCAGCGTGCCGGCGGGCTCGACGATGTCGTCGACGTACTCGGCCCGGCCCGCGACGTGCTTGGCCGCACTGTCGTGCGGGAGCGGTGCGTGAAGGGTGCGCGAGGGGATGGCGGGCTTGTTCATGCTTGCCGCCCTGGGGTCAAGCAACCCGCCCCGTCATCCGTTTCGGCCTTCGGCCGAGCCACCTTCTCCCACAAGGGGAGAGGGAGTCCCGACTGTGATTCCGCGGATCGCTGAGGCCTCGGTTCCATGGTCTTCTCCTTTCCGCAGGAGAAGATATCCGAGGGGCGGAGGACGGGGATTACCAAGTGCCACGTCGCTGTCATCACGCCGTCTCCCGCCGCAGGCGCACGTCGGCGCCCCTCGTTTCGAGCCAGAACCGGCGCAGCAGGTTCTGGGCCGCGAGCAGCCGGTATTCGGCCGAGGCGCGCATGTCGGTAATGGGCTGAAAGTCCTCGGCAAAGGCCGTGGTGGCGGCCTCGATGGTCGTCTCGCTCCAGGGCTGGCCGACGAGTGCGGCTTCGACAGCGCGGGCGCGCCGCGGGGTGGCCGCCATGCCGCCGAAGGCGACGCGGGCCATCCCCACTTCGCCATTCTCGTTGACGAAGACGCGGAACGCGCCGCACAGCGACGAGATGTCCTCGTCGCGGCGCTTGGAGAGCTTGTAGCAGGCGAAGTGCTCGCCCGCCGGCAGCCAGGGGATGGTCACCGCCTCCACGAACTCGCCCGGCTGGCGGTCCTGCTTGCCGTAGGCGATGAAGAAATCCTTGAGCTTGACCTCACGCCGGCTGCTGCCGCGCCGCAGCGTGATCGAGGCGCCCAGCGCCAGCAGCGGCGGCGGGGTGTCGCCGATGGGCGAGCCGTTGGCGATGTTGCCGCCGATCGTGCCAGCGTTGCGGACCTGCTCGCCGCCGATGCGCGACCACAGTTCGGCAAGCTGCGGGAAGTGCGTGGCGATCGCATCGGTTGCCGCCGAGTAGGTAACGCCGCCGCCGAGCTTCAGCCCGGCGCCGAACTGTTCGATGCGCTGCAGACCCTCGAGGTGGCCGATGAACACGACGGGGCCGATCTCGCGCATGAACTTGGTCACCCACAGCCCGACATCGGTCGCGCCGGACACCAGCGTTGCCTCCGGCTCGGCCTCGTAGATTGCGGCGAGGTCGTCGACGTCGGCGGGCACGATCAGTCGATCCC
>CBFGVH010000182.1:0-3811 GCA_965652415.1 uncultured Gammaproteobacteria bacterium | reverse complement strand
CCAAGCTGGTCCCACAGCAGTCCGGCGAGCAGGCTGGCGATCAGCACCGCGATGCCGCTGACCAGGTTGAAGAATCCGAACGCCGTGCCGCGCAGGTCTTCCGGCGCGGTGTCGGCGATCATGGCGGCGAGCAGGCCCTGGGTCATGCCCATGTGGATGCCCCACAACGCCACGCCGGCGAGCACGGATCCCCAGTGGTCGTCGTTGGCAAGGACAAGGTCCGCGGCAATCAGGACGACGAGGCCGCCAGCCAGCAGCGTCTTTCGATTCACGCGGTCCGACAGCCTGCCGAACGGGTAGGCCGACGCCGCGTAGACAACGTTCATCGCCACCATGACGAGCGGCACGAGTGCCACGGCGATACCGCCCTGCTCGGCGCGCAGGACCAGGAACGCCTCGCTGAAGCGCGCCAGGGCGAACACGGCGCCGATACCAACCACCCACCAGTAATCGGCGGTGAGTCGCACGAGGTTCTCCCGGCGGATCGGGTTGACGCGTCTTGCGCCATGCGGGCGCTCGGGTTCGCGCACGCCGACCACCAGCAGCAGCACGGCGAGCATGCCCGGGATCACGGCGACCCAGAACACGGCGCGGAAGTCGTTGGCCCAGAGCAGCATGAGCGCGACCGCGAGCAGCGGCCCGACGAAGGCTCCCACCGTGTCCAGCGCCTGACGCAGCCCAAACGCCGCGCCGCGGGCTGCCGGCGGCGCGATGTCGGCCACCAGGGCGTCGCGCGGCGCGCCGCGAATCCCCTTGCCGACGCGGTCGGCAAAGCGCGCGGCCAGCACCACGCCGATCGACGGGGC
Organism: uncultured Gammaproteobacteria bacterium; assembly: GCA_965652415.1. GTDB lineage: Bacteria > Pseudomonadota > Gammaproteobacteria > Arenicellales > CAJQKF01 > BQJD01. Next base: position 3,005 of record CBFGVH010000182.1, on the reverse strand, counting down.
GACGGCGAACAGCGGCTTGGTCAGTGCGCCGAGCGCGTAGCCGATCACCGCGAGCGCCTTGCGCCTGCCGAAATAGTCGCTCAGCACCCCGGAGAACACGCGCACGATCAATGCCGTCGACTCGGCGAGGCCTTCCACGAGTCCCACCGTCAACGCGCCGGCGCCGAGCACGCCGACCATGAACAACGGCAGCAGGCTGTGGATCATCTCCGAGGAGATGTCCATCAGCATGCTGACGAAGCCGAGCACCCAGATGCCGGGGGGCAGTGCGGCCCAGCGTCTGCCGCCGGAACTCGTCATGGCGCGGGCCATGGCGGCAACCCGGGGAGAGCGACCAGCCGCGATCGAGTCGCGCGGCAACGATGATCTGCGTGCGCGGCGGTCGTCGCTCGCCAGGTCATGGGGTCAGGCGGTGCGATCAACCCGGTTCGTCCCCGAGCACCCCGAACTCCACCGGCGTCTTCACGTAGAACACCTTCACGTTCGCCTCGCGCAATCGTGCGAACAGTCGCTCGGCCTCGGCCTCGCTGACGGCCAGCACCACCTCGACGGGCTGGTCGGCAAGTTCGAAGAAGTGCGCGGAGTGGAACTTGCCGTTGTGGCCGAAGCCCTCCGCGGCCGCGATCAAAGTGCCGCCGCCGATGCCCAGCGCGCGGGCTTCCTGCAGGATCCATTCGCCGAGCGGCTTGCCGCCGTGGCGGCGGTCCTGCTGGGTGAAGAAGGTGACCTGGTAGCCTTGCATGGGGCGGTCCTCAGAGTTTCCGGAGCAGGGCGATGGTGGCGAGGCCCAGCAGGGTCATGGCCAGCGAGCCGAGGACGTGGGCCCCGATCGCGGCGCCCGCCCAGGCGATGCGCTGTTCCTGCACGAGGGTCGCGACTTCCGCCGAGAAGGTCGAGAAAGTCGTCATGCCGCCCAGGAACCCGGTGACGACGAGCAGGCGCCACTCGGGGGCGATGCCGGGGTTGGCCGCGAACACGGCGATGGCCACGCCGACGAGGTAGCCGCCGATCAGGTTGGCGGCGAGCGTGCCGGGCGGGATGGTGGGAAACAGCGCATTGAGCGAGAGGCCGAGGCCCCAGCGCGCCAGGGCGCCGAGCGCGGCGCCGAATGCGATCGCGAATATGGATATCAGCATCGTCCTGTCCGTCGGGTTGAAGGTTCCGGACAGGTGGCGACAGCGCCCGCGCACCCGAACCGGGATCTACGCAGGCATCATCAGCCGCTCGAAAGCGGCGGTTCAGGGAGGAATGCCATCTCCGGGACGGGATTGTAGCGAGGCGCGAGCGGAATGTCTCAGCGTTCGCCTTTCGCCTCGCCGGTCTCGACGGGAAGCTCGGGATCGCCGCCCCACTCGGCCCAGGAGCCGTCGTACAGGCGCACGTCGTCGTAGCCGAGGGACTTCAGCGCCAGCAGTCCGCAGGCCGCTGCGAAGCCGCGTCCGCAGTAGGTGATGATCGGCCGATCGGGGTACGCGCCCTGCGAGCGATACAGGGTGGAGAGTGTCTCGGCGGCAGCCAGCCGGAACGACGGCAGCTCGGCGAGCCGCCTTGCAAGCGAATCGGGAGCGAGGTCCGCCAGTTGCGGGTCGAGGTTGGCGGCGGCGGGAATGTTGATCGCGCCGGGGATGTGCCCCGAGCGCCGGCCCCAGTGATGGGTGCCCGCGTCGCCGCGATATTGATCGGGCGTCAGGCAGTCGATGATGAGCGTGTCGCGTTCGCCGAGAGCGGCATTCACGTCGGCCTTGGTTGCCAGCCAAGCTGCTTGCGGGCGCGGAGTGAAGGTGCTCGGTTCGACGGCTGGCACCTCGGTCGAGAGCGGCCGGTCGTCGAGGCGCCACTGGCGCAGGCCGCCGTCCAGCACGCGCACGCGATCGTGGCCGTAATAGTTCAGCGCCCACCACAGCCGTGCCGCGCCGCGCGGCACGCCGGTATTGTCATAGGCGACCACCAGCGTGTCGTCGCCTATACCGAGACGGCTCATCGCCGCGGCGAACGCCTCGGGCGGCACCAGCATGTTCGGCACCGGGTGGTGTGGATCCGAGAGGTCGGCCTCCATGCGCGCAAACACGGCGCCGGGGACGTGTCCCGCAAGATAACCGTCGAAATCGTCGTAGCCGACCCCGCGGCCGTCCTCGAATCGAACTTCCCAGCGCACGTCGACGATGACGAGGTCGGGGTCGTCGAGGTGTCTGGCGAGCCAGCCGGTATCGACCAGCGGTTGGGGGCGTGTCGTCATGGGCGTCGTATCATACCTCGACGGGGCCTTGGCGAATTCCCCGGCGCGCGCGTTGGCATGCGGCGGGCGATGCGGCTGGATCGGCTTTTCTCGTCGTGGAATATGTAGTAATGTGTCTACATAATGTCGCGACGGAGGTGCCTGATGACCGTGACCACCATGACCAGTCGTGAATTCAACCAGCATGCCAGCGACGCGAAGAAGGCGGCCCGCAACGGCCCGGTGTTCATCACCGACAGGGGCCGGCCGGCGCACGTCCTATTGACCATCGAGGAGTATCGCCGCCTCACCGGGCAGCAGGAAAACATCGCCACCCTGCTCGCCATGCCGGGTGCCGAGGACGTGGAGCTGGACGTTCCACCGATGCGCGACCCGGCGCGCGAAGCCGACTTGAGCTGATGTACCTGCTGGATACCAATGTCGTCTCGGAGTTGCGCAAGGTAAAGTCCGGAAAGGCCGATCGGAACGTCAGCGCATGGGCCGGGCAGGCGGAAACGGCGGAATTGTTCATCTCCGTGATCGTCCTGCAGGAACTCGAAATCGACGTCCTGCGCTGCGAGCGACGGGATGCCGCCCAGGGACGGATTCTGCGGGCCTGGCTCGAGGACCATGTCATGCCGGCGTTCCTCCATCGCGTCCTCCCGGTCGACATCGCCGTGGCACGGTCCGGCGCACGTCTGCATGTCCCCGATGTGCGTCCCGTACGCGACGCCCTGATCGCCGCGACGGCCCTGGTACACGGGATGACCGTGGTTACCCGCAACGTCGA
>CBFGVH010000181.1:0-3882 GCA_965652415.1 uncultured Gammaproteobacteria bacterium | reverse complement strand
CCGCTGCCCGAACCGCTTCCGCTGCCCGAACCACCGTCGTCGCCCGTCCCGGAACCACCAATCCCGACGCCCACACCGAGTCCGGCAGTGGCGCCAATGCCGCTGTCGCCGGCACCGATTCCGGCCGAAACGCCAGCACCGGCACCGATCCCGCCGCTTGCGGTACCGACACCGATACCTGCACCGGCGTCGGCCGTCGCACCGAGACCATTCGAGGTCCCGACACCTGCCGAGACGCCGGCACCGGCCTGTGCACCAGTACTACCAAGTCCGGCTCCGAGACCCGCCCCTGCGCCGATTCCGGCGCCGCCGCTGCCGGCCGACAACCCGGCACCGCCAATCACGCCTACTCCGCCGCCGAACGCCGTGGCGCCGATGCCGGCCCCGGCATTCAAGCCGTTGCCACCGCCACCGCCGCCGCCACCGGATCCGCCAGAGCCACCTCCACTCCCGCCTCCGCCGCCGGAGCCACCTCCGCCGCCGACGCCCGCAGAAGCACCGACACCTGCTGACGCGCCGGCGGACGATCCGCCGGACCCGCCACCGGAGCTGCCGCCACCGGAGCTGCCGCCGCCGGAGCCCCCTCCGCCGCCGGAGCCACCTCCGCCACCTCCGCCACCTCCGCTACCACCGGAACCGCCGCCCGAACCACCGCCGCCGACTCCAACGCCGGCGCTGACACCACCGGAGCCGACGCTGGCACCGGCGCTCACGCCGCCGACGCTGGCTCCGACACCGACCCCGTCACCACCGATACTCGCGCCGACCCCTACTCCGCCGATGCTGGCACCGACGTCGAGAGCGAGAGGAAACTCCGTGACGGCGAACACCGCGTCGTAATCGTACGCCGCCGCGCGCACGCCCGGGCTGTAGATGAATTCCGCGCCTGCATCAATGGCCGCCTGCGAAGTGAACGCGTTGTCTCCGCCTCCGAATGTGCCGGCGGCCATGGTGGTTGCGGGCAGGATGCCCAGGATAATCGTCGATGCCAACTTCGTACGTCGCATGATACACCTCCGTGATTCAAGCACCCTCACGGCGGCGGACCGACCCGCCGCTCCATCGCGGTGTGGCTTTTTCCAGCCGGTTTTCTGTTTTTCGAATGTTTTATCAAGGAACATGAATGGGAAATGAACAATTTTGCGTCCAATTCACCATTCGTCTCGCGACCAAATTACGCAATTGCAGGTTGCCCATATATTCCTGTTGAACAACGTATTCGCGAGGTATTCGAGCGGACGCGAAACAATTCGAGCACCGAGTCGTTAATCCGGCGTTCACCAGGCGGCCGGAGAATGAAATCGCCTACAACAACAGACCAAGAGGTAATCCGATGAATAGTGCAATCGCAGCCAGGATACGCATCCATATATTGCTGGCCGCCACCTTTCTGGCACTTTCAACAGGGCCGGTTCATGCACAGGACGGCGACGGCTTCGACCAGAAGACAGTACTCGACGAGGCCGAGGAATTCTTCGGCGAAGGGGCAGAAGGCCTTGCCGACGTCGTAAAGAAAGCCTTCGAGGATTACGGCCGACCCAACGCCTATATCAAGGGCGAAGAAGTATCTGGGGCGGTCGGCGTGGGCGTGTTCTACGGTGAGGGCGATATCACCCTGGCCACGGGCGAGAGCCGGAAGGTGTACTGGCAGGGGCCGACCATCGGCTTCGACCTGGGCGCCGAGGCGGCCAAGACTTTCGTGCTCGTCTACGACCTGGCCGACATCGACTCATTGTTCAAACGCTACCCCGGTGTATCGGGCAGCCTTTATTTCGTCGCCGGCGTCGGCATGAACTACGCCCGTCGCGACGGCACCGTCGTGGCGCCGATCCGCTTCGGCGTCGGCTGGCGCCAGGGCGCCAACATCGGCTACATCCATTTCACGCCGGAGAAGAAGATGCTGCCGTTGTAGGCAGCGCTTCCTTCCTTGCTCGCAATCGCGAAATCAGGCACGCGCTGACGCCCACCCCGCGCCGCGATTCACCTTCGAGTCCCGCGGGGTGCGCCTCAGCGCACGCGTTTCGCCGGCATCTTCGACGGTTCCCCCGCTCAAGCGCTATAACGCATGCCCGGCACCGCCGCCATCACCCGCGGATCCGGCGCCTTGTGAAACTTCCCGTCCTTCATGATCGCCACCAGGCGCTTCTTGTCCTGAAGGATGCGAACGTCCTGCAGCGGATCGCCGTCGACCAGCAGGAGGTCGGCGAGATACCCCTCCCGAACCAGGCCCAACTCGCCGCCCATTTCCATGATCTCGCCGCCGTGGCGCGTCGCCGCCTGGATGGCCTCCATGGGGGTCATGCCGACCATGTCGACGAAATACTCGATATCCTTCGCATTGGTTCCATGCGGCGTCCATGCGAAACCGTAGTCACCGCCGATCAACACCCGAATACCGCGACTGTGCATCTTCTTCATGCTGTCCACTGCCGCCGCCAGTTCACGCTCGTACGCATCGGTCAACGGAGTACCCGGCTTGATGCCGTATTCCGCAGCGTTGCGCGCGGTATTGATCAGCCACGCCAGCCCCGGCGCCACGAAATGCCTGTCGCGGTTCGCCTCGAGCAGGTCGAGCGCCTCCTCGTCGGTGAACGAGGCGTGGTAGATGAACTCGATGCCGTGGCGGATGCACTGCTTGACCGACTCCGCCGAACGGGCGTGGGCCGCCAGCTTCTTCCCGCGCCGCTTCGCCTCCGCGGCCGCCATCGCCACCTCTTCCTCCGAGAACTGCGTGGCCTCGGCAGGCATGCCGGTGATCTCCTCGCCCGAGAGGTTGATCTTGATCGTATCCACGCCCCACTTGATCAACCGCCGTACCGTGCGCCGCACTTCTTCCGGCCCCGACACCACGATGCCGAGATTGAGCCCCTCGTGGGGAATGTGCGGCAGGGACGCGTCGCCGAGACCGCCCACCGAGGTGATCTCCGGTCCCGCCGCCGTGTAGCGCGGACCAGGACACTTGCCGGCATTGATCGCGTCGCGGATCACCACGTCGAGCCGCTCCTTCGCCGCCGCCGCGCCGCGCCCTGCCGTGAACCCGGCATCGAGCACCACCTTCGCCATCTCGATGCAATTGATCACGTGCTCCTCGACGGGCATCATCTGTATCGGGTTGATGCCCGGCGCGTTGTTCCACGACAAGTGCAGGTGGGCGTCGATCAGTCCGGGCATCAGCGTCATGCCGCGCCCGTCGATCCGCGTCTCGCCGTTGCCGCCGAAACTGAACCCACCGCCGGCGCCGCTGCGCCGGATCGACTTTATCCGGTTGCCCGCCACCGTCACCTCGCCGCTGTACGGAGGCTCGCCCGTGGCATCGAGGATGCGCACGTTGCTGAACACGATCTCCGGCTCGCCGCGGCTCATACCGCCGCTGCCTCCCCAACTGAACGTACTTTCCGCCATTACCCTATCCTCCTGCGTGGCCGACTAACGTCGCCCGCGCTGCCAAGATCATCCGAAATTACGATAATCAACCGCCGACACCGAAAGTTGCCGAGCAAGTACGTGCCGACCGCAAGTGCACGAGGTGCGACACGGGCGGGCGGGACGTGCCCGTGAAGCACCGACGTCAAAAGTCGCCGGGCAGGCGCGTCCCGACATCGACCCGGACGACCGGCTGGCCTTCGGCCTCGATCAGGTCTGCGAGATAGCCGAGTTCCTCGCCCTTGGTGTCATGGGTGCCGACGACATAGACGCGTTTCAGGTCCACTCCCTGTTGGCCCTCCCTGCCGACGGCATTCTTGCGACCGTTCTGCTGTCTCTGGCCGGTCAAGCCGGCTGTTGCATAAATTTGAGACGCGCGTATCATATTGGCATGGATGTCTCACGTCAATCGACCGAAGCGCCGGAAGAAGCGGAGCGCGGGCCGCGCGCCAGGACGCG
>CBFGVH010000180.1:0-3998 GCA_965652415.1 uncultured Gammaproteobacteria bacterium | reverse complement strand
ACCAGCAGGTCCCCCAGCTCCCGCAGTTCCTGTACCGATACCGTGCGGCCGTTGATGAAGGCGCGCGAGGCGCTCTTGCGCGAAAGCATGCGGCGCAGCACGCATTCGCCGTCGGCGTCGAGCTCGCGCTCGCGCAGCCACTCGTGCGCCGGGTGCCCGTCGCCGAGCTCGATCCTCGCCTGGAACTCGGCGCGCTCGGCGCCGGCGGCGATGGTGTCGCCCTGGGCGCGGTCGCCGAGCAGCAGTCCGAGGGCGTCGACGATCAGCGACTTGCCGGCACCGGTTTCGCCGGTGAGCACGGTGAAGCCGGGTTCGAAGTCGACCTCGACCGACTCCGCCAGCTTGAAATTGCTAACGCTCAGGAAGCTGATCACGGGTTGCTGTCCGAAACGCTCTGCGCGCGCGATTATCCTGCCCAGCCGAGCTTGGAGCGAAGCGCCTCGAAATGATTGTGGCTGCCGGCGCGGATGAGCACCGACTGGCCCTCGCTCTTGCGTATGATAATGGTTTCGTTGCCGGCCAGCGCGACGATGTCCAGGCCGTCCAGGAACAGGTGACCGCCGGCCCCGGCGAGGTCGGTGACCTTGAGCTTGATGACGCTGGTGTCCTCGAGCACGATGGGCCGATGGCTGACCGTGTGCGGGCAGATCGGCACCACGCTGATGGCCGGCAGGGTCGGGTGCAGTATCGGGCCGCCGGCGGACAGTGCGTAGGCGGTGGACCCGGTCGGGGTGGTGACGATGACGCCGTCGCCGCGGGTGGTTCCTACCATTTCGTCATTGACCCACCACGAGTACTCGATCATGCGGCCGGTCTCCCCCTTGGCGACCACCGCATCGTTGAGCGCGACGCCCTCGGCGACGAGTCCATCATCGCGGTAGACCTCGGCGCGGATCAGGATGCGGCGTTCGCTGTAGTAGCTGCCGCCAAGAACCTCGTCGAACTCCTCGCGCATGCGCTCCGCGGAGATGTCGGTGAGAAAGCCGAGCCGACCGAGATTGACCCCGATCAGCGGCACCTTCGTCCAGGAAAAGTGGCGGGCGAGGTGCAGCATGGTGCCGTCTCCGCCCACCGCGACCCCGAGGTCGAGGCGGTCGTGGACGCGGCGCACGACCTCGTCGATGTCGCCCCCGAACAGGTCGAAGTTCGTGGAGTCCTCGGGCATGAACCGCACGCCGCGCACCCGAAAATGGTCGCGCAGGGCGCGCACGGTGGCGACGATGCGTTCGTCGTCGACACGCGCAAACAGTCCGATGGTGCGAAAGTCCATGAAAGTCGGGGAGTTGCCGGGAGCGGAAAAGTGAACGGAGCATTGTCTCGCGAGCGTGCGCGAGCGCGCAAGTGGCCCCGTGCTTGAAGGCGCGGCGAAAGCCGCCATATCCATCATGCGCCAAAGGTCCGCACACCAGCGGCGCGCGGGACGACGCTCGCCGCCGCCGTCACTGGTGCTATTATCGAACAGGCATTGACGTCCCTTGCGGAGGATTGACCTGGCTCAGAACGTGTCTACCCCGGTTACGCTGAACGAGCGCGCGGAGAAACTCCTGCACGCCCTGATCCGGCGCTACGTGATCGACGGCCAGCCGGTCGGGTCGCGCACGTTGTCGCGCGAGTCCTCCCTCGACCTGAGCCCCGCGACCATCCGCAACGTGATGGCGGACCTGGAGGACCTCGGCCTCGTCAGCTCTCCGCACACCTCGGCCGGGCGCATTCCGACCCAGCTCGGTTACCGCTTCTTCGTGGACGCCATCATGAAGGTGCAGCCGCTGGAGCCGCGCGCATTCGAGGAAATCCGCGAGCACCTGACCCAGGTCGCCAACCGCGACATCGTCATCGGCAACGCCTCCGAGCTGTTGTCCCAGATCACCCACTACGCCGGCGTGGTCAAGCTGACCAAGCGGCCCCAGGGGCGCCTGCGCCAGGTCGAGTTCCTGCCGTTGTCCGGCAACCGGGTGCTGGCGATCCTCGTGACCAGCGGCGCCGAGGTGGAGAATCGGGTGCTGTCGACGGACAAGCGCTACACCGAGAGCGAACTGATCGAGGCCGCCAACTACTTCAACGAGGCGTTTTCGGGCAGGACCATCGACCAGGTGCGCGATGCGCTGGTCAGCAGCATGAAGCGCGACAACCAGGAGGCCGACCGCATCATGCGCAATACCATCGAGGTCGCCCAGCAGCTGTTCTCGGGCGACGACCTGGACGCGGACGACGTCCTGGTCAGCGGCGAGACCAACCTGATCGGCCTGCCGGAGTTCCACGAGATGGAGAAGCTCAGGGGTATCTTCGATGCCTTCAAGGCCAAGCACAACCTGCTCGACCTGCTCGACCGCAGCGGCAGCGGGGAGGGCATCAACATCTTCATCGGCGACGAGTCCGGCTACGATGCCCTGACCGACTGCAGCGTGGTGACCGCGCCCTACCACGCCGACGGCCACACCGTGGGCGTGATCGGCGTGATCGGCCCGACGCGGATGTCCTACGAGACCGTGGTGCCGGTGGTCGACATCACGGCGCGGCTTTTGAGCAACGCCCTCAGCCAGCGCGACGCCTGATCGTACCGCCTGCGGGCGCCTCGCGACCGACCCCCACGACGTGCCGGCAGCCGATTTCCCCACTGCCGCGGTTGATATCGGTCGGCCAGATCCCCACAATCCGCGCACGTTTTGCCGTGAAGAAACTGCCAAGGAGACCGATTTTCCATGACTTCGCCCGCCAATAATCGTGAACGGGAGGCCGCCGCCGGCGCGCCGGCCGTCGAACCCGCCGACTCGCCTGCCGGGGGCGCCCCGTCCGGGACTGCGCCGGGCGAGGGCATGCCGAGGGAGCCGGAGGCCGCTGGCGGCGACGCCGAGGCGGTCGAGGACTTCGAAGGAGCCGACGACCGCGGTCAGGCACGGACGCCCGAAACCGGCGGGGAGCTCGAGGCCGTGCGGGCGGAGCTTGCAGAGATGAAGGAGCAGCTGCTTCGCGCCCGGGCCGAGGCCGAGAACACGCGCCGGCGCGCAGAGCAGGAAATCTCCAAATCGCGCAGGTTCGCGGTGGAGTCCTTCGCCGCCGAACTGCTGTCCGTCAAGGACAGTCTCGACCTGGCGGCCAGCGTCGATCTCGGCGATCGCGACGACGACGTGGTGCGCAACATGCACGAGGGGCTCACGCTGACCCTGCGCCAGCTCGACGCCGCCTTCGAGAAGTTCGGCATCGCCGCCGTCGAACCCGCCGCCGGCGAGAAGCTCAACCCGGAGCTGCACCAGGCCATGTCGCTGCAGGAATCGAGCGAGGTCGCGCCCAACCACGTCCTGCACGTGGTGCAGAAGGGGTTCACCCTCAACGACCGGTTGCTGCGACCGGCCATGGTGATCGTGGCCAAGGCGCCGGCGAAATAGAGGGCAGACCGCCTGAACGGATTGAAATCGCCCCGCGCAACCCTATTTTCATTGCAGTTTTGATTCACACCCACGAATTCGACAGAGGACACCGGTAATGGGACGCATCATTGGCATCGACCTTGGAACCACCAACAGCTGCGTGGCTGTGATGGAAGGCAAGAATGCGAAGATCATCGAAAACAGCGAGGGCGACCGCACCACGCCGTCGATCGTCGCGTTCACCGATGACGGCGAGGTGCTGGTGGGACAGTCGGCCAAGCGCCAGGCGGTCACCAATCCCCACAACACGCTGTTCGCGGTCAAGCGCCTGATCGGACGTCGCTTCGACGAGGACGTCGTCCAGCGCGATATCAACCTGATGCCCTACAAGATCATCAAGGCGGGCAACGGCGACGCCTGGGTCGAGGTCAACGGCAAGCAGATGGCTCCGCCGGAGATCTCCGCGCGCGTGCTGCAGAAGATGAAGAAGACCGCCGAGGACTATCTCGGCGAAGAGGTCACCGAGGCGGTGATCACGGTGCCGGCGTACTTCAACGACTCCCAGCGCCAGGCCACCAAGGATGCCGGCAAGATCGCCGGGCTCAACGTCAAGCGCATCATCAACGAGCCCAC
>CBFGVH010000179.1:0-4150 GCA_965652415.1 uncultured Gammaproteobacteria bacterium | reverse complement strand
ACGTTCATCGACTGTGTAAAGAAGCGCTCGCATGGGAATGGACGGAAAAGAGAAAATGGATTAGCATCAACGCGGCTCAAAGATATCGATGCCGAGCGGGACGTGCACGTGATGGGCGCGCATCCTGACAGAACGAGAATCCCTGACCATAAAGCTGCTTCACGAGGGGCTACATGCAAACTTCGCAAACCGGTTACAGAAAGATCGTGGCTTCGGCGTTGCTCGGAGGCGTACTGTCGATCACGCTTGCCGCCTGTCACAAGGACAAGGTCGAATCCGACTCCGGCGGCGGCACCGTGCGCACCACGAGGCCGGCCGCTCAGCCTCAGCCGACCCAGGGTGCCATCCGTCCGACCCAGGATACCCGCACCCAGCAGCAGACCCAGCAGCAGCAGGCGGTCAGCTGCAGCGGCTTCCCCAGCGGTAGCGGCATGGTGTACAAGCCCGTCTCTGAGGCCAACGGAAATCTGGCAGTGCTGCTGCCCTCGTCCTATGCCGAGAGCACCGGCGTGGCGATGGCGGATCGCAATGGCAACGTTATCGAGCGCGTTCCGTTCGGGGGGAGAACCAACGGCAACCGTCCAACCTATCGATTCAGTCGACCTGGCGGAGCCTTCCCGAGCCCGGGCATCCTGGTGATCGGCGGTTCGCAGCGGATCTGCATTCCGAGTACCGGATCCCGCTTCGACTGACGCCGAGCGGCTTTTCTGGTTATCGCGGGCCGGCAACTCCGGCCCGCGACGTTACCTTAGGCGTCGACTTAGCGGTCGGCATTGCGCGACTCCTTTCCTCCTTCCCGACGGGCTGCCAGTTCGGATCACAATTTGCCGGCCTCCCCCGGCGCGGACGCCGAGCGCTGCGGCGACCACCTGATCAGCGGCAGCATCAGTATCGCGAGTGCCGACAGTCCAAGCGACGCGCCGTACGCTTGCGTGAATACGTGATGTGAAATCGCCGTGAGCGTCGCCAACTCCTGCGGAAACACCAGCAGCCCGAACACCAGCGCCCACGCCCCCTCGTAGGCGCCGAAGCCGGCGAGTCCCGATATCGGCAGGCTGGCGGCGAGTTCCGGCGCGACCAGGCCCAGCAATACCTCCGGCGGTGGCAGGTCGGCGAAGCCGTAACCCAGCGGTTCGACCATGGCGTACAGGAGCATGTAGAGCGAGCCGTACTTGGCCAGGCGCACCAGCAGCGATATGCCGAGCAGGCGCCCGTAGACGCCTGCGCGGCGAATCCGCCCGAGGTCCTCGCAGGTGTCGTCGAAGGCCCGCGACCAGGACGATCGCAGCCGCTCGGGCAGCACGGTCGTCGCGCGGGTGACGCGAGCCGCCGTTCGGGCCAGTGTCGGCAACGCCATCAGCACCCCGACGGAGATGGCGAACAGGAGCGCCGCCGCTGCGGCAAGAACGACCGGGTCCAGGCTGCCGCCGGCGCCCGCAAGGACGATGGCCGCCAGCAACAACGGCGCCAGGGCAAGCATGTCGAACACGAAAGCCAGCGCGAAGCTCGATGCCGCGGCGCCGAACGGGATGCCGAGGCGGTTGGTCACGAGGTAGACGTACACCAGGGTGCCGATGCGCGCCGGCAGCATGTCGGAAAAGAAGTTGCGTACCACCACCACCAGGAACAACGCGGCGCGCCCCGGTCTGAATCCCGACAGGCGCAGCATGACGAGGTAGCGCCAGGTGCGGCAGGCGCTCATCGCCAGCGACAGAGCGATGAAACCGGCGAGCCCGGCGCCGTCCATGTTGACGATCACATCGATCACCTGCTCGACGGATACGAACCTGAACAGGTAACCCAGGATGCCGACGGTCACCGCCGTGCTCAGGATCGCGAACAGGATCCGACGAAGCCTGCGTGTCGGCGCGATGTCGGGCCTTGATGAAGTCATGGTCACCTTCGATGCGCCAGGGGGTCTGTAGTATTGGAAATGAACGGCCAGATCGCCGGATCGAGCGTTCGTGCCCGGCCTGCGCCGGCACCGCACGGAGATTCTACGGCCACAGGCCGCGGAACGAGGTTTGCAATTGGTAAGCCGGGTGTGTTGCCCCGGGAGTTGATACGGTCATGTTGGGAAACCCAGGATTCCTTCGACGGCTGTCGGCGTGGCTGGTCGATCGACACCCGCGCCGCGGCTCGCGGTTCGCCTTGCTGGTCGCCATGGCTTGCGCGCTGGCCGTGGCCGCCTGCGGGGACCCGGACCCGCCGCTGCCGGCGGAAAGCAGCGAGCCGCCGCCTCTTGCAGGAATCGCGGCCTTCCAGCGTGGTTCCGACGTGTACGTGCAGGACATCGGCGGCGCCCCCCGCCTACTGGTCGAGAACGCATCGTATCCCCGATGGTCTCCCGACGGCGAGTCCGTCGCCGTAGTCAGCGGCAAGCGCATCCTGGTCGTTGAAGCCGGCTCCGGCAAGGTCCGGGAGATCGCCCGCGCCGGCGACCCGGTTGCCGTCGCCTGGCATCCCGACGGCAGCCGCGTCTACTACACCGACGGCAAGTCCGTTCGGGCTGCGCCGGCCTCGGGCGGCGTCGGCGAGGTGATCGCCACCGGCTACCGCCTGCTGGAGATGGACGTCGGCCCCGGCGGCCGCACCCTGGTGGGCACGCACAAGGGTTTCGACTATGAAATCGTCTGGTTCGACCTCGAGAGCGGTGAGAACAGGACCCTGGAGGCGGGCTGCTCTGCGAGCTTCTCGCCCGACGGCGCCCTCGTCAGCAACCTGCTCGGGGGCCACCAGCGCCTGGCGCTGATCTCGATCGCCGGCGGTGGCCACGCCCGCGTCCTGAACACCCCCGGCGAGGTCCGCTACGACAATCACTTCTGGACCAACCACCCCGACTGGATCACCGGCGAACTGGAAGGGGACCGCCGCGACATCGTGCTGATCCACGCCGGCGACGGCCGCATTCGCAAGATCACCGACGTGGGCAACGCTTCGCGCGGCGACGTGCATATCCGCACGGGCGGCTGAGCGGCGCGCCGGCGATCAGCGCCTGCGCAACCAGGCCGTGATCGACCGCGCCCAGACCAGGGTCACCAGCAGCAGGCCGAGGATCGACGCGCCAGCGCGCACGTATGGCGGATGGAAGTGGAACTCGTCGGCATCGATGATCCCGGCGCCCGAAAACCGGCCCCGGACCGACACAAGGGCGGAGCCCGTGACGTCAACGCCCTGAAGCCGGACCACCTCTCCCGTGGCGAGCTCGACCATCGTCGCGCCACCGGGCCCGGACCATGCCGGCGCGCGGTCGAACGCCACCTCGTGACCGATCCGCGTCTCGGGCGAGGTCAGCGTTCGGGCGTGGAACACGTCGGCGTCGTGAAGGGCGGGGACGAATGCGGCGGGTGCGGCCAGCCAGGCGGCCGCGAGGATTGCCGCCGGAACGTGGTGTCGCGGTGAACATGGCCTGAGCACGGGCTCGTGGTCGATGTGTCGCCAGGTCGCGAGCACGAACACCAGGCTCGCCGCCGTCAGGGCGTAGAACAAGGGATGCTCCGGCCACATCCAGTCGAGCGACAGCGGTCGCCAGTCGAACGGCGCCATGAATATCGATCCGCGCCCCCACTTGACCTGCACCATGTCGAGCACCAGGTGCATGACCGACCCGGCGGCGAGGGTCAGGAACACGCTGGTAGGGCGCAGGGTAACGAGTGCGATGGCCGCCGACAGCAGGAGGCAAAAGGTCAGCGAACCCTGCGCCGCCGCGGCCAGCATCAGGTCCGTGCGATCGACCGGAACGTCGAGGACGATCACCGCCCGCTGCACGACCCACGGCAGGTCGGGAATCACGCACGCCAGGTAGACGAAGCGAAGGTCGATGCCCGGCACCGCGAGGCGGCACGCCAGTCCCTGCACGCCGAGGTGGACCAGTGTGTTGGGCATGGCAGTGCAGTGAGCGAGATCGGCGCGGTTCAGCCGGTCGTGGTGTCGTCCTCGCCGTCGCCGTCGCTCCGTGAGCGCTCGCGGATCACGCGCGCGGGGGCGCCCACGGCAACGGTGTACGGCGGGATGTCGCCGGTGACCACCGAGCCGGCACCGATCACCGCGCCATCGCCGATGGTGACGCCGTCCATGACCGTGACGTTGGCCCCGAGCCACACGTCGGCGCCGATGACGACGCCGCCGCGGCTGACCAGGCTCTGCTTGA
>CBFGVH010000178.1:0-4203 GCA_965652415.1 uncultured Gammaproteobacteria bacterium | reverse complement strand
TCTTCGACGTCGACATCGAGGGGATCGACGACGCGCGCCTGGTCGAGGACGGCGACGGGGTCGAAGTCGGTGCCGGCAGCGTGGTCAGCTACGTGGTACGCGTGCAGGTCGACCCCGACGAGCTCGAGCGCCAGAGTACGGACTTCAGGTTCGAAATCGAGGCGCGCGACGACGAGACGCGCAGTGCCGAGGAAAGCGCCCGCTTCGTCGGTCCGCGCTGGCTTGGAGAAAGACGATGAATACGACAGTCCGATCGAGACCCTGGTACCGCGAGGGCATGGTGTGGATGGTGATTGCCATCCCCTTCACCGCGGTGGTGCTGGGCATCGCCATGATCACCATCGCCGTCGCCACTTGGGACGGCCTCGTGATCGACGACTACTACACCCACGGCAAGGAGATCAACCGCGTGCTGGTGCGCGACCGCTTCGCCGTCGAGCACGGTCTTCGCGCACGGCTCGGATACGGTGACGACGGGCGCGTATCCGTCGCGCTGAACGCCCGCGAGGAAGCACCCCGGCCGCCCGCCGTCACCCTGATGTTTCTGCATCCGACCCGCGGCGGACTCGATCGTACGGTGGAACTCGCGCGTGGCCCGGACGGTCTTTACCACGGTGTGATGGAACCGCTGATCGAGGGGCGCTGGCACGTCCAGCTCGGCACCGGCGAGTGGCGCATCGGCGCCCTTGTCGAAGTCGGCGACGGACCGCTGGCGGTGGAACTCTCCGCGAGCGACGCGCTGTAACGGCCTGTCGGTCCCGGCATGACGCACGAACTCGAGCTGGTCAGCGCCTTTCTCGTCGGGCTCCTCGGTTCGGTACACTGCATCGGCATGTGCGGCGGCATCGCCGGGCTGCTGGGTGCTCCCGGGGCCGGCGCCGGAAGGGTCAGGCGGTTGTTCAACACCGTCGGCTACAACGTCGGCCGCATCGCGAGCTACGGCATTGCCGGCTTCATCGTGGGCACCGCGGGCAGTGGCGTGTACGACCTGTTCCCGATGACGCGAGTAGCTGAGGTGGGCCTGCTCGTCTCCGGTGGCTTCATGATCCTGCTCGGGCTGTATCTCGCCGGCTGGTGGCGCGCGCTCGCCGGCGTGGAACGGGCGGGCGGCGTATTGTGGAAGCGAATCCAGCCGCTGACCCGGCACCTGCTGCCGGTGCGTTCACCGTGGCAGGCGGTGCCGCTCGGCATGCTGTGGGGCTGGCTGCCCTGCGGACTGGTCTACGCCACGCTGGTCTGGGCACTGTTCGCCGCCGATCCGATGTACTCGATGGCCATCATGATCGCCTTCGGCGCGGGCACCCTGCCCATGCTGCTCGCCCTCGGCGGCATCGCCGGCCGGCTCGACCGGCTGCGCCGCCACCCGCTCGCGCGCCAGGTCGCCGGCGCCCTCGTCATCGCCTTCGGCGTCGCCACGTTCGTCGGCTGGATCCACCCGGTGCACGCGGTGGACCATCCGGTGGATGCCATCTGCACGACGCGAGGTTGATTCCGCCAACGGCCGGCGGATTGTCGATCAGGAAGAAGCCTGGCGGGGCGCCCCCGCATAGCCAAGCACCCGAGACAGCTCGCGCGCCATGTCGAGCGTGAGCCTGCTGTACGACGACAGGTCGCCGAGCGAGACGCGCCATACCGGTCCGGAGAAGCCGATGGCGCCGACCACGCGGCCGCGGTAGTCGCGCACCGGCGCGGCGATGCAGCGCGCCTCCTCGTTGTACTCCGAGTCGTCGTAGGCCACGCCTTCGTCGCGTATCCGCTCGATCTCCTGGCGCAGCTTGTGTTTTTCGGTGATGGTGTTGGGCGAGTAGGGCGTCAGCGTCATGCCCTCGATCTGACGATCGAGCACCGCGTCGTCCAGGCCGGAAAGGAGCGCCTTGCCGATGGCCGTGCAGTGCGCCGGCCGCAACATGCCGGCGCGCTCGTTCATCTGGAACGCGCTGGCGCTCGAGGCCTTCTCCAGGATCAGCACCTGGTCGCCGGCCCATACCGCAAAGTGGGCGCTCTCGCCGGTCTTCTTGGACAGCTCGGCGAGGAACGGCCGCGCGGCGTCGGCCAGCTCGACCTCGTCGGCGCAGGCCGAGGCGAGGGCGAACACGGCCCTGCCGAGCCGGTAGCGTTTGCCCTTTTCCGCCTGGCGCAGGTAGCCGAGCGCGGTCAGCGTCTTGCACAGGTGATGGGCGGTGCTCGTGTGGATGTCGAGGGTGCGCCCGATCTCGACCAGGCTGATGCCGTCGTCGTGCCGGGCGACTTCCTCGAGGATGCCGAAGGCACGCTCGAGGGACTGGATGCCGCCGCTGCGCGTGCCGTCCTTGCGCGCGGGGCGTGTTTCGCCGCTCACCTGGATTCCTCCTGCGAGGCGGTATCGGGCAATGCGATCATGGACTGAAGCCTGTCAGTTCTCATAATGTCGGAATAATATATGGAACTGTTCCTTCGCTGCAAGTGCGGGGCCTGTATTCGATTCCGAACCATGGCAGCGTCGTGTTCGATAAAAAACGACCTAAACACTGGATGTTAGCTCGATATCCTATAGTTCGTTGGGAGCATATAGTTCCGGGAACGAGGTTGGCAATGTGAGAAAATGCTGGACACTCATGAATCAGAATCATAATATTGGAAACGTGCCCATATTATCGTAATTCGGTTTCAACCGACATCACGGCACAGGTTCGAAGATCCACACCGGTTCCGAGCCCGGAACCCCTTAGGAGGACATCATGAATCAGTCTGCAAGGTCTCACACTCGGCGCATGCTCGCTGTCGCCGGCAGCCTGCTGGCCGGCGCGCTGCTGGTCGCGCCGCTGGCGGCCCACGCCGAATGGCCCGAGCGGCCCGTCACCCTGATCGTGCCGTGGGGCGCGGGCGGCGGCACCGACCAGGTGGCGCGGGCGCTGGCGGCGTCGATGGAGCAACAGATCGGCCAGCCGGTGAACGTGGTCAACCGCACCGGCGGCTCGGGCGTCATCGGCCACGCCGCGTTGGCCGCAGCAGCGCCCGACGGCTACACCATCGGCACCATCAACGTCGACCTGAGCCAGCTCGTGTGCAAGGGGCTCACCGATCTCACCTACGACAAGTTCACCCAGATCGCACTGCTCAACGCCGCACCCGCGGGCCTTCTCGTCAATTCCGAGTCTCCCTACCAGAGCGCCGCCGATCTGCTCGCGGCCATCAAGACGGAGCCGGCCAACACTTTCAAGGCATCGGGCACCGGCACCGGCGGCATCTGGCACCTGGCCTTCGCCGGCTGGTTGGTGAAGGAGGGGGTCGATCCCAACAAGGTGCCGTGGGTGCCGTCGCAAGGCGAGGCGCCGTCGCTGAAGGACCTCGCATCGGGCGCGGTGGACATGGTCACGCCACCCTTGTCGAGCGCCATGCAGTTGATCGAGGCCGGCAGGGTGCGTCCGCTGGCCAACATGGGCGAGAGCCGGTTCGGCCCGCTGCCCGACGTGCCCACTCTCAAGGAAGCCACCGGCGCCGACTGGACCGTCAGCACCTGGCGCATGATCGGCGCCCCGGCCGGCCTGTCCGACGACCTTCGCGACAAGCTGGTGGCGGCGGTGAAGGCGGCCTACGACAGCCCCGAGTTCTCCACGTTCATGGAGACCGGCGGCTTCGACAAGACCTGGATGGGTCCGGACGAGGCGCGCGCCTTCCACCAGTCCGAGGACCAGGCCATCTGCGAGGTCATGAAGGCGGCCGGGATGGTCGAGTAGGGCGCCGCGCGTTCCACGCACGCCGGGGAGGAGAGCCATGCGCGTGAACGATGCCGTCAGCGGGGTGGTCATCATGCTGCTGTCCATCGTGCTGTTCGTGCACACGCTGTCCTTCCCCGACGTGCCCGGCTTCCAGTACGGCGCCGGGGTGTTCCCGCGCGCCGTGCTGACCGTGCTGTTCGGCTGCGGCGCATGGCTCACCTTCAAGGGAGTCGCGGCGCTCAAGGTCGGTCGCCTGGTAGAGCCCGAGGCGTGGGCGCGGCAGCCGCGCGGCTGGATCATGCTGGGGCTTATCGTCGCCGGCATGCTGCTTTATATCCTGGCGTCGGAGTCCCTTGGTTTCGTGCCGGTGTGCGCGGTGATCATCTTCACGCTGCTCGTTGCGTCGCGCGGCCGGGGCCACGTCCTGTCGTCGGCGGTGCTCGCGGTCGTGTTCCCGCTGGCGCTCGAGTTCGTGTTCGTCAATGCGCTGCGCGTGCCGCTGCCC
>CBFGVH010000177.1:0-4402 GCA_965652415.1 uncultured Gammaproteobacteria bacterium | reverse complement strand
CCGCGAGCCGAACGGAGAGTGGATCACGAGGTGCATGTCGCCGGCATCGTCGAAGAAGCGTTCGGCGACCAGGGTGTCGCGGGTCGGCAGCATGCCGCCCAGCGCCTCGTACGCCGCACCGAGGTAGTCGACGAGCTGCGCGGCCGCGACGTGGTCCAGCTGCCATTGACCCGCCAGTCGGCGGCGCGCCTCGTCGGCGCCCCGGGGCATCCACCGGGCGGTGTCGGAACGCAGTGCGCTCACCGCCTCGCTCAGGACGTCGCCGCGCCCCGGCGCCTCGCCGAACCAGAACGGGATGTTGGGCGGCTGGCCCTTCGCGTCCTGCACGCGCACGGTGCCCTTTTCCACTCGCAGTATCCGGTACGACGTGTTGCCGAGCTGGAACACGTCGCCGGCGAGACTCTCGAAGGCGAAGTCCTCGTTGAGCGTGCCGACGAGCTGGCCCTCGGGCTCGAGCACGACGTCGTAGTCGAACAGGTCGGGGATGGCGCCGCCGTTGGTCAGGGCCGTCAGGCGCGCGCCCTTGCGGGCGCGCACCACGCCGTTGACGAGGTCGGCGTGCACGAGCGCGCCGCGCCGCCCGCGGCGGGTGGAGAACCCTTCGGCAAGCATGCGCACCACGGCGTCGAAATCGGCGCGCGACAGGTCGCGATAGGGCCAGGCGGCGTTGAAGGCGGCGTAGAGGTCGTCGAGCCACCACTCGGCGCAGGCGGCCTCGGCGGCCACCTGCTGGGCGAGAACGTCGAGGGGATGCTCGGGCACCTCGATCTCGTCCAGCCGAGCGTCGCGCGCGCAGCGAAGCAACGCGATGCATTCAACGAGATCGTCGCGCGACAGCGGCACCAGCCGGCCCTTCGGCACCCGGCCGACGCCGTGGCCCGATCGGCCGACGCGCTGCAGGAACGTGGACACCGAGCGCGGCGATCCCAGCTGGCAGACGAGGTCGACGTCGCCGATGTCGATGCCGAGCTCGAGCGACGCGGTGGCGACCAGCACCTTCAGCGCCCCGGACTTCAGCCGCGACTCGGCGTCGAGCCGGTGCTCGCGCGACAGGCTGCCGTGATGCGACGTCACGTGTTCCTCGCCGAGCAGTTCGCCGAGGTGACGCGCCACGCGCTCGGCCTGGCGGCGGGTATTGACGAACACCAGCGTGGTGCGATGACTCGCCGCCAGCTCGGCCAGCTTGCGGTGGATCTCGGACCAGACCTCGGCCGCCATCACGGCTTCGAGCGGCGAATCGGGCAGGAGCAGCGCGAGGTCGCGCTCGCGTGCGGCGCCGTCCTCGATGATCGTCACCCCCTCGCCACGGCCCCTGCCGGCCAGGAACGACGCCACCCGCTCGAGCGGACGCTGGGTGGCCGACAGCCCGATCCTGAGCGGCCGGGCGCGGGTCAGCGCGTCGAGCCGGGCCAGCGACAGCGACAGGTGCGCACCCCGCTTGTTGGGCGCCAGGGCATGGATCTCGTCGACGATCACCGACCCGACCGTGGCCAGCATGGCGCGGCCCGACTCGGAGGTCAGCAGTATGTAAAGCGACTCGGGGGTGGTGACCAGGATATGCGGCGGCGCCTTCTTCATGCGCTCGCGCACCGCCGCGGGGGTGTCGCCGGTGCGCACCGCGGCCGATATCCGGTGTTCGATGCCGCGCTCTTCAAGGGCGGCGTTGACCGCCGCAAGCGGTACGCGCAGGTTCTTCTCGATATCGTTCGACAGCGCCTTCAGCGGCGAGACATAGACCACGCGTGTCGCCTGGGCGAGGTCGCCGACGTCCACCAGTTCACGCACGAGTTCGTCGATCGCGGCGAGAAAGGCCGCCAGCGTCTTGCCGGACCCGGTGGGGGCCGACACCAGCACGTCGCGCCGCGCCTGGATCGCCGGCCAGGCGCGCGCTTGGCACGGCGTCGGGCCGTCGAAGGCGGCGTCGAACCAGTCCTGGATGAGTGGATGAAACATGGCGTGGTCGCGAGCGGACATCACCCGCCATGGTACCATCGGCGCGCTCCGCAATGTGCGCGCGGACCTCAGCCTCGTCACCCAATGCGCCTGACTCGATGAAGAAGATCTCAACCCGGCTGGCCCATCTCGGCAACAGGCCGTTCGAACACCGGGGCGTCATCAACCCTCCCGTCTACCATGCCTCGACCATCGCCTACCGCAACCTCGAGGACCTGAGGACCCGGCGGCTGAGCGCCGATCCCTGGATGCCGAGCTACGGGCGCACCGGCACGCCGACCACCTTCGCCTTCGAGGAGACGGTGGCCGACCTCGAGGGCGCGGCCGGCGCCATCGCCGTCGAGTCGGGCCTGGCTGCGATCTCCATGACCATGATGTCGGTACTGGCGCCCGGCGATCACCTGCTGGTGTCGGACTCGGTGTACGCCCCTGTGCGGCGCCTGTGCGACGAGGTGCTGGCACGCCTCGGCATCGAGTGCGAGTACTACGATCCGCGCATTGGTTCGGGCATCGAGGCGATGCTGCGCGACAGCACCCGCATGGTCTACATCGAGTCGCCCGGTTCGCACACGTTCGAGATCGCCGACGTGCCGGCGATGATGCGCGTGCTCGCGGGGCGCGACATCGTCACCGCCTTCGACAACACCTGGGCGACGCCGCTTCACTTCAGGCCGCTCGATCACGGCATCGACGTCGCGATTCACGCCGCCACCAAGTACCTCGGCGGCCACAGCGACCTGATGATGGGCGTCGCCGTGTGCAACGAGCGCCTGCTGCCCGTCGTCCGCCGCTATCGCGACCTCCTGGGGCACGCAGCGGCACCCGACGACGTCTATCTTGCCCAGCGTGGAATCCGCACGCTCGAGGTGCGGCTCGAACGCCACCGGGGGAGCGCTTTGGAACTGGCCCGCTGGCTGGAAGATCGCCCCGAGGTGGCTCGAGTGATCCATCCCGGGCTGCCGTCACACCCGCAGCACGAGTTGTTCGCCCGAGATTTCACCGGCTCCTGCGGGCTGTTCTCGTTCGTTCTCGCGCCGTGCGACGATGACGCCCTCGCGGCGTTCGTCGACGATCTCGAACTGTTTCGCCTCGGTGCCAGCTGGGGCGGCTACGAGAGCCTGCTGCTGCCCTACGACGTCAATGCCCACCGCAGCGTCGTGCCCATCGACGACGAAGGGCCGCTGGTGCGCGTTCACGTGGGGCTCGAGGACGCCGGCGACCTCGCGGCTGATCTCGAGCGGGGGTTCGCCCGGTTCAACGACGCCCGCGGTCGCGGCGGCGGATCCGTACCGAGGTGACAACGACGGACGAAAACGGGGAAATTCCCAGGGAGGGATCCGTGACGAAGGAAACCGTGCTGGTCACCGGCGGCGCCGGCTACATCGGCTCGCACATGGCGGTCATGCTGAAGTCCGCCGGCTACCGCGTGGTGGTGCTCGACAACCTGTCGCGGGGCCATCGCGATGCGGTCGACGCCGATGCCTTCGTCGAAGCGGACGTTCGAGATCGCGCCGCGCTGGCTGCGCTGTTCCAGGCACACCGCGTCGACGTGGTGATGCATTTCGCCGCATTCGCCTACGTCGGCGAGTCGATGATCCGCCCGCTCATGTACTACGGCAACAACGTCGCCGGAAGCCACGCGCTGTTCGAGGCAATGATCGCCGCGGGCGTGACGCGCCTGGTGTTCTCCTCCACCTGCGCCACCTACGGCGTTCCCGATCGAGTGCCCATGGACGAGGACGAACCGCGCCGGCCGGTCAATCCCTACGGCCGCAGCAAGCTGTTCGTGGAACGGATGATCGAGGACGCCGCCGCCAGCGACGGACTGTCCGCGGTGTCGCTGCGCTACTTCAACGCCGCCGGCGCCGATCCCGGCGGCCGGCTCGGCGAACGCCATGATCCGGAAACGCATCTCGTGCCGCTGGTGCTGAACGAGGCGCTGCGCGTTCGAGACGGCGGCGCACCCGCCGACACCGCGCTCGAAGTGTTCGGCGACGACTACGACACCGCCGACGGCACCTGCGTTCGCGACTACATCCACGTCAGCGACATCTGCGCCGCCCACCTGCTCGCCATGGAACACCTCCTCGGCGCCCCTTCCGGCGACTGCCGCGCCTACAACCTCGCCAACGGCCGCGGCTTCTCGGTGCGCGAGGTCATCGACGCCTGCCGGCGCGTCACCGGTATCGATATCGAGTATCGCGTCGCCCCGCGCCGCCCCGGCGACCCCCCCTGCCTCGTCGGCGACGCCAGCCGCATCGAGCGCGAACTCGGATGGACACGGGAGATTCCGGAACTCGACGATATCGTCGCGACCGCATGGCGCTGGATGAACCGGGGGCGTTGATCGGAACGCCCCTTGTCTGGCGCCAGCGTTCCTGCAGGCGATCGCATCGGCGGGCACGCCCGCAAGACAGAATCGCCGGCAAGGCCGGCTCCTACAGTGCCC
>CBFGVH010000176.1:0-4538 GCA_965652415.1 uncultured Gammaproteobacteria bacterium | reverse complement strand
CTCGTCGGCGGCCGCTTCTCGGCCGCCCTGGCGCGGCTGTTCCACGCCCACCTTCACGCCGTGCGCGGCGACGTCCACGACCTGAGCGGCCAGTCGACGGCGTGGCCCGAGCACCTGCTGGACCTGCGCGGCCGCGACGTGGTGGTGGTGTTCGACTTCAGGCGCTACCAGAAGAACGTGATCCGCTTCGCCCAGGACGCCGCCGCGCGCGGCGCGACGGTGGTGCTGTTCACCGACCAGTGGCGCAGCCCCGCCGCGAAGGTGGCGGGTCACGTGCTGTCGGCGCGCACGGAGACCCATTCGCGCTGGGACTCGGCGGCCGCGCCGCTGGTGCTGGTGGAAGTGATCCTCGCCGTCATCACCGACCAGCGCTGGCCGAGCGTTGAGGCGCGCATCAAGGACCTGGAGTCGTTCCAGACCCAGCTCGAACGCCACGGGACGTAGCCTTTCGGCAGTTGTCCGGCGCCGCGCATTCGTGGCATGGTAGCCGAAGCACTGCCAATTATCGGTACCCGCGGTCGGAGAATACGATGCTTGACACCCTGCTGGGACACTCCCGGCCCGACGCCATTCGCCGGCTCGACGAGATCCAGCAGCAGCTCAACCGGATCCTGCTCGGCAAGGAAGAAGCGGTGCGGCTCGCCCTCGCCTGCCTGCTGGCGCGTGGCCACCTCCTGATCGAGGACCTGCCGGGAGTCGGCAAGACCACCCTCGCCCAGTCGCTGGCGCGCGTGCTGGGCCTTCACTTCAACCGCATCCAGTTCACCAGCGACATGCTGCCGGCGGACGTGATCGGCGTATCGGTCTACGACGGCGCCCGCCAGGCGTTCACGTTTCACCCGGGACCGCTGTTCACCCACGTCGTGCTGGCGGACGAGATCAACCGCGCCAGCCCCAAGGCACAGAGCGCACTGCTCGAGGCCATGGAGGAGCGCCAGGTCTCGGTGGACGGCGCCAGCCGCGCGCTGCCGGATCCGTTCTTCGTCATCGCCACGCAGAACCCCCACGAGCACTCGGGCACGTTTCCCCTGCCGGAGTCGCAGCTCGACCGCTTCACCATGACGGTCAGCATCGGCTACCCGGCGCGAAGCGCCGAGCACGACCTGCTGACCGGCCGCGACCGCGCCGCCATGCTGGCCGAACTGGCGCCGGTGACCGACGCCGAGGGCGTCATCGAGCTGCAGCGCATGAGCGAGGCGGTGCACGCCTCGGAGGCATTGACCGGCTACGTGCTCGACCTCGTCGAGGCGAGCCGCACGGCGCCGGAGCTGGAGCTGGGACTGTCGCCGCGCGCCGGGCTGTCGCTGGTGCGCAGCGCGCGCGCGTTCGCCCTCATCGACGGCCGCGATTCGGTGATCCCCGAGGACGTGCAGGCAGTGGCGCCCGCGGTGATCGGTCATCGCATCGCCCATACCCTGCCGGCGGCCGATCGCCAGGCGCGGGCGCGGGAACTGCTCGGCCAGGTGGCGGTGCGATAACGAGCCCGGCGGCGCCGCGCAAACGCCATGACCCACCCACCGAACCGGTAATGAACCCGAACGCGGCCGAATCGACGACCGCCCCCGCCGCGAACGCACCGGCCACAGACGCGCGCCGGGTCTACATCCTGCCGACCCGCTTCGGGCTGCTGTTCGCCGCCGCGCTGCTTCTGATGCTGCTGCTGTCGGTCAACTACAACAACGGACTGGCCCACCTGTTCACATTCCTGCTGGCGGGCGTGGCGGTGGTGTCCATGCACTTCACCCAGCGCAATCTCGTCGGTCTGCGAATCAGCGTGCAGCCGCAGCGGCCGGTGTTCCTGGGCGAAACGGCCCTCGCCCACGCGGTGGTCGAGGACACCATGAACCGGGCCCGCGTCGCGGTGTGGCTGCGAGGCGGCGAGGAGGACGTGATGGTCGACGTGCCGCGCGGCGGGCGCGCCGACGCCGAGATTCGATTCCGTCCTTCGCGGCGCGGCCTCGTGCCGCTGCCCGACGTCGGCCTCGTGAGCACCTGGCCCCTGGGACTGCTCTGCGCCTGGACCCGGCCCATGGCATGTCGCCACCGCCAGCTGGTCTATCCGCGGCCGGCACCGCCGCTGCCGCTGCCGATCGACTCGAGCGGGTCCGTGAATCGGGCCCCGGACGGGCGACGCGGCGGCGAGGCCGATTTCAGCGGCCTTCGGGAACATCGCCACGGCGATCCATTGAGCCGCATCCACTGGCGCGCCAGCGCCCGCGGCACCGGCCTCGTGACCAAGCAGTTCGAGGGCCAGGGGCGCGGTCCGCTCGTGCTGTCGCTGGACGATGCCACTGGCGGTGACGTGGAGGCTCGGCTCGGCGTCGTGTGCCGCTGGGTGCTCGAGGCCGAGACCCGGGCCCTCGAATACGCGCTCGTCCTGCCCGGCCTTCGCATCGACCAGGGCAGCGGTCCCCGACAGCAGCGGCGCTGCCTCGAGGCGCTGGCGCTGTGGCGCGCGCCGTGAAGTTGCCGTTCAACCTGCCACGGCCGCCCGCGGCACCGCTGACGCCACCGACGCGCGCAGCGCTCGCGCTCCTTTTCGGCACCATCGCGCTGGCGCTGGCACCGCACCTCGTGCGCCAGCCCCTGTGGTTGGCGGCGGCCACCACCGCCCTCGTCTTGTGGCGGCTGGTGCTGCTCGCGCGCGATCGCCCCGTGCCTCACGTCGCTCTGAGAGCGGTGCTGTCCGTCGCCATGGTGGTGCTCGTCGTCACCCAGTACCAGACCATCTTCGGCCGCACCGCGGGCAGCGCCATGCTGGTCTGCTTCACGGGCCTGAAGGTCCTCGAGACGCAGAGCCTGCGCGACGCCATGTTCGCCAACATCCTGGCAGCCGTCGTGGTGCTTGCCGGGTTCCTGTTCGACCAGTCTCCCGCCACGGCCGCCTGGGGCCTTGCCTGCGGCCTGCTGGTGATCGCCAACTTCAACATGTTGACGGCGCCGCACCGTGCCGGCGCGAGGCGCACCTTCGCCCTGACGGCGCGAATCCTCGCCTGGGCGCTGCCGATCACGCTGGTCGCCTACGTGTTGTTCCCGCGCATCGAGGGCAGCCTGTGGGGGATCGCCGACGAGCCGGCCACGGCCGTCAGCGGCCTGACCGACCGCATCGAACACGGATCGGTGACCGAACTCCTGCTCAACGAGGAGGTCGCCTTTCGAGCCGACTTCGAAGGCATCCCGCCGCCGCGCGAGGAACTCTACTGGCGCGCGCTGGTGCTCGACCGCTTCGACGGTCGCACCTGGACGGCATCCGGGCGAACGCCCGGCGTCGACGCCCTCGACCCGGGCGACGCCTCGGCAATCGTCTCCTACAGCGTCATTCTCGAGGCCTCCCGGCGCCGCTGGCTTCCGGTGCTGGAACTGGCGGTGTCGGTATCGCCGCCCAACCGCCTCGACCACGACGCGCTGGCGCTGGCTCCCAGGCCTCCCGGGGAGCGCTATCGATACCAGGCGCGATCGGCGCCGGCACGCTACCTGGACACGCTGCCGGCCGGCGAGCCGGCGCGCGCCTATCCCGGCGCCGGCGACGAGGTGATGCGCCTGGCGGCGGACCTCGACGCCGGCAACGCCGAGGACACGGCCACGGCCATCCTCGCCATGTTCCGCGAGCAGCCGTACTACTACACGCTGTCGCCGCCGGCGACCGGCGCCGACCCGGTGCGCGGCTTCCTGTTCGAGACCCGGCGCGGCTACTGCGAGCACTTCGCCGGCGCATTCGCCGCCCTGATGCGCGCCGCCGGTTACCCGGCGAGGCTGGTGGTCGGCTACCAGGGCGGCGAGTACAACCCGGCCGGCGACTACTACATCGTGCGCCAGTACGACGCCCACGCCTGGACCGAGATCCACGTCGAGGGCCGCGGCTGGATGCGCATCGACCCCACCGCCGCGGTGGCGCCGGAACGCATCGAGCTCGGACTGGACGCCTTGAGGCGGCTCGAGTCGGCCGGCGCGCTCGACGGCGACCTTTCCGCCGACGGCCTCCGCGCCGCGCTCGAACTCGACTGGCTTGACGCGCGCTTCAGGCAAATGTCGCTTTGGGCCGATGCCGCCACTCACCAATGGAACACCTGGGTGCTGGGCTACGGTCGCGAGCAACAGCAACTCCTGCTCGGCCGCCTCGGCGTCGCCGCGCCGGACTGGACGTGGATGGTGCTGGCGCTGGCGGCATCGCTGTCGGCGGTCGTACTTGTCATCCACCTCGCCCTGGCGCTGCCGGGCCGGGAGCCCGAGATGCCGGGCAGGTATTTCGCGATGTTCCGCCGCAAGCTGACCCGCGCCGGGTTGACCGCGCCGGCGTCGGAAGGCCCGCGGGACCTCGCCGAGCGCGCCGCGCAGCGCTTCCCCGACGCTGCCGCCGACATCCGCGCCATCGGCGCCGAGTACACGGCGCTGGCCTACGCCCCGGCGGGGCGCGCCAGCCTGGCGGTGCTGAGGCGACGGGTGAGGCGGCTGAAACTGGGGAGATGAGCGATAGCACAACAGCGCATCTGTGAGCCATGGCACTGTAGGAGCCGGCCTTGCCGGCGATTCTTACGGGT
>CBFGVH010000175.1:0-4656 GCA_965652415.1 uncultured Gammaproteobacteria bacterium | reverse complement strand
TGCGAAACACCGCAGTTCCGGTGCATCGAGCAGACTCGCTCTCTCACGCGCCGGCTTGCACCAGCGATCACGCCACCCGAACTCTTCCAGTCGCACCCTTGAATCCCCCGGCCGCCGCCCCCAGCTGATTTTGAGTTGGTGGACTCGCCGGCGCCTGATTGCGCGCCGGCGACGTGCGTCTGCCGCGCACGGTTCAATTGCGCCGTCGCGCACCGCCGGGGCCGCGCCGATCACTCGGTCGAGCGCGCGCCGCTTCAATGAACAACACAAGGGGAAAATGACCGACACTTCACAGAACAAACTCGTCGTCAATCACCTGTACAAGATATTCGGCGACCAGCCCGAGCGCGCTTTCACCCTGCTCGAGCAGGGCCAGGACAAGGACACCATCTTCAAGGAAACCGGCCTTACGATCGGCGTCCAGGACACCAGCTTCTCCGTGCAAGCCGGAGAGATCTTCGTGGTGATGGGACTTTCGGGCTCCGGCAAGTCGACCCTCGTGCGCATGCTGAACCGCCTCATCGAACCCACCCGAGGCAGCATATTCATCGACGGCGAACCGATCCACGACGCCCCTGCCGAGGCGGTGCGCGACATTCGCCTGCGCAAGCTGTCCATGGTATTCCAGCACTTCGCCCTGTTTCCTCACATGACAGTGGCCGAGAACGTCGCCTACGGACTGAAGATCCAGGGCATGGCCGCCGGCGAACGCCGAGAGCGCGCCATGCGTTCGCTGGCAAAGGTCGGGCTCGATGCGCGGGCCGACAGCGCGCCGACGGCCCTGTCGGGCGGCATGCAGCAGCGCGTCGGCCTCGCCCGGGCGCTGGCGGCAGACCCCGACGTGCTGCTGATGGACGAGCCCTTCAGCGCGCTCGACCCACTGATCCGCCGCGACATGCAGCAGGAACTGCTCGAGTTGCAGCGGGACATGCACAAGACCATCGTGTTCATCACCCATGACCTAAACGAGGCGCTGTTTCTCGGTGACCGCATCGCCATCATGAAAGAAGGGCGGTTCGTGCAGATCGGCTCGCCCGGCGAAATCGTCGCCGAACCCGCCGACGACTACGTCGCCGCGTTCACCCGTGACGTCGACCGCTCTCGCGTATTCACCGTCTCCCAGGTGATGGACGAGCCGCGCGCGCTGGACCTCGATACCGACACCCCCGCCAGTGCGCTCGAGCGCATGGACGCCCTCGATGTCGACGCGCTCCACGTTCTGCGAAACGGACGCGTTGCCGGCGTGGTGACCCGAAGCGACGCCCGGTCTCGAAGCACGGACGACAGTCTCTACGGGATACTGCTCACCGATTGTCCCGTCGTGGCGCAGGATACGCTACTCTACCGTGCCTATCCGGATTTCGCCGCCGACCTGCCGCTTGCGGTGGTCGACGCAGAGGAGCGGCTTGCCGGCGTGGTCAACCCTCGCCGCGTGTTCGCGCGACTTTCCGCGGGCGGGTCATCCGGCGCCCGGAAACACGCGGCAGGTGCGGAATGAGACCGTCGGACCTCTACACGCTGCCGCTCGACCAGTGGGTCGAGGTGCTGGTCAAGGACTGGCTGGTCCCGAACTTCCGCCCGGCGTTTCGCGCCATGCAGTGGCCGGTGGACAAGACGCTGAACGGACTCGATGCCGCGCTGCAGGCCGTGCCGGTGTGGGTGTTCATCGCTGTCGTCGCTCTCGTCGCGTGGCGCACGGCCGGACGGGGCGTGGCCTTGTTCTCGCTGCTGGCGCTGGTGCTGCTGGACATGATGAAGCTGTGGCCGCAGACCATGACCACGCTGGCGATGGTCACCACGGCGGTGCTGTTCTGCGCCATCGTCGGGGTGCCGCTCGGCATCGCGGCCGCGCGCAGCGACCGCTTCGCGGCGGTCATGCGGCCGATACTCGACATCATGCAGACGATTCCGCCGTTCGTGTACCTGGTGCCGATCGTGATGCTGTTCGGCGTCGGCGTGGTACCGGGGGTGATCGCGACCATCATCTTCGCGCTGCCGCCGGTGGTGCGGCTGACCAATCTCGGCATTCGCCAGGTGCGCGAGGACCTCGTCGAGGCGGCCTACGCGTTCGGCGCCTCGCCGCGCCAGGTGCTGTGGGACGTGCAGGTACCGCTGGCCATTCGCACCATCATGGCAGGTCTCAACCAAACCCTGATGCTCGCGCTTTCCATGGTGGTGATCGCGGCGCTGATAGGTGCGGGAGGACTCGGTCTCACCGTGTACACGGGCCTTGGCCGCCTCGACGTCGGCGCGGCCACCGAGGGCGGCGTCGGCATCGTGCTGCTGGCGATCATTCTCGACCGCATCACGCAGGCGTTGGGCGAAGGCCGGCCCGACCGGGGGCCATCACTGGCGCAGACGTTTCGCTCCTTGCTCTCATTCCGGTCCGGCGCCGGCTCCGGGCATGGTTAGCCTGGACGCCGTCCCGACCGAAATCGTGCGGCGCCGATCACGAGTGCCGCATGACCGCACGGCCGTTCCCGCCGACCTTCAACGACGGCGGCGGCCGTAAATTCACGAAGAAGCGCAAGACGGAGGTACCATCATGAACTTCTTCTCCCCATCGAAAACCCTCGTTGCCGGGGCCGCCGCGTTCGCCATCGGCGCGCTGCCCGGCGCCGCCCTGGCTTCGGCCGACAAACCGGGCGAAGGCGTGAGCGTCAACATGGCTCGCGCCACGTGGGACACGGGCTGGTTCCACACCGAGATCTACCGCCAGCTGTTCGAGGAACTGGGTTACGAGGTATCCAACGTGACCACTCTCGACAATCCGCCGTTCTACCAGTCCGTCGCCCAGGGCGACGTGGACCTGTGGGTCAATGGCTGGTTCCCGCTGCACAACACCTACGAGGACACCTTCGCTGATGCCGCGTCCAAAGTCGGCTACGTGGCCGAGGGTGGCGCGCTGCAGGGCTACCTCGTGGACAAGAAGACCGCCGAGGAATTCGACATCAAGACCCTCGAGGACATCAAGCGCGACGAAGTCAAGCAGGCGCTGGACGCCAACGGCGACGGCAAGGCGGACCTGGTCGCCTGCCCCCCCGGCTGGGGCTGCGAGACCGTGATCGAGCATCACCTCGACGCCTACGGCCTGCGCGATCACGTCAATCCCATCAAGGCCAGCTACTCGGCCTCGATGGCCGACGCTCTGGGACGCTACCAGAGCGGCGAGTCCATCTTCTTCTACACCTGGACGCCGAACTGGACCGTGGGCGTGCTCGAGCCCGGCGAGGACGTTGTGTGGCTGACCGTGGAGGAAGCCAACCTGCCCGAGGAGCAGAAGGAGCTCGAGGATGAAACCACGCTGTCAGGCGTCACCGGCTGCGTCGCCGACCCGTGCAACATGGGCTGGCCGGCCAACGACATCCAGCCGGTGGCCAACAACGAGTTTCTCGACGAGAACCCGGCCGTGCGGGCACTGCTGGAAGAAGTCCGGATTCCGATCGACGACATCTTCGCCCAGAACGCGCGGATGAACGAGGGCGAGGACGACCCCTCCGACATCGCCGCCCATGCCAGCGAATGGATCGCCGACAACCGCGAGTCGGTGGACGCCTGGCTCGACGCCGCAAGGCAAGCGGCCATGTAGCCGCGTAATCGACGCGCAACCGCAAACCTGGGCGGTTGCGCCGCCGATACGGGTGGGGCCGCCGCGAACTGGCGGCCCCACCCGTTGACGCGTGGAGGCGGCCGGTGAAGCCCGGCGCCGTGGAACAATTTCAGTCCTGGCGCTGCTCCATGCGATCCATGAGCCGGTCCATGTGCTCGATCATCATCTGCTCGATGCGATCGAGCCGCGATTCCATCATCTCTTCCATCCTCTCGGCCATCTGCTGCCGCCGGTCCTCACCCGGGCGCGCCGCGCGCTGACGCTGGCGCATCCTCTCGTGACGTTCATGGGTGAACTCGTGCATGGCCGCGAGATGCTCGCGGACGAGTTCGCGGCGAGTCCCGGCGTCTTCGGCCTGCGCAATTTCCTGCATGCGCCGGTACATCGAACCGATGTGCTCTCCGATGCGGTCAAGGTCCTCGTCGTCGAGCGATCCGGCATGCATACCGTGCATGCCGCCACGCCCCGACATCGAGCAGTCGCCGCCATGCATTCCCATGCCCGGTCTCATCGGGCTCTCTTGGTGCATGCCCATGCCGTCGTATTTCGAACCGCCATATTGCCCTCCGTGAGCCGCGGCCGTTCCGGTGAACACCATGGCGGCGGCAAGCAGGGTGCCGCCCATTGTCATTCGCTGAGCCGGGTTCGTCATCGGGATGTTCCTCGTCGCTTTCGGGACCAGACACCCTACGCCTTCCGATCCCGGGCATGTCAAGGTGAACATGCGAGCTCGGTGATCCGTTCAGTTCACTTCAGCCTGCGTCAGCATCGAAAAACTTGCCTGATTTCCTATAGATATATTCAATAATTAATCAACTTTCCGTTTTTCGACGATGACCCGGCGACAGCTGCAGATGGCAAAAAGGAACCGGAATCGGCGCGACTTTTTACCTTGTCATGCGCGCACCGCGGTCGTAATCTTCGGGTCTGGAAGGAGCAACCGTCGCGCCACCTGCTGCCGTGAGCGCCCGGAACATCGAAGGATTCGGCGAGGGGGACAGTGTCGGCCCCAGGGAACCGACACAGGAAAACGAGCGGTATCGCCG
>CBFGVH010000174.1:0-4903 GCA_965652415.1 uncultured Gammaproteobacteria bacterium | reverse complement strand
CGCCGGCCACCGAGTAGTGGCCGTAGCGCTCGGTCTCGGCGCGGAACGGGCGGATGTGCTGCGAATGGCAGCCCATGCAGCCTTCCTTCTGGTACAGGTCGCGGCCGGCGAGTTCGAGGGCGTCGTACGGCTCGAGGCCCTGAACCGGCTCGGTGGTCGACTGCTGGAAGTACAGCGGCACGATCTGCACCAGGCCGCCGACGCTCACCACCAGCACCACCAGCACGATCATCCAGAACAGGTTGGTCTCGGTTTTCTGCTGAAGTCCCATCTTTGCAAGATCTCGATCGATGCGTTGTCGCCCGCCGTCAGTGCGCCGGCGCGGGGATGGCGGTGTCGGCCTCGCGCGCGCCGGCCATGGTGCGGAACACGTTGTAGGCCATGATAACCATGCCGCCGAAGTACAGCAGGCCGCCGGCCAGCCGGATCACGTAGTACGGGTGCATCGCCTGCACGCTCTCGACGAAGGTGTAGGTCAACGTGCCGTCGTCGTTCACCGCGCGCCACATCAGTCCCTGCATGACGCCCGAGATCCACATCGAGGCGATGTACAGCACGATGCCGATGGTGGCCATCCAGAAATGCACCTCGATGAGCTTGACGCTGTACATCTCGGACTTGCCGAACAGGCGCGGCACCAGGAAGTAGACCGCGCCCATGGTGATCAGGCCCACCCAGCCGAGCGCCCCGGAGTGCACGTGGCCGATGGTCCAGTCGGTGAAGTGCGACAGCGCGTTCACCGTCTTGATGGACATCATCGGCCCCTCGAAGGTCGACATGCCGTAGAACGACACCGCCACCACCAGGAACTTGAGGATCGGGTCGGTGCGAAGCTTCTCCCACGCCCCCGACAGGGTCATGATGCCGTTGATCATGCCGCCCCAGGACGGCGCCAGCAGCACCAGCGAGAACACCATGCCCAGGCTCTGCGTCCAGTCCGGCAGGGCGCTGTAGTGCAGGTGGTGCGGTCCCGCCCAGATGTAGGTGAAAATCAGCGCCCAGAAGTGCACCACCGACAGCCGGTACGAGTACACGGGCCGCTCGGCCTGCTTGGGGATGAAGTAGTACATGATGCCGAGGAACCCCGCCGTCAGGAAGAATCCCACCGCGTTGTGGCCGTACCACCACTGCACCATGGCGTCCTGCACGCCGGCGTAGAGCGAGTACGACTTGGTCCAGGTCGCCGGGATCGCC
This sequence comes from uncultured Gammaproteobacteria bacterium, assembly GCA_965652415.1. Lineage (GTDB taxonomy): Bacteria > Pseudomonadota > Gammaproteobacteria > Arenicellales > CAJQKF01 > BQJD01. The sequence goes on along the minus strand of CBFGVH010000174.1, from coordinate 3,709 downwards.
AGGCTGTTGAATATGTGCAGCATGGCGATGGTCAGGATGTAGCCGCCGAAGAACCAGTTGGCGACGTAGATGTGCTTGACCCGGCGCTTGGCGATGGTGCCGAAGAATACGATGGCGTAGGCCACCCAGATGACTGTGATCAGCACGTCGATGGGCCACTCGAGCTCGGCGTACTCCTTGGAGGCCGTGTAGCCGAGCGGCAGGCTGACCGCCGCCAGCACGATCACCAGCTGCCAACCCCAGAAGGTGAAGGCCGCGAGCCGCGGGGCGAACAGGGTCGCGTGGCAGGTGCGCTGAACCACGTAGTACGAGGTCGCGAACAGCGCCGAGCCGCCGAAGGCGAAGATCACCGCGTTGGTGTGCAGCGGCCGCAGGCGCCCGAAGCTGGTCCAGGGCAGGTCGAGGTTCAGGACCGGGAACGCCAGCTGGGCGGCGATGATCACCCCCACCAGCATGCCCACGACGCCCCAGACGACCGTCATGACGGTGAACTGGCGCACCACCTTGTAGTTGTAGGCTTCGGCTGTACTCATGTTTCCAAGGTCTTGTTGTCGTTGGAAATCGGCGCGCGGCCGGCGCTCGCGAACGCATCGCCGCGCGTGCTTGCGCAACGCGCGGGATTGTCGCAGGATGACTCTCGCCCAAAGTTGACGTACATCAAGTTTGCCTGGCAGAGGTATATGACAATCACGGCCGAGAGACCTCGACGCCTCCCGCTCCCGCTGCCCGGTAATCGATGAGCCAGACCACCCCCTGCTTCCACTGCGGCCTGCCCGTGCCCGACGGCGCGGCATACTCGGCCGTCATCGCCGGCGAGGAGCGGCCGATGTGCTGCCCGGGGTGCGCGGCGGTTGCCCGCGCCATCGACGTTGCCGGCCTCGCCGACTACTACCGCCACCGCACCGCGAACCCCCGCTCGCGGCGCGACACGGCCCCGGCGGACCTGGCCCGGCTTTCAGTCTACGACGATGAGCGAGTGCAGAAATCGTTCGTCGAGATCGCCGACGAGAAGCGCCGGCGCGCCAGCCTGGTGCTGGAGGGCATCGAGTGTGCCGCCTGCATCTGGCTGAACGAACGGCACCTCACCCGCCTGCCCGGCGTCATCGACGTGTCGATCAACTACGCCACCCGGCAGGCGACCGTCGAATGGGACAACGAGCGCGTGCAGCTGAGCGGAATCCTCGCGGCGATCGCCGCCATCGGCTACCAGGCGCACCCGTACGACCCGAGGCGCCAGGAGATCGCCCTCAGGGACGAGCGCCGGCGTCTGCTCAGGCAGATCGGCGTGGCGGCGGCTTTCGGGATGCAGGTCATGGTCCTGGCCGTGGCGCTTTACGCCGGCGACTGGTACGGCATGGACGCCGAATTCGAGCAGTATTTTCGGCGCTTCAGCCTGCTTCTGACCCTGCCGGTGCTGGTCTACTCGGGACGGGGCTTCTTCAGGAACGCGCTCACGGACCTGAGGCTCGGTCGAGCCAGCATGGACGTACCGGTGAGCCTCGCCCTCGGCCTCGCCTTCGTCGCCAGCACCTGGCACGTGATCATCGGCGCCGGCGCGATCTACTTCGAGTCCATCTGCATGTTCATCGCCTTCCTGCTCGCCGCGCGTTACTTCGAGCTGGCGAGTCGCATGCGCGCAATCACGGCGGCGGACGCCATCGGCTACATCGAGCCAGCCCCGGCGCGGCGGCTGCGGGACCGACGCGAGGACGGCAAAGTCCAGATCGTGCCGGCGGTGGAACTTGCCGCCGGCGACCTCGTCCAGGTGCGCCCTGGAGAGGCGGTGCCGGCGGACGGAGTAATCGTGTCGGGGCGCTCCGCCGTCGACGAGTCGCTGCTGACCGGCGAGAGTCTGCCGCGGCCCCGTGAACCCGCAGACGCGGTGATCGGCGGCAGCATCAACACTACCTCGCCGGTGGTCGTGCGCGTCACGCGCACCGGGGATGACACCGTGCTCGCCGGCATCCATCGGCTCATCGGCCGGGCGTTCTCCGGCAAGCCCGCCATCGCCGCCCTGGCCGACCGCGTGGCGGGTTACTTCGTGGTCGCCGTGCTGGCGATCACCACCGCAGTGGCGCTCTTCTGGTGGCGGCGCGATCCGTCGGCGTGGTTCGAGATCGCGCTGGCAGTGTTGGTGGTGTCCTGCCCGTGCGCGTTGTCACTGGCGGTGCCGACCGCGCTCTCCTCGGCCGTCGCCCGCCTGATGCGAAGCCGCATCCTCGTCACTTCCGGCTGCGCCCTGGAGACGCTGCACAAGGCGACCGTATTCGCGTTCGACAAGACCGGCACCCTGACGCTGGGCCGGCCCCGGGTGCGAAACGTCGCCGCGTTCGGCCTGCCCGCGCGCGACGCCCTCGCCGTCGCCGACGCTCTGGAGGCCGGCTCCGAGCATCCGCTGGCGGCGGCGCTGCGCGGCGCGGCGCACGAGGCGGGAGCGCCGGCATTGACGGCGCGGGAGGTAGTCAACACGCCGGGCGAAGGCGTCTCGGGGATCGTCGGCGGTCGCCGCTACGTTCTTGGCAACCAGCGCCTCGTGGAGTCGGCCGGTATCGCCGTGCCCGATGGTGGCGCCGCCGTGGACGACGGCGCGACCGGAATCTTCCTGGCCGACGAAGAGCGGGTCGTCGCGTATTTCGCCGTTGCCGACCGCGTGCGTCCCGAAAGCGCCGAGGTCGTGTCGCAGCTGAAGGCGCGCGGCCTGCGCGTCGCCCTCGTCAGCGGCGACAACGAGAGCGCCGCGCGCCGGGTGGCCGCCGAACTCGGCATCGACGAGGTGTTCGCGGGACGCTCGCCGGCGGCCAAGCTCGAGCAGGTGCGGTGCTGGCAGGCGGCCGGCGAGGTAGTGGCGATGGTGGGCGACGGCGTCAACGACGCCCCGGTGCTGGCTGGCGCCGACGTCTCGATCAGCGCCGGCGGCGCCAGCGCGGTGGCGGCGGCGAGCGCCGATATCGTCGTCCTGGCGCATGACCTTGCTGCCGTCGTCACCGCCCGCGACACCGCCTCGAGGACCATGCGCATTCTCAGGCAAAACCTGGCCTGGGCCATCGGCTACAACCTGCTCGCCGTCCCGCTGGCTGCGGCAGGACTGGTGCCGCCGTGGCTGGCGGCACTGGGCATGTCGGCGAGTTCCCTGCTGGTGGTCGGCAACGCCGGCCGACTTCGCGCGCGCCGCGCCGACGCGAACGCTCGCGCCCGGCCCGAGACCCGCGGCGAAGCCGCCCTCGGCACCGCGCACTGACGCGCGGGACCGGGCACCGTGGAGGTCGTCTACCTGCTGATCCCGCTGGCCGCGCTGCTGGTGATCGTGATCGTGGCGGCGTTCCTGTGGGCGGTTCGCTCGGGCCAGTTCGACGACCTGGAAGGGCCCGCGTACTCGATACTCATGGATGATGACGAAGAGCCGCAGGGGAACGACGGCGGCACCGATCGACGACGTCGGGAAGATTCCGATCCCCGATAACCAGTCGAGCCTCGGAAATCACCGGAGCCTCGGCGACGAGGGCGCCGTGCCCACCGACGCAATCGCCTGCGAGAACCATGGCACTGTAGGAGCCGGCCTTGCCGGCGATTCTTTCCTGGCGTCGTGCCCGCCGAGGCAATCGCCTGCGAGGCAGGCTCCTACAGCGGCTTCGCTTCGCCACGCAGGTTGAGCAGGGCACTGTAGGAGCCGGCCTTGCCGGCGATTCTTTCCTGGCGTCGTGCCCGCCGA
>CBFGVH010000173.1:0-4952 GCA_965652415.1 uncultured Gammaproteobacteria bacterium | reverse complement strand
CACCTCGAGCCCGAGCGTTCGCTGCAAACCCGGTCTCACCGTGGGGTCGAGAAGGTCGGCGAGGGTGTAGCGGTCGAGGACTCCAAGGAAGGCGTTCAAGGCGTCGTTCAGAACGGTCTTCAATTCGCAGAAGGGCGTGATGATGCAGTGGTTGTCCGTTCCGAAGCACTCCACCAGCGCGAGGTCCTGCTCGGTATCGCGCACCACGCGGCCGAGGCTGATGCGCTCGGGCGGCAGGCGCAGACGCATGCCGCCGTTCTTTCCGCGCAGGGTATCGATGTAGCCCTTGAGCTGCAGTTCGTGCACCACCTTCATCAGGTGGTTGCGGGAGATGCGGTAGCGGTCGGCAATCTCCTGGATGGTCGCCAGCCCCTCGCCCTTGGCGCCGAGGTAGATGAGGACCCGCAGGGAGTAGTCGGTGTATCGGGTGATGCGCATGACGGTTACCTCGTCAGCCGGGACGCCCGTCGGCGCGGGGGCGGCTCAGAATCGACCAGTACAGGCCGAGGAACAGGATGAACGCCGCCGCCCAGGCGGCGGCGGAGAGGCTGATGAGGGTCCGGTAGTCCCCGAACCCGAACGCCGCGACCAGGCGCATGACAGCGGCAATCGTGACCAGCGCGTAGATCCACGAGCCGCCCGTCGGCAGCTTCAGCGTCCGGCCGGTATGTCCGAGCGCGACCCGGGTCATGACGCCGAGAATCAACGTGCCCATCGCGCCGGCGCCGAGGGCGTGCATCCACGCCGTGAACGGCAGGGCGAGGAACGGCGTGACGCCCTTGATCAGCAGGGCGATGACCACCCACGCGATACCCAGGTGCAGTATCCACAGCAGCGGTTCCGCGCGCGCGTGCCATCCGCGCCACCGGACAAGGCGCCAGCCGGCGATCGATGCGGCCGCGAGGGCGACGATGCCGCCGAGCCACGGCAGGCCGGTCACGAGGTCGGCCGGGACCATCAACAAGGCGCTGGCCATGACCCAGGCGTCGAGGCGCTGGTCGCGCTGGACCACGGCCGGATCGCGGCCCGACATCCTGAGCCAGTTGGCGGTGAAGGCCGGCGTGATGCGGCCGCCGATGACCAGCATGATCACGGCGATGACATCCATCGCCAGGATCTCGCCGATGCGCCCGGCCGATGGCGCCACACCGTTGAAGCCGAGGTGCATGGCGAGGTTGCCGAGGGCGAGTACGCCGATCATGGCCGCCAGCGGCAGGTTGCCGCGATTGCCGGCACGGGTCAGCACGCGCGCCGCGTAGATCGCCAGCACCGGCAGGAAGGCGAGGTCGACGACCGCGACCAGCAGCAGCGGGATCATCGCCGAGAACCACATCGCCACGCGGCCCGCCAGCCACAGTAGTACCAGCGCCAGCAGCGCGCGGCCGCGGAGGGGCGGCGCGCCCGTCCAGTTGCAGATCGCGGTGAGCAGGAACCCCGCGATCGCCGCGGGCACCATGCCGAACAGCAGTTCGTGGCTGTGCCACTGGGCGGGGTTGACGCCGAGCGGCAGGGGAAGGCCGGCGAGCAGGAACGCCCCCCACGCACCGACCAGCAGTGCGCCGTAGAACGCCGTGAGCAGGAAGAACGGCCTGAAAGGGAATGCGAGCAGTACCGGTGTACGGTCGCTCGAGGTCTTGACGGCATCCATCATCGGTCGCGAACCTCGCCGGCTGGCGTCGTGCTGCCCGGCAGGGGCCGGGTCAGGATGAACGCCGCCACCAGGGTGAAGAATATCGCGGTCGCGGCCGGTACGACGATATCGTCGGCACGTGCCGCGAGCAGCACCCAGCTCGCGACGAGCCCGATGACCGCGGTCCATCGCGCCGGGCGCGATATGGACCCTTCAGTCTGCCAGTTCACCAGCAGCGGGCCGAAGCGGGGATGGGCGTACAATCGGCGCCTGAGCTGTTCGGAACCGCGGCCCGCGGCCCAGGCGGCGACCAGCAGGAAAGGCGTGGTCGGCATCACGGGCAGGACGGCACCGGCGGCGCCGAGCGCCACGCAGACCCACGCGAGCGCCACGTAGGCCACGCGAACCGGTGGTCGAGCAAGGGGCGTCAGGATCACGGGATGTTCCTCTGATTTCATTGGTAAGATATACTCGCAATATATCTTTTGCAACACCTTGACGTGGATCAAGTGGACGAGGGGGCGCCTCCCCTATGATCGATCCCATGGACAACAACCCCACCTCCCTGGCCGCCGACCAGTCCCTGCGGTTCGATCCCGACCTGCTTCGCAAGTACGACGTGCGCGGGCCGCGTTACACCTCGTACCCGACCGCACCGCAGTTCTCCGACGCCCTGGGCGAGGCCGCCTGGCGGGCCCTGGCCGAGCGCGCGGGTGCCGGCGAGGCGCCGCTGTCCCTGTACGTTCATATTCCGTTCTGCCGCACGGTGTGCTTCTACTGCGGCTGCAACAAGGTTATCACGGCCAACTATCGGCGGGCGGACGACTACCTCGGCCGCCTGGAGCGAGAGATGGCCATGCAGGCGCAGTGGTTCGGGCGGCGCGAGGTTACCCAGCTTCACTTCGGAGGCGGCACCCCGACCTATCTTGACGAGGCCGACCTCGCGCGCGTGATGGACGATCTTCGCCGGCATTTCCGGCTGAGCGAGAGCCACTCGCGCGAGTTCTCCATCGAGATCGATCCGCGCACGGTCAGCCCTTCGAAGATCCGCCTGCTGGGCGAACTCGGCTTCAACCGAATGAGCCTCGGGGTGCAGGACTTCGATCCCGATGTCCAGCGCGCAGTGAACCGGATCCAGTCCGTGGAGCAGACCCGCGACGCCATCGAGGCGGGTCGCGCCGCCGGATTTCGTTCCACCAACGTCGACCTCATCTACGGGCTGCCGCGCCAGAGCGTGGCGAGCTTCGAGCGCACGCTCGACGTCGTGGTCGGCCTCGGCCAGGAGCGGCTCGCGGTGTACAGCTATGCCCACCTGCCGGACATGTTCAAGGTGCAGCGCCAGATTCGCGCCGAGGACCTGCCCGGCCCGGATCTCAAGCTCGCCCTGCTCGAGCTGACCATCGACCGGCTCACCGAGGCCGGCTACGTCTACATCGGCATGGATCATTTCGCGCTGCCCGACGACGAACTCGCCGCGGCCCAGCGCGAAGGCACCCTGCAGCGCAACTTCCAGGGCTACTCGACCCAGGCCGAGCTCGACCTCGTCGCCCTCGGGGTGTCCGGCATCTCCCTCGTGGACGGCGCCTACGCCCAGAACGCGAGGCAGCTCGACCGCTACGCCGAGCGCATCGACGCCGGCCGGCTCGCGGTGGAGAAGGGTGTGCACCTCACGGCCGAGGACCGGCTCAGGCGGGACCTGATCCAGCAGCTCATGTGCCAGGGCCGCATCGACTTCGCGAGCCTCGAGGGGCGGCACGGCATCGGCTTCGCGTCGCACTTCGCGGGGGAACTCGAGCGGCTCGCGCCGATGGCCGCCGACGGACTGCTGGACCTCGGTCCTTCCGGGCTCACGGTTAGCCCCCGCGGCCGGCTCCTCCTTCGCAACATCGCCATGGTGTTCGACGCCTACCTGCAGCCGGCAGCCCCCGGTCGCTACTCGCGCGCCATCTGAACCCCGACGCCTGTCTCGAGTCTTGACGTCGATCAAGTTTGAAGTAGTACACAATATGCTACTTTAATAAACATGTAGTTTGAATCCATCTTCAACAATACGTACCCCTCATGGAGGCAACATGAACCCGTCTAAAAGGCTGTGGTGGACCCTCGCAGCATTGTTCACGTTATCGTTCGGGATCCTGGCCTGGATCGGCGGCGATATCTATCGCCAGGCGCCGCCGATGCCGGAGCAGGTGGTGTCGCAAGGCGGCCGGGTCCTGTACTCGAAGGACGACATGCAGCGCGGTCGGCAGGTATGGCAGAGCATGGGCGGCATGCAGGTGGGTTCGATCTGGGGTCACGGCAGCTACCTCGCTCCCGACTGGTCCGCCGACTGGCTGCATCGCGAGGCCGTCGGCCTGCTCGACAAGTGGTCAGAGCGCGAATACCAGGCGCCGTTCGACCTCGTGGGCGCCGAGCGCCAGGCGGCGCTGAAGGCACGCCTGGCAGCCGAGATGCGAGTCAATACCTACGACGAGGCCAGCGGGACCATCACCGTGTCCGACGACCGCGCGGCGGTCATCGACGAGGTGGCGGAGCACTACGTGGGCGTGTTCGGCAACGACCCGGCGTTCGAGTCGCTGCGCGAGCAGTACGCCATCGCCAATGACTCCCTGCCGAGCGCCGAGCATCGCGAGCTGCTCACGGGCTTCTTCTTCTGGACGTCATGGGCGGCCACGACCGAGCGGCCCGGTTCGGACATCACCTACACCGCGAACTGGCCCCATGAGCCGCTGGTCGGCAACACGCCGACCGTAGGCACCGGCATGTGGTCCATCGCCAGCGTGATCCTGCTGCTGGCCGGCATTGGTGCGCTGGTGTGGTACCACGCCTCGCAGAGGGCGCACGAGCTGCCGGTGACGCCGAAGTCCGACCCGCTGGCCGAGATCCGCGTCACGCCGTCGATGCGCGCCACCGCCAAGTACTTCTACACGGTGATCGCGCTGTTCATCGCCCAGATGACACTCGGCGCCATCACCGCCCACTACGCGGTGGAAGGCCACGAGTTCTACGGCTTCAACCTCTCGGAGATCCTGCCCTACGCGGTGACCCGCACCTGGCACACCCAGCTCGCGGTGTTCTGGATCGCCACCGCCTGGCTCGCCACCGGGCTGTACATGGCGCCGGCGATCTCCGGCTACGAGCCGAAGTACCAGAAGCTCGGCGTCGACGTCCTCTACGTGGCGCTGGTGACGGTGGTGGTCGGCTCGCTCGCCGGCGAGTGGCTCGGCGTGCAGCAGTACTTCGACCTCGACACCAACTTCTACCTCGGCCACCAGGGCTGGGAGTACGTCGACCTCGGCCGCTTCTGGCAGATCCTGCTGTT
>CBFGVH010000172.1:0-5023 GCA_965652415.1 uncultured Gammaproteobacteria bacterium | reverse complement strand
GCGAAGGCGCCGGTGCGAAGGTCGATCACCAGCGGCCAGTTGGAGAAGATCATCGGGAAGCCGGGCGAGAACACGTTCACCATGATGAGCGCGGCCAGCGTCTCCGCGAGCGTGACCGCCAGCATGCCGGCGGGCGTGGCCGGCGAGGTCGCGCCGCACTGGGCGGCGATGATGCTGTTGATGGGCATGCCGTGGCGGATGCAGGCGAGCGCGACGCCGACGGCGTCCTCGCCGTAGCGAAGCGGCGAGATCACCGGGCTGATGTGGGCCTTGCAGAACGGCCGCGCGCGAAAGCGCCCGGGGCCGCCAAGCGCCATGTCGAACATCTCCACCACGGCGTCGACGTGCTCGGCGGTGCTGAAGCTTGTGCCGATCGGCTTGGTGGTGCCGCGCAGCAGGGCGTAGGCGGTGTTGACGTCGAGGTCGAGGTTGTCGGCAACGTCCGTGGCCACCGAGCAGCGGGTGAACCAGCTCACGTTGGCGAGGTTGTCGACCAGTCGGGCGAAGTCGTAGACGTCCTGAAGGGTCGCGGCGCGGTAGCGGCCGGACTCGAGGTCCAGCGTCTGCACCGCGGCGCCGCCGGTGCCGAAGTAGACGCGCTCGCCGCCGACCTCGAAGTCGTGCTTCGGATCGCGACCGTGGAACACGAACGTCCGGCACGCGCCGGCAACGATGTCCTCGACCATGGCCGCCGGGAAGCACAGGCGTCCGCGAGCGTCGACCGTGGCGCCGGCCGCAACGGCGGCATCGACCAGCACCGGCGGCGCCTCGCCCATGCCGAGTTCCTCGAGAATCCTTAGCGCGGTGGCATAGATGCGGCCGACGTCGTCGTCCGACAGCGGCTTGTAGCGTCCGCCGATCGGCCCCGGGGGGCACGGGTCGACCGCCGGCGGCCGTGATCGCAGGGCGTGCATCGCCTCGCGGCTCGACAGCGCGCCGTGCCGGCGGGCGCGCCTCGGGGCATTGTCCGGCGGGGCGTTCATGACCGCATCAGCTCCGCGCCAGCCGGTTGTCCGGGTCGTACTGGCAGGGCGGCACCACCGTCGCCGGGTAGCGCTCGCCGAGGATGCCGATCTCGAGCGAGGTGCCGTCAGCGGCGAACTCCGGCGCCACGAAGGCGAAGGCGATGTTCCTGCCGACGCGATGTCCGTAGCCGCCCGAGGTCACCGAGCCGACGTGGCGACCCGCGGCGTAGACCGGGTCGCCGGCATGGGCGGGCGCGACGTCGCCGTCGACGTTCATCACAACGAAGCGCCGCCGCGGGCCGCGCTCGACACGCTCGAGCAGCGCGTCGCGGCCGATGAAGTCGCCCTTGTCCGGACGCACGAAGCGCTCGAGTCCTGACTCGTACGGGTCGTACTCCACCAGCAGGTCGGCCTTGAAATGCCGGTATCCCTTCTCCAGGCGCATCGACTCGGCGGCGTAGTTGCCGAAGCGGCCGAGCCCCATCGGCTCGCCGGCGCGGGCGAGGATGGTCCAGACAAGGTACAGCCGCTCGTTCGGCACGTGCAGCTCGAAGGCGAGCTCGCCCGAGTAGCTGACCCGCATGGCGAGCACCTCGGCATGGCCGATGAACACGGTCTTCGCGGTGAGCCACGCAAACCCCTGGGCCGAGAAGTCCGAGCGCGGCGACACCGACTGCAGCAGCTCGCGCGAGCGCGGCCCGGCGACGACCAGGATGGTGCGCGCGGCCGTCAACTCGTCAAGCCTCACGTCGTGGGGCATGTGCGCCTTCAGCCAGTCGCGGTCGTGCCACTCGGCGGCGGCCGCCGAGCCGTACCAGTAGCGGTCCTCGCCGAGTCGCACGAGCGTGGCCTCGGTCAGCACGCTGCCGCGGTGCGAAAGCAGGTAGCCAAGGCCCACGCGGCCGACGGCGCGCGGCAGCACGCCGCACACCATGCGGTCGAGGAAGGCCTCGACGCCGGCGCCGGAAATCTCGTACTGGTTGAATCCGGACACCTCCATGATCGAAACGCCCGCGGCCAGCGTGCGGACTTCTTCGGCCACTACCTCGCGTGTGGCATTGAAGCGGTAGCCGGGCTCGTCGACGAAGTCGTCGTGCGGCTTGAAGAACATGGCCCGCTCCCAGCCGTTGACCACGCCGAAGTGGGCGTTCAGCGCGTCGAGCACCGGGTAAAGCGGCGTGGTGCGGGCGAGGCGCCCGGCGGGCCGGTACTCGTGTGGCAAAAGGTAGTGGAACTCGCGCGAGTAGTCCTCCATGGCCTTCATCGCGGTCAGCTCGGTGTTGGCGTAGCCGGTGAATCGGCGCGGGTCGAGGTACCAGGCGTCCCATTCGCACTCGCCGTGGACGATGATCTCGGCCAGCACCTTGCCGAGCCCGCCGCCCTCGCCGATGCCGGCGCGCAGGCCCAGGCAGGCATAGGCGTTGCGGATACCGGGGATCGGCCCGACCAGCGGCGCGCCGTCGATGCTGTAGGTGATCGGACCGTTGACCACGGTGTGGATGCCGGTGCGGGTCAGGCACGGCAGGCGCTCGAACACACGCTCCATGTTGTCCAGGCAGCGGTCGAGGTCGGAAGGGCACAGCGACTTGGTGAAGTTAGGGTCGATGCCGTCGAGACCGAACGGCTTGCAGCGCTGCTCGTAGATGCCGACCAGGAGGCCCGTCTTCTCCTGGCGGCTGTAGAAGTCGTCGCCCGGACAGCGGATGATGGGCACGCGGTGATCGAGCGCCTCGAGTTCGGGGATCGGTTCGGTCAGGAAATACATGTGCTCCATCGACACCACCGGGTGCGACACCCCGAGCATGCGGCCGACCTCGTTCACCCGGTAGCCGGTGGCGTTGACCACGATCTCGCAGGTGATATCGCCGTTCTTCGTGTGCACGATGAATTCGCCGTTCGCCTTGCGGGTGATGTCTTCGACCGGGTTGAAGCGATGGACCTCGGCGCCGGCGGCACGCGCGCGCCGGGCCAGGGCGAAGCAGAGCTGGGCGGGGTCGATGTCGCCGTCGAGCGGGTCCCACCACGCGCCGAGCAGGCCGGCGGTCTCGATCAGCGCGTGCCGCCGGCCGACCTCGGCGGCGTCGATGAACTCGAACTCGACGCCGACGCCCTCGGCCATCCCCACGAAGTGGCGGTAGGTGTCGACCTGGTGGTCCGTGTGGGCGAGGCGCAGGCCGCCGGTGATGTGGTAGTTGATGGGAAATTCGGGGTCGGCCGCCAGCTCGCGGTAGAGATTGATGCTGTGGCGCTTGAGCGCCACCATGGTCTGGTTGGCGCCGAACTGGGTGACCTGGGCCGCGGCGTGCCAGGTGGAACCGGAGGTCAGCTCGTCGCGCTCGACCAGCACGACGTCGCTGAAGCCCTCGCGGGTGAGGTGATACAGGGTCGAACAGCCGCCGATTCCCCCGCCGATGACGACTACCCGGGCATGCGATTTCATGACGTTCTCCACTGGCGCTTGCCGCCCCGCCCAGGCCGCCGGCGGGCCGTTCCGGGGCGATATCATGGTTGCCGGAGGTTCGCGCCGGCAATGAAAAATTCTTGCACCGGTGTTCGAATTCATTGAACAATGAACACCCTTGGTTCGGCGCCTCACATTGGATGGCGTCGAACCCGGGTTCCGGAAACTTGAACGGATACGTGACGTCGTGAAGCACCCCTTGCCGCCGCTGGACAGCCTCAAGGTGTTCGAGGCCGTCGCCCGTCACATGAGCTTCACGCGCGCCGCCGACGAGCTGTGCATGAGCAAGGGCGCCGTGAGCTACCAGGTGAGCAAGCTCGAGGCGCGCATCGGTGCGCTGCTCCTGAAGCGCAGCGCGCGCGGCGTGCTCCTGACCGACGCGGGGCAGATCTTGCTGCAGGCGACGCGGGGTATGTTCGAGGAATTGTCCCGCTCGCTGGCGCGCATCTCGACCGCGGGCGAGCGCCCGATCACCGTCGCCGCCACCACCTACGTCGCCGCGCGCTGGCTGTCGGCCAGGATCTCGGGCTTCATCGCCGCGCACCCGGACGTGTCGATCGTGCTGCAGCACACGGTCAACGCGCCGGACTTCGCCATCGACAGCGTCGACGTGGCGATACGCTGGGACCGCTGCGACGGCCGCCGCGACCCCTCGCGACTGAAGGAACTGCCGATGCCGCTGTTCCCCGCCTGCACGCCGGCCATCGCGGAACGTATCGCGAGGGCCGCCGGCGCATCGCCGCTGGCAGGCGTGGTGCTGCTGTGCGAGGAGCGCAGCCAGGACCTGTGGCTCGAGTGGGACGCCGGCCGCGGCCTGATCCGGCAATGCCCGCGCCGCGTCATCGCCGACGCCAATGTCCTTGTGCAGGCCGCGGTCGATGGCCAGGGTCTTATCCTCGCCGACCCCCTGATGAACGCCGAACTCGCCAGCGGCTCGCTGACCACGCCGCTCGACGGCATGCTCGAGGGCTACGGCTACGTCGTCATGCAGTCTCCGTCACGGCCGGTGGGGCCGGAGGCCAAGGGGCTGGCGCAGTGGCTGGTGCAGGAGTGATGGAAAAAGGAGTCGCCGGCGAGGTCGCCCGCGTCAAATGCCGAAGCCGCTGTAGGAGCCTGCCTGCAGGCGATCGGTGCGGCGGTTCACGACGCCGGAACGAACCACCCGCTCCAAAACGAAGCCGCTGTAGGAGGTAAGCCTGCAGGCGATTGGCGCCGTGTGCACGGCGGCCGGAATACTCGCCGCCGGGGGCCGCCACCTCCACGATGCCAAGGCTCCATAACCCTACCCACCGACACAATCGCCGGCAGGCCGGCTCCTACAGTGCCCTGCTCCGGCTCCACGACGAACGTAGCCGTTGGAGGAGATACGCCTGCAGGCGATGGGCGCGGCGGTTCACGACGCCGGAACGAACCACCCGCTCCAAAACGAAGCCGCTGTAGGAGGTAAGCCTGCAGGCGATTGGTGCCGAGTGCACGGCGGCTGGAACAATCGCCGGCGGGGGCGCCACCTCCACCATGCTGCCAAGGCTCCCTACCTTGCCGACCGACACAATCGCCGGCAGGCCGGCTCCTACAGTGCCCTGCTCCGGCTCCACGA
>CBFGVH010000171.1:0-5132 GCA_965652415.1 uncultured Gammaproteobacteria bacterium | reverse complement strand
GTTGATCAGCACGCAGTTGTTCTCGACGAATTCCTCGCCGAACACCAGCTTGGCCAGGTTGACCGAGTCCTCGGCGCGCTCCGGCGCTGTCACCGAACCCATGAACGCCTTGTCGCTGTAGCGGATATGGCTGTAGACCATCTCCAGGTGACGGCGCGACACCGGCAGATCGACCGGTTCGCACAGGGTGCCGCCGTTGTGATGCAGGCCCGGGGACATGTAGGCGAGCTTCGCGAAGTTGCGAAAGTCCTCGATGTTGGCGTAGCGGCGCCCCTCGTCGAGGCTGCGGATGAACGGCGGGCCGTAGGCGGGCACCAGCACGGTGTGGTCGCCGCCGATCTCGACGCTGCGCTCGGGGTTTCGGGCGTGCTGGGTGAACACGGCCGGCGCGCTGGCGAGAATCTCACGGCACATTCCGCGAGGGAAGCGCACCCGGTCGCCGTCCACCTCGGCCCCGTGGCGGCGGAACAGGTCGAGCGATCCGGGGTCGTCGTGAAAGTCGATGCCGATCTCCTCGAGGATGGTCTCGGCGTTGTGCTCGACCGTGGCGAGGACCTCGTCGGGAGCGATCTCGTAGACCGGTACGCGCCGGGTGATGTAGGCCGGGCTCTTCGGCGCCGACTGTTCCCGGAACGCGCGCCGCGCGTCGCGCCCGCCGCCGCGCCGGCGGCCCTTCTGCTCGGACATTGTGACGTCTCGCCTGTTGGAAAATCCGGCAATCATTGAGCATCGTCAGGGGCGAGTCTGACTGGCGTGCGACACCGATGTTGTCACTCGCGCCAAGGCCGGCGGGCGCGCGGGGCGCAATTCAGAAAAACGGGGTCGCCCCCGATGGCGAGCCGCGGCGGCCCCGGCGTCTACACTTCCGCGCTTGATTCCGCCGGCGGCACGGGGCGCGGCGGCACCTGACAGCCATTCGAGGAGCAGCATGAAAACACAGGCCCGGGTCGTCGTCATCGGTGGGGGAGTGGTGGGCGCCAGCACGCTCTATCACCTGGTCAGGAAGGGGTGGAGCGACGTGGTACTGGTCGAGCGTCGCGAGCTGACCTCGGGGTCGACCTGGCACGCCGCCGGACTCCTGCCCCTGTTCAACATGAGCTACTCGGTGGGGCAGATCCACAAGTACTCGGTGAACCTCTACCAGAAGCTGGAGGAGGAGACCGGCCAGCACGTGGGGCTGAAACAGGTATCCAACATCCGTCTCGCCCGCACCGCCGACCGCATGGACGAGTACCGCTACTACGCGGGCGTGGCGAAGACCATCGGCGTCAACGCGCGTTTCGTCACGCCCGAGGAGGTCGAGGAGATCTGGCCGCTGTGCAACGTCGACGGCATCATCGGCGCCATACAGCATCCCGACGACGGCTACGTGCAGCCCGCCGACCTGACCCAGGCCCTGGCCCGCGGCGCCCGCGCCGGCGGCGCCGAGATCTACAGGAACACCACTGTGACGTCGATCACGCAGAAGCGTTCCGGCGAATGGGTGGTGGGCACCGACAAGGGCGAGATCACCTGCGAGCACGTGGTGTCGTGCAGCGGCAACTTCGTGCGCAAGACCGGCGAGATGGTGGGCCTGGACATCCCGGTCATCCCGGTCCAGCACCAGTACATCGTCACCGAGCCGCACCCGGAGATCGTCCGGCGCAAGGAGCAGGGGCTTCCCGAGATGGGCGTGCTGCGC
Organism: uncultured Gammaproteobacteria bacterium; assembly: GCA_965652415.1. GTDB lineage: Bacteria > Pseudomonadota > Gammaproteobacteria > Arenicellales > CAJQKF01 > BQJD01. The sequence continues at coordinate 3,451 of CBFGVH010000171.1, read as the reverse complement.
GAGTCCGACGCCTCGTACTACCTGCGCGAGGAGAACGGCGGCCTGCTGCTCGGCCCCTACGAGATCGGCGCGCCGTGCTGCTACGTCGACGGGCCGAGCGAGAGTTCCGAGTATGAACTCTTCGAGCCCGACCTCGACCGCCTCGAGCCCTACATCGAGGCCTGCATGCACCGGGTGCCGGCGTTCGGCGAGGTGGGCGTGAAGAACATCTACAACGGCGCCATCTGCTACACCCCGGACGGCTCACCCATCATCGGCCCGGCCTGGGATCTCAAGAACTTCTGGCTCAACGAGGGCCACAGCTTCGGCATCACCGCCGCCGGCGGCGCCGGCTGGCAGATCGCCGAGTGGATCGTCGAAGGCGAACCCTCCATCGACATGATGGGAGTCGACCCGCGCCGCTTCGGCCCATACGCCTCGCGCGGCTACCTGAAGGAGAAGAACGAGGAGGCCTATCGCAACGTGTTCACCGTCCACTATCCGGACGAGGAGCGCGTCGCCGCGCGCCCGCTGAAGCGCGCGCCGTGCTACGACCGGATGAAGGCGCTGGGCGCGGTGTTCGGCACGGTCTACGGCTGGGAGCGGCCCAACTGGTTCGCGCCGGAAGGATACGGCCTGACCGAGGAAGACCTCGCCAAGCCCGACACCCTGGTCAACGAGAACCACCCGAAGGTGCCCGAGGGCGAACTGCCGAAGGAGAAGTGGAGCTTTCGGCGCAGCAACTACTTCGAGTTCGTCGGCCGCGAGTGCCGTCACGTGCACGAGAAGGTGGGGCTGCTCGACATGAGCGCGTTCTCCAAGTTCCTCGTCGACGGGCCGGGCGCTCAAGACTGGTTGGAATCGCTGGTGGCCAACCGCGTGCCGGGGGCCGTCGGCCGCATCACGCTCGCCCACATGCTGTCGGCCAACGGCGGTGTGCGCTCCGAGTTCACCATCTATCGTTCGGGGCCCGAGTCCTTCTACATGGTTTCCGCCGGCGCGTTCGAGCGCCATGACTACGACTACCTGCGCAAGCTGCGTCCGAGCGACGGCAGCGTAGACCTGCAGAAAGTCACCACCCAGTACGGCGTGCTGGTCCTCGCCGGGCCCGACGCGCGCCGGGTGCTCGAGAAGCTCACCGACGCCGACCTCTCCAACCGCGCCTTCCCGTGGCTCACCGGTCGACACATCAGCGTCGGCTGGGCCAAGGTGCTGGCCGTCCGGGTCAACTTCGTCGGTGAACTCGGCTGGGAGCTGCATCACCCCATCGAGATGCAGAACTACCTGTTCGACCTCTTGATGGAGGCCGGCCGCGAGTTCGACATCAGGCCGTTCGGCATCCGCGCCATGGACTCGCTGCGCCTGGAGAAGTCCTACCGGCTGATTCCCCGCGAGCTGTCCATCGAGTACGCCGCCCTGGAGTCCGGACTCGACCGCTTCGTGCGGCTCGACAAGGAGTCCGACTTCATCGGCAAAAAGGCGCTCGCCGACTGGCAGGCGCGGGGCCTTCGCTACGCGTTCGCGACCCTCGAGGTGCACGACGTCACCGACGCCGACGCGCGCGGCTCCGAGCCGATCTACAAGGACGGCGAACTGATCGGGCGTGCCACCTCGGGCGGCTACGGCTGGCGGGTGAGCAAGTCCCTGGCGCTGGCCATGGTGCCGCCGGCCCTCGCCGCCGTCGGCACGGAACTCGAGATCGAGATCCTCGGAGAGCGCCACCGCGCCACGGTCATCGAGGAGTCGCCGTTCGATCCGACCAACGAGCGCCTGCGCAGCTGACCGGCGGGCCATGGCCCGGGCGCTGCCGGCGGCCGGCGCCCTTTGAATTTGACGGCCAACTCCTGTAAAACGTCGGCTCCCCGGCGGCCGCGCGCGGTGCGCGTCCCGCGGCCCGGCACATCATCTCCATTACCCTGAACCCGAAGGCGGACCAGAGCTAACTCAATGAAAATACTTGTACCTGTCAAGCGCGTCATCGACGCCAACGTCAAGGTGCGGGTCAAGTCGGACTCCTCCGGCGTCGAACTCGCCAACATCAAGATGGCCATGAACCCGTTCTGCGAGATCGCGGTGGAGGAGGCGCTCAGGATCAGGGAGGCGGGCCACGCCGAGGAGGTGATCGTGGTCAGCGCCGGCGCCGCCCAGGCCCAGGAGACCCTGCGCACCGGTCTCGCCATGGGCGCCGACCGCGGCATCCTGGTGGAGTGCGAGGCCGACGTCGAGCCGCTGGCCGTGGCGAAGATCCTCAAGGCGCTGTGCGACAAGGAGGAACCGGGCCTTGTCCTTATGGGCAAGCAGGCCATCGACGGCGACAACAACCAGACCGGGCAGATGCTGGCCGGTCTGCTCGGCTGGCCGGCGGCCACCTTCGCCTCGCGCATCGAGGTGCGCGACGACGCCTTCCGGGTCACACGCGAGGTGGACGGCGGTCTCGAGGCGGTGGTCACGAAACGGCCGGCGGTGATCACCGTCGACCTTCGGCTCAACGAGCCGCGCTACGCCTCACTGCCCAACATCATGAAGGCCAAGAAGAAGCCCGTGGACAAGTACTCGCCGGCCGATCTCGGCGTCGACACCGCGCGCCGCACCGAGGTGCTCAAGGTGGTCGAGCCGCCGGCGCGCAAGGCCGGGGTCAAGGTGTCCAGCGCCGAGGAGCTGGTGGACAAACTCAGAAATGAAGCGAAGGTGATCTGATGGCCATCCTGGTAATCGCCGAACACGACAATGCCGAGCTAAAGGTAGCGACCCTGCACACCCTCGGCGCGGCTGCGGTCATCGGCGGCGACGTCGACGTGCTGGTGGCCGGCAGCGGCTGCCGGGCCGTGGCCGAGGCGGCCGCCGCCGCGGCCGGAGTGAACCGCGTGCTGCTGGCGGACGCGCCCGAGTACGAGCACTTCCTCGCCGAGAACCTGGCGCCGCTGATCGTCAAGCTGGCGCCCGACTACGGCCACGTGCTGGCGCCGGCCAGCACCTTCGGCAAGAACGTTCTGCCGCGGGCGGCGGCGCTGCTCGACGTGCAGCAGGTGTCGGACATCAGCGCCGTGGAGTCGGCCGACACGTTCGTGCGCCCGATCTACGCCGGCAACGCCATGGCGACGGTGAAGTCGAACGATACCGTCAAGCTCGTCACCGTGCGCACGACCAGCTTCGAAGCCGTCGCGGAAAGCGGCGGCTCGGCCGCCATCGAGACCGTGGACGGTACCGGCGATGCCGGGCTGACCGCCTTCGACGGCGCCGAGTTCAGCAAGTCCGAGCGCCCCGAGCTGACCAGCGCCGACATCATCATCTCCGGAGGCCGCGGCATGCAGAGCGGCGACAACTTCCAGATGCTCGAGCGCATTGCGGACAAGCTCGGCGCCGCGGTCGGCGCCTCGCGCGCCGCGGTCGACGCCGGCTACGTGCCCAACGACTACCAGGTGGGCCAGACCGGCAAGGTGGTGGCGCCCAACCTGTACATCGCGGTGGGCAT
>CBFGVH010000170.1:0-5138 GCA_965652415.1 uncultured Gammaproteobacteria bacterium | reverse complement strand
GTTCGGGTTCGGGTTCGGGTTCGGGTTCGGGTTCGGGTTCGGGTTCGGGTTCGGCCGAAACCACGCCAGTGTCCGTCACGGCCGCTTCCGGCTCGACCGGTGGTTCGGCGAACATGGCGACGTCCAACCGGGTCGGCTGACCGTAGCGATCCGCGGTGCCGGGCGTGCGGACGAGGTGCCAGGCGATGCCGGCGATGCCCGCGTGCAGCAGCAGCGAGACAACGAACCCGGCGACGGCGGGTCTCATCGCCCGGCCGATTGCCGGGGGCCGGGCCTGGTTGGGCAGTTCTGGCGGGGTAGTCCGCCGGCAAGAGTCATCGACGGGGCGCGGATCGGGGGTGGCTCATTCGTCGAAATTCTTTCGTATTGTCAGTCCCATGTAAAGGTTGCGCTCCGGCGCGGGCTCGAAGTAGCGTGCACCGAAGGCGTTGATCCGGATGTTGCCGTTGTACTCCTCGTCGAACAGGTTGTTGACGCCGAGAAACGGCGAGATTTCCCAGCCGCCGAAGTAGCCGTTGTAGCCCGCGCGCATGCTGGAGACGGTGTACGAGTCGACCTCGTCCCGGTTGGCGTTGTCGGCGAAGAAGGAGCCGGTGTAGGTGGCGTCGACGATGGCATAGAGGCCGCTCGCGCCGAACCAGGACCACTCGACATGGAACAGGTGCTCGGGGATGCCGGGTATCCGGTTGCCGTCGTGCACCGCTCCGTCGACGTCCCGGAACCGGTCGAACGTGAAATCGGACCAGGTGTAGGCCGCGCTCAGCTCCATGCCGGCACCGAGTTCGCGGGTGAGGGCGATCTCGACGCCGTCGCGACTCGAGGAGCCGGCGTTCTCGAAGAAGCTGCGGCCGCTTTGGCCCGGCAGCTCGAACGGCGTCAGTTCGTCGTCGACGTCGATATGAAACAGTGCAACGTCGAAGCGGTAGCGATCTCCGCGCGACTTGATGCCGATTTCGTAGTTGGTGGATACCTGCGAATCGAGCGCCTGGTTGAAGCCGCCGCCGGCGGGGTTGGCGAACTCCGTGGTGGTCGGAGTCTCGAACGCGGTGGATACGTTGGCGTAAAGTCGCGTGGCTTCGCTCGCCTGGTAGCCGATTCCGGCCATCGGGCTGAACTCGTCGAAGGTGACCTTGCCGGAGTCGTCGCCGTCGGCGAAGAAGCGGTCGGTCACGTCGAATTCGACTTCGTCATAGCGCACACCGAGGGTCAGGTCGATGCTCTCGCCGAGCGCCATCTCGTTCTGCGCATAGGCGCCCACGGCGGTGACGAGTTCGTTCTGGTCGGCGTCGAGGGGGCCGCGAACCCCGTCGATGTTGTCGAATCGCCGCCGGTCGTCGTCCTGGCGGTCGTAGTCGATGCCTACCAGCAGCTGGTTGTCACGCCCGAGCGAATCGTGATCGCGGGTGATCTTGAAGCCGCCGCCGGTAAAGGCGCGGTCGAGGGTGACCGCGCCGCCGTCGCGAAACGGCAGGGTGTTGCTGAAGTCGCGGTCGGTACGGTAGACGCGGGCCTCGACCGTGGTCGCGTCGCTGACTTGCGTCTCGTAGAGCACGCCGGCGCGCGTCTGCTCGAGTACCTCGCCGGCGCGGAATTGCACGTTCAGCGGTCGGGCTGCGGTACGGTCGGCCGCGACCTCCTCCTCGGTCAGGGCGCCCGGATCGTTCGCCACCGGCTGATCGGTATGGTGGGCGGTCAGGAGCAGCCGCGAGGCGTCGGAGAGGGCGAACTCGAAGCGCCCGTTGAGCTGGCTGTTCTCGCTTTCGCTGTGGTCGCGGTAGCCGTCGAGCGTGGTATCGGAGACATTGACGAGGTAGTTGAGCCGTCCTGTCTCGCCGCCGGCCTTGACCTGGTACTTCTCGTAGTCGTAGCGCCCCGCCGCCGCGCGCAACTCGGCGAACGGCACGGAAGGCCCGCGCTCGCTCTCGACAATTATGGCGCCGCCCGAGGCATTGCCGTACAAGGACGACGCGGGACCGCGGATGACGCTGACCTGGCGCGCCGAACCGAGGTCGATGCCGTCCACCGATCCCTGGCCGTCGGGCAGGGTCTCGGGGATGCCGTCGACGATGATCCTGATCCCGCGGATGCCGAAGTTGGCGCGCGCGCCGAAGCCGCGGATCGATGCCCTCAGGTCCTGGGCGAAGTTGTAGCGGTTGAGGAAGAACAGGCCGGGAATCCGGTCCAGCGACTCGTCGAGCCCGAGCTGCTCGGCGCCGAGCTGAATTTCGTCGGCGCCCACCGCGCCGACCGCGGCGGGAACATCCTCGATGGCCTTCTCGACTCGGGTGACACTGACGGTGACGGGCTCGAGGCGGGATACCTCGGCCTGAGCCGGCATGGCGATCGGGGCAAGCACCAGCACGAGGGCGGTGCGCGGACCGCGTGGTCGCGCGCCGGCGCGACGGGAGAAGTTCATGGCAGGCCTCCGGGCCGGCGCGGAGCCGGCGTCAGGGCAGTTCCAGGGTGACGCGGATGCTGGAATACCATTCGGCGACGTCCTCGATATCCTCGTCGCTGAGGGAACCGGCGACGATCGACATCTGCGGATGCGTCCGCGAGCCGTCCCGGTAGGCCTCGAGCTGGATGACGAGGTAGTCCCTGTTCTGGCCGCTGAGGTTCGGCGCGCCGGGAAGCGTCGCCTGGCCGTCGAGACCGTGGCAGGTCTGGCACAGCATTTCCGCCCTCGCGCGACCGCGCTCGAGGTCGCCTGCGAGCGTCGCCGCCGAGGCCGCGAAGAGCAGGGCGACCGCGACAGCGGCGCGCGTCACGAACCGCCACAGCGCAAGCAACCCTGCCGAGGGCCGACCGAACGGGGCCGGCCCCCGGATTTCCGGGCGAGCGATCACTCCTGGTAGGAGATTCGATACACCGCCCCGGCCTTGTCGTCGGACACCAGGATCGAGCCGTCGACGTACTGCTGCACGTCCACCGGCCGCCCTGAGTAGACGCCGTTCGGCTGCAGCCACCCCTCGGCGAACGGTATGGTCTCGACGGCATTGCCGTCGCTGTCCAGGAACGTGACCATGACCCGCGCGCCGCGCGGCCTGGTGGCATTCCAGGAGCCGTGCTGGGCGCTGAATATGGCGTTCTTGTACTTCGCAGGGAACATGTCGCCGGTGTAGAACATCATGCCGAGGTCGGCCGCGTGGGCCACGGTCTCGACCTGGGGCGGCACGTACTTCGCCGTCAGCTCCTCGGGGATGTCCTGGTCCTTGTATTCATCGGTGCGCACCTCGCCGCCGCCGTAGTACGGGTGCCCGTACCACATTCCCCACTGGGGCATGCGATTGATCTCGCCGGGAGGCGTCTCGTCGCCCATGCCGTCGACCTGGTTGTCGGTGAACCACAGGCTGCCGTCGACCGGGTTGAAGGCGTGGCCGACGGAGTTGCGGATGCCGGTGGCGATCACCTCGCGGCCGCTGCCGTCGCGGTTCATCCGGATCATGCCGCCGATGCCCAGGCGGTTGTACAACTCCTGCTTCTCCGGCGGCGAGACGTTGAACGGCTGGCCGAGGCTGATGTACAGCTTGTTGTCGGGCCCGACCGCGCACACTCTCGCGGTGTGGTTGTAGGATTCCTCGTCCACGGGAATCAGCTCGCCCTGGGGCACTATCGGCACGGCCACGGTGTCGGGGCTTTCCATGAAGAATTCCGCGGCCGGGAACATGAGAACCCGGTTGCGCTCGACCACGAACAGGAACCCGTCAGGCGAATAGCACACGCCGTTCGGGATCTCGAACTTGACGCTGGGGCTGAACTCCTCGACGGTGTCGGCGACGTTGTCCATGTCGCGGTCGGTTGCCGCCCACACCTTGGTCTTGCGGGTGCCGATCCACACCGTGCCCTTGTTGCGCCCGACCGCCATGTGACGCGCGTCAGGTGCGATGGCGAAAAGCTCGATCCTGAACCCCTCGGGCAGCTTGATGGTTTCGAGAACCCTGCGGATGTTGTCGGCGTATCGCCCTTCCTGGGCGATGCGCTCGCCGGTGGTAGTGCCGGTGGTCTTGAACGCGCCGAGCCTGGAGAGATTTGCATCGTCGCCGGCTGCGAACACGGTTCCAGTGAAACAGACGGCGGCCGCACATACCGCCGCCGAAGCGATTGTCGTGAGTTTCATCTTGTTTTTACCTCCGGTGTGGTGGTGAAGACAAACCCCCTTGACGGGCCGGAGTCCTTCACCGCCGGCGGCTTGTGCCGGACGAGGCGGACTTGCCGGCTTGTCGAGTATGGAACGCTCCGTCGAGGCCCGTCACCCGATCTCCTCGCGAGCAAAATTTAGAACCCTTTTCAGAATTCGGCAAGTGCCGCGCAAAACCTCCGGGCAACCGCGGGATTTGACAACGGCCCCCGCCCCGGGAATAGTTCGCCATCGCCTCGCCGCCGGATGAGGAAAATCGCATCCTGGCACCCGGTTTCGCCTTGCCGCCCCGATGACAATGGATACTCCGCACCGCGTTCGCCTGCGCTTCGTTCCCGTCGCCTCGTTTACGATCGTCATGGGGCTGGGCGGCCTTTCCCTGGCCTGGACGGCGGCGGAAGCGACTCTGGGCATGCGCGCGGATGTCGGCCGGCCGCTGCTTTACTTCGCGACTGCGGTATTCGTCGCGTTGCTGGGCGTTTACGCGGGCAAGTCAGCGCTGCACCCTCGACGTGTCGCCGACGAGTTTCGCGACCCGGCGAGCATGAGCCTGTTTCCCGCCATCTCCATCGGTTTCATTCTCATCGCGGCGGGGTTTGCGCGAAGTCATCCGGAGGCGGCGCGCGTGCTCTGGCTGGGGGGTGCCGCGCTGCACCTGGGCCTGACGCTGTTCGCCGTCGCCTCGTGGATCGACCACCATGTCTACGCGGTTACCCAGATCAACCCGACGTGGTTCATCCCGGTGGTGGGGAACATCCTCGTCCCGGTGGCGGGTGTCCCCGGGGTGTCCCTCGAGGTCTCGTGGTTCTTCTTCTCGGTGGGACTGGTGTTCTGGCTCATACTGGCCACCATCATCTTCTACCGGATGATATTTCACGACCCCCTGCCATCGCGGCTCGTGCCTACCCTGTTCATCCTGGTGGCGCCGCCGGCGGTGGGTTTCATTTCCTACACCACCATCACCGGTACATTCGACACCTTCGCACGCGTGTTGTACTAC
>CBFGVH010000169.1:0-5175 GCA_965652415.1 uncultured Gammaproteobacteria bacterium | reverse complement strand
CCGCGTCAGCAGCGACGGCCCCGCCATCAGCGACGCCGCGCGGGAGATGTCGGCGGCCATGGCGCGGTCCTCGACGAGGGCGGGTATCTCGCCCCGCAGCGCCTCGTGCACGGATTCGAGCGGCGCGCTGGTGGTCAGCGGGCGGCGCAGGTCGATGCCCTGGGCCGCGGCGAGGAGCTCGATGGCGATGATGTTGGCGAGGTTGGCGTTCATCGCCCCGAGCCGGCGCGCGCCGTGGCAGGCCATGGAGACGTGGTCCTCCTGGTTGGCGCTGGTGGGCGTGGAGTCGATCGAGCAGGGCGCGGCGCGTTGCTTGTTCTCGGCCATCAACGCCGCCGCGGTGACCTCGGCGATCATGAAGCCCGAGTTCAGGCCGGGCTCGGGCGAGAGGAACGCCGGCAGGCCGTAGTTCAGGGCGGGGTCGACCAGGGTGGCGATGCGCCGCTCGGTGATGGCGCCGATCTCGGAGATCGCCAGCGCCAGCTGGTCGGCGGCGAAGGCGACCGGCTCGGCGTGGAAGTTGCCGCCGGAAACGATGCCGGCCTCGTCGTCGAGCACCAGCGGGTTGTCGGTGACCGCGTTGGCCTCGACGGCGAGGGTGCGCGCCGCCTGGCGCACGAGGTCGATGCAGGCGCCCATGACCTGGGGCTGGCAGCGCAGGCAGTAGGGGTCCTGCACCCGGGTGTCCTGTTCGAGGTGGGACTGGCGGATCACCGAACCCTCGGTGAGGGCGGCGAGCGCCGCCGCTGCGTCGACCTGGCCGCGGTGGCCGCGCAGCGCGTGGATGGCCGGGTGAAACGGCGCCGTCGACGCCATCAGCGCGTCGGTGGCCATGGCGCCTGTCACCAACGCCCAGCGGACGAGGTGCCAGGCGTCGAACAGGCCGGCCAGCGCCAGCGCGGTCGACACCTGGGTGCCGTTGATCATCGCCAGGCCTTCCTTGGGACCGAGCACCACGGGCTCGATGCCGGCCGCCGCCAGCGCCTCGGCGGCGGTCATGCGCCTGCCGCGCCAGTCGACCTCTCCCTCGCCGACAAGCGCCGCGGTCAGGTGTGCAAGCGGCGCGAGGTCGCCGGATGCGCCCACCGAACCCTGCGCGGGAACTACCGGCACGATGTCGCGGGCCATGAGGTCGCCGAGGCGCTCGATCAGCACGAAGCGCACGCCCGACGCACCGCGTCCGAGCGAGCTCATCTTGAGCGCCATGACCAGCCGCACGACCTCGCGCGGTAGCGGCTCCCCGACCCCGCAGCAATGTGAGCGGATCAGGTTGCGCTGCAGCTCCGCGGTATGCTCCGCGGCGATGCGTGTGCTGGCGAGCTTGCCGAAGCCGGTGTTGACGCCGTAGATCGCGGCATCGCCGGCGGCGGCCCGGGCCACCTGGGCGGCAGCGCGGTCGACGGAGTCGCGACAGCCCTCGTCGAGTATCACGGCGACGCCGTCGCGGTAGATGCGTTCGAGTTGATCCAGCGAAACCGAGCCGGGAGTAAGTACCAGCGTGTCGGTCATGGCGGTGTCCTATGCGTTGAGTCTGTCGAGGGCGCGGCGGTAGTCGCGGGCGACGGCATCCTCGTCCGGGTGGCGGCCGTCGCGCACCACGTGGCGGCCCCCGACGAACACGTCGCGCACATGGTTGTCGTTGCCCGAGAAGATCCAGCTGTCCGCCAGCGCCTCGGCGCGGCGGCCGTACAGGCGTGGGTGGTCGCCGTCGAGCACCACGAAGTCGGCGCGACGTCCCGAGGCGATCGCGCCGATGGGCCGTCCGCACGCCAGTGCGCCGCCGTCAAGGGCGGCGACGAGCAGGTTCTGGCCGGTATGGGCAGTCGCCGCGTTGGCGAGGGCGTTGCGCGTGCCGGTGCGAAGGCGCAGGCCGTATTCCAGCCAGCGCAGTTCCTCGACCGGGCTGACGGAGATCTGGCTGTCCGAGCCGATGCCGAAGCGGCCGCCGGCGTCGTGGTAGGCCGCCGCCTCGAAAAACCCGTCGCCCAGGTTGGCCTCGGTGGTCGGGCACAGGCCGGCCACGGCGCCCGAGGCGGCGAGCCTCACTGTCTCGTCGGCGTTGATGTGGGTGGCGTGGACCAGGCACCAGCGCGGGCCGACGTCGGCGTTGTCGAGCAGCCACTCGACCGGGCGGCGGCCGCAGAAGGCGAGGCAGTCCTCGACCTCGCGGCGCTGCTCGGCGATGTGGATGTGCACGCAGTCGGCGCGCTCGCCGAGCGCGTCAATGACCTCGTCGAGCAGCGGGGCGTCCACCGCCCGCAGCGAATGCGGCGCGATGCCGACCGCGGCATCGGCGTCGCCGTCGGTCTCCTTCCGCACTCTTTCGACGATGCGCGCGTAGCCCTCGGCATCGTTGACGAAGCGCCGCTGTCCGGATTCGGGTTCGCGCGAGCCGAATCCCCCGTAGCGATACAGCACCGGCAACGCGGTGAAACCGATCCCGACGGCCCTGGCCGCGTCGAGGCAGGTCAGTGTCATCTCCGCGGACTCTGCGTAGGGGCGTCCGTCGGGGTCGTGGTGCAAGTACTGGAACTCGGCGACCGCGGTGTAGCCGGCCTTGAGCATCTCCACGTAGAGTTGGCGGGCGATGGCGTGCAGGTCCTCGGGGGCGATCCGCTCGACGTAGTGGTACATGGCTTCGCGCCACGTCCAGAAGCTGTCGCCGCTCGCCCCGCGCCGCTCGGCGAGGCCGGCCATGGCGCGCTGGTGGGCATGGGAGTGCAGGTTGGGCATGCCCGGCATCACCGGGCCGGACAGGATCTCGCCGGCGCGCGGCGCGTCTGGCTCGACGTGCGTGATCCAGCCGTTGTCGTCGACGGTCACCGCGACGTCTTCGCACCAGCCGTCGAAGGTCAGGGCGCTGGGGCAGAAGAAGGTGCGGTTCATGGCGTTGGCAGTCTCACTGGGGATGGCGGCGACGGCGAGCTATTGCCAGGTGTCTCGACGACGTGTAGGATACCCGACTTGTATAGACAAGTATAGTCCATTGGTTCACGCCATGACCCTGGTTCTCGCCAACGTCCGACTCGTTCCGATGACCGATGCCGCCGGCTACGGGCTCGTCGACGCTGCCGAGGTCGTCATCGAGAACGGACGTATCGCGGCCGCCGGTGCGGGTGCGGCGCGCGGCGTCGGCGGCGCCGAGGTGGTCGACTGCGGCGGCCGCCTGCTCACCCCGGGGCTGATCGACTGTCACAGCCACGTGGTCCACGCCGGCAACCGGGCGGTCGAGTTCGAGCAGCGTCTCGAGGGCGTGAGCTACGCCGAGATCGCCCGCCGCGGCGGCGGCATCGTCAGCACCGTCAACGCCACCCGCGCGGCGTCCGACGACGCCCTGTTCGCGGCCTCGGCACCGCGTTTCGCGCGCATTGTCTCCGAAGGCGTGACCACGGTCGAGATCAAGTCCGGCTACGGTCTCGACGTCGACAACGAAATGAAGATGCTGCGCGTGGCCCGGCGCCTCGGAAAGCAGTTCGGGGTGCGCGTGAGGACGACGTTTCTCGGCGCCCACGCGCTGCCGGCCGAGTACGCCGGCCGCGCCGACGACTACATCGACGCGGTGTGCCGCGACATGCTGGCGCGCGCGGCCGAGGCCGGTCTCGTCGACGCCGTTGACGCCTTCTGCGAGAACATCGCCTTTACTGCCGATCAGGCGGCGCGAGTGTTCGATGCCGCGGCCGCCCTCGGCCTGCCGGTCAAGTTGCACGCCGAGCAGTTGAGCGACCAGGGCGGGGCGGTGATGGCGGCTCGGCGCGGCGCGCAGTCCGTCGATCACCTCGAGTACCTGCCGCCCGAAGACGTGCCGGTATTGGCCGAGCACGGCACCGTGGCCGTGCTGCTGCCGGGCGCCTTCTACGTGCTGCGCGAGACCAAGCTGCCGCCGCTCGATGCCCTGCGCGAGCACAAGGTGCCGATCGCCATTGCCACCGACTGCAATCCGGGCAGTTCGCCGGTGACATCTGTTCTCCTCGCGATGAACATGGCCTGCACGCTGTTTCGCATGACGCCGTTCGAGGCGCTGGCGGGTGTCACCCGCAACGCCGCACGCGCCCTGGGACTCGCCGGCGAACTCGGTACCATCGAACCGGGCAAGGTCGCCGACCTCGCCCTGTGGGACGTCGAGCATCCGGCGGAATTGTCGGTGAACCTCGGCCTCAACCCCTGCTCCGGCATCGTCACCGCAGGCGCCTGGCGCGAGCGACCCGCTTTCGCCGCGCGGTCATGACCCGCCGCAACGCACTGAGGGCTCTCGACCGGGATGCGGCCCGGCCCCTGTACCGGCAGATCAAGGAGACCATCGCCTCCCGCGTGGCGAGCGGCGGCTGGGCGCCGGGACGCAAGCTGCCCTCGGAGAACGAACTGGTCGAGACCCTGGGCGTCAGCCGCATGACCATCAACCGCGCCCTTACCGAGCTCGCCCGCGAGGGCATGCTGGTCAGGGTGCACGGCGTCGGCACCTTCGTCGCCGAGCGCCGGCGCCATGCCAGCCTGGTGGAGCTGCGCGATATCGCCGACGAGATTCGCGAAGCGGGCCGCCGGCACAGTCTCGAGGTGCTGTTGCTCGAGGAAGTCGAGGCGCCGGCCGAAGTGGCCGCGCGCATGGAACTGGCCATGCCGGCGCGCGTGTTCCACCTGCAGGCGGTGCACTGCCAGGACGACGTGCCGGTGATGTACGAGGACCGCTACGTCAACCCGGCCCTGGCGCCGAAGTTCCTCGACGCGGACTTCGGACGCATGACCGCCACGGGCTATCTCGTCAGCATCATCACGCCAGACGAGATGGAGCACGTGGTGCAGGCGGTGCTGCCCGACGCGAGGGTCGCCCGCCTGCTGAAGATCACCCGCGGCCAGGCCTGCCTGAAGCTCGCCCGGCGCACCTTCAAGCGCGGCCGCGTGGTCACGGACGCGGCCCTCGTCTATCCGGGCAGCCGCTACAGCCTCGGCGCGCGCTACGCCACCGACGACTACCGAACCCGCTGACGCGGCCCGCCGAACCAGATTCAACACGAACCGTTACGAGTTGCAGACATGACACGAACCCGCATTGACAAGTCCCGCGTCATCCGCGCCCCGCGCGGCAGCGAGCTCGCCTGCAGGAGCTGGCTCACCGAGGCCGCCTACCGCATGATCCAGAACAACCTCGATCCGGAGGTGGCGGAGAAGCCGGAGGAGCTG
>CBFGVH010000168.1:0-5212 GCA_965652415.1 uncultured Gammaproteobacteria bacterium | reverse complement strand
GCCACCAGGGCTGGGAGTACGTCGACCTCGGCCGCTTCTGGCAGATCCTGCTGTTTGTCGGCCTGATGGTGTGGCTGGGCCTGATGGGCCGCGCCTTGTGGCCGGCATTGAAGGCGCGTACCGAGAACCGCACGCTGTTGTGGCTGCTGTTCCTGTCCACGGTCGCCATCGGCCTGTTCTACGCCGCCGGCTTCGCCTGGGGCAAGCACACCCACATCTCGATGGTCGAGTACTGGCGCTGGTGGGTGGTTCACCTGTGGGTCGAGGGCTTCTTCGAGGTGTTCGCCACCGCCATCATCGCGCTGCTGTTCACCCGCCTCGGGCTGGTGCGCGCCAGCACGGCCAACACCGTGACGCTGTTCGCCACCGTGGTGTTCCTCACCGGCGGCATCCTCGGCACCCTGCATCACCTGTACTTCTCCGGCACCACCGAGGGCGTGATCGCCGTCGGTGCCATGATGTCGGCATTGGAAGTGGTGCCGCTGGTGCTGCTCGGCTTCGAGGCGGTGGAGACCTACCGTCACGGCCGCGCCGCGCCGTGGATGAAGGCCTACCACTGGCCGGTGATGTTCTTCGTCGCCGTGGCGTTCTGGAACCTGGTGGGCGCGGGCCTGTTCGGCTTCATCATCAACCCGCCCATCTCCCTGTACTACATCCAGGGCCTGAACACGACGGCCAACCACGGCCACGCGGCGCTGTTCGGCGTGTACGGCATGCTCGGCATCGGGCTGATGCTGTTCTGCCTGCGCGGCATGACGTCGCCGAGGGCCTGGAAAGACAAGCTGCTGGCGCCGTCCTTCTGGCTGCTCAACGCCGGTCTCGTCGGCATGACGTTCTTCAGCCTGCTGCCGGCCGGCATCTACCAGGCCTGGGCCAGCATCACCGAGGGCATGTGGTACGCCCGCTCGCCCGAGGTCATCCACAGCTTCTGGATGGAGACCTTCGTGTGGATGCGCGTGCCCGGCGACATCGTCTTCGCCGCCGGTGCCGCGATCCTGGCGCTGTTCGCCTTCCGCCTGTGGCTGGGCAGCCGCGGCACCGCCGTCCGCGCGGTGGTTCCCGCCAGGGCTGCGGCCGCTCCGGCCGCGACGACCGGGCGCTGAGCCGTCCACCGCGCCGGCCGTACGGGCCGGCGCGGTGTTCCTCGATTCAGGGCCGGGACTCGCTCGCCGGGTCCCGGCGCAGGGAAGGCATCAGCCGATCCGCCGTCTCCCTCGCGGCATCGGCATAGGGAACCAGCACCAGGTCCACGCCCATCTCCTCGAACTCCCTGGCGTCGCGCCGGCTCGACGCCGACACGGCGACCTTGCCCCGGTAGCCCTGTTCGCGAAGCCCATTGAGCAGCATGCGGGTGATATAGCGGTCGCGCACCGTGCTCACCACCCACTTCGCGCGCGACAGCGGCAGGGACGCGACGAACTCGGGGTCCTCGGCGTCGCCGTAGTGGACCGAGTAGCCGTCGCGCGCGTGCATGCGCACGGCCTCGGGATCGAAGTCCACGGCCAGGAGGCGTGCGCCGCGTTCACGCAGTGTCTCGGCGACGACGGCACCGAAGCGGCCGAGGCCGACGAGGAGCACATCGACATCGCCTTCCTCACCCGCGGGCCGGTCCATCTCCCGGTAGGGACGGGCGCGCTCGAACACCGACAGCCACGGCGCCAGCCGCTCGTAGAGCACGTGGGAGTAGATGATCATGTAGGTCGAGGCGCTGATGGTCACGAGTCCCACCAGCGTGATCAGCCCGACGGTTTCCCGGTCGACGTGGCCCAGTTCGAGGCCGAGCGCGGCGAGAATGAGGGAGAACTCCGAGATCTGGGCCACCGCCAGGCCGGCCAGGAAGCCGGTACGCTTGCGATAGCCCATGTAGCCCATGATGGCGATGACGATCAGCGGATTGCCGACGAGCACGAAGACGGAAAAAAGCAGGGCCGGTCCGAGTTGAGCGCCGAGGGCGCCGAGGTCCAGCGTCGCGCCAAGCTGGATGAAAAAGAACAGGAGCAGAAAGTCGCGCAGGCTTACCAGCCGCGCCGCCACCTGCTCGCGGTAGCGCGTGGACGCGATGGAGACGCCGGCGAGGAAGGCGCCGACCTCCTTGCTGAAGCCGAGGGCGTCGCCCGCCGACGCACCGAGTACGGCCAGCGCGATCGCGAACAGCATCAAGAGTTCGGAGGAATGGGCGAGGTGCTCCAGCAGTCGAGGCAGGACGTACCGGATCAGCACCGCGACGGTGACCAGCATGGCGGCGCCCTTGACCACGATCATCAGCGCCTCGAAACCGATGCTGGTGTCGGCGCCGGCCTGGCCGAAGGCCGTCAGCGCGATCATAACCAGCACCACGACGATGTCCTGGACGATGAGGAACCCCACGGCGATGCGGCCGTGCAGGGAGTCGACCTCGCGCTTGTCCGACAGCAGCTTGACGATGATGATGGTGCTGGAGAAGGTGAGGGCGACCGCCACGTAGATCGATTCCACGTGTCCCATGCCGAGCGCCACGGCGATCAGGTAGCCGACCACCGACGTGAAGACGACCTGGCCGAGCCCGGACGACAGCGCCACGGGGCCGACCGTGCGGATGATGTGCAGGTCGAGCTTCAGCCCCACCACGAACAGCAAGAGGGCGATGCCGAGGCGCGCGAACAGGTCGATCTCGCTTTGCTCCTCGATCACCCCGAGCGCCGAAGGACCGAGCACGATGCCCACGGCGATGAAGGCGACGATCAGCGGCTGGCGCAGGAACTGGGCCAGCCCGGCGCCGAGTACCGCCACGCCGAGCACGGCACCGATCTGCACGAATACACTTTCGAACATGTGTTGCGTTGTCTGGTATGGATTTCGCCGGCCGTGCGTGCGGCCGTCGGCAACGTGGCCTGTCCGTCGGACCGGCGCAAGGTTCGAGAGTTTACCTAAAACGGGCTCGATGGCCTGATACTATATTGAGGTGACCGTGATCGTGTCCGCGGCCGGTGAAGGCAGCGGATCACATGCCTTGTCCCGATCGTGCACCAGTCGAGATACCCTAACCGGCCATGGAACTGACCAACCAGATCATCCTGTTGGGCGGCATGCTGCTGCTGCTCAGCGTGTTCTCGAGCGTGCTGTCGTCGCGGTTCGGCGTGCCGCTCCTGCTGGTATTCCTGGTTCTCGGCATGGTGGCCGGGGAAGAAGGCCTCGGGATCCGCTACGACGACGTGCAAAGCGCCCACCTGTTCGGCAGCCTGGCGCTGGCGGTGATCCTGTTCGACGGCGGACTTCGCACCAACATCCGCACGTTCAGGGTCGGTCTTGCGCCCGCCGTGGTATTGGCGACGGTGGGCGTGTTGATCACGGTCGCTGTCACCGGCGTCATCGCGGCCTGGGCGCTCGGTCTCGGCTGGATGCAGGGCCTCCTTGTCGGCGCAGTCATCGGCTCGACCGATGCGGCGGCGGTGTTCGGACTGCTCCACGCCCACGGTCTCGAGCTCAAGCAGCGCGTCGGCGCCACGCTCGAGATCGAGTCCGGCAGCAACGACCCGATGGCGATATTCCTCACCATCGTGCTGGTCGAGGCACTGGCCTCGGGACGTTCGTTCCTCGAGTGGACCGTGCTCGTGGAATTCGTGCAGCAGATGGGGCTGGGTGCACTGCTCGGGCTGCTTGGAGGGCGCATTCTCGGGCGCATCGTCAATCGCCTTCGCCTGACGCCCGGGCTCTACCCGCTGCTGGTGCTCGCCGGCGGCCTGAGCGTGTTCGGCCTCACCGCGGCGGCAGGCGGCAGCGGCTTTCTCGCCGTCTACCTCGCGGGACTCGCCATCGGCAACCTGTCGCTGCAGGGTGGCACGAACATCCGCCGCTTTCACGACGGCATGGCGTGGCTGGCGCAGATCGGCATGTTCCTCATGCTCGGGCTTTTGGCGACGCCCTCGGACCTGCTCGACCAGGCGGTTCCGGCGATAATCGTCACGGTCGTCCTGATGCTGCTGGCGCGGCCGCTGGCGGTGGTGGTGTGCCTGGCGCCGTTTCGCTTTCCGTGGCGCGAGCAGGTGTATATCGCCTGGATGGGGCTGCGCGGTGCGGTGCCGATCATCCTCGCGCTATTTCCGCTGCTGGCGGGCCTCGAGCACGGTTCGAGCTACTTCAACGTCGCTTTTTTCGTGGTGCTGGTGTCCCTTGTCGTCCAGGGCTGGACCGTGGCGCCGGCGGCTCGACTGCTCAAACTGACACTGCCGCCCTCGCCCGGTGCGATCCAGCGCATCGAGCTCGACCTGCCCGGCCAGAGCGAGTTCGAAATGGTCACCTACCGGGTCGACGAGCGCAGTCCCGCCGCCGGGCAGGCGGTGAACGCGGTGCGCATGCCCCCGGACTGCCGCCTGGCCAGCCTGATCCGCGACGAGCGTCCGGTCGACATCTGCGGCGACGCCCTGTTCACCCCCGGTGACTACGTCTACGTGCTTGCGTTCCGGCGCGACCTGTCGCCGCTCGATCGCCTGTTCGCCGGCAGGCCGCTGCCGCCGGAGACCGACGAGCGGCGCTTCTTCGGCGAGTTCGTCCTCAACGGATCGGCGATCCTCGGCGACGTCGCGGCGCTGTACGACTTCGAGGTACCGGAGGGGATCGCCGGGCTTTCCGTGGCCGAATACCTTTCGCAGCATTTCCATGGCCGCGAGGTGGTGGGCGACCGGGTGGCGCTCGGCGGCGTGGAACTCGTGATCCAGGAGCTCGAGGGGGGAAACGTGACCAAGGTGGGCGTGAAACTGCCGCAGTGAAGCGGGTTGCAATCGCATCCGGATGGTCATATAGTTGACAAAGTCAAATAAAAAACAGACTTAGCAACTGACCTGCCCTGGAGGATTGCCCCATGAGCCCTGCCGGGACGACCCGATCAGACATGATCGCCTCGGTACGCACCTTCAACCGCTTCTACACCCGCCAGATGGGTCTTCTCAACGAGAGCCTGCTCGACAGCGGTTTCTCGCTGACCGAGGTGCGGGTCCTGTTCGAGCTTGCCCATCGCGACGAACCGGCGGCGGCCGACCTCGCGGCCGACCTGGGGGTCGACGCCGGCTATCTCAGCCGGATCCTGAAGAAATTCGAGCAGCGCGGCCTGATCGCCAGACGCCGGGCGCCTGGCGACCGGCGCCGGCAGTGCGTGTCCCTGACTGACGACGGACGTCGCACGTTCACCCCGCTGGACGCCGCGGCCCGCGAGCAGGTGGCCACCATGCTCGACGAT
>CBFGVH010000167.1:0-5218 GCA_965652415.1 uncultured Gammaproteobacteria bacterium | reverse complement strand
CCGGCGCCCGGGGCCTGTGCCCGGGCGTCGTCGCCGAAAGTCGTTCAACACGCGATCGAGTTCGACCCCGTCGCCACCCCTGCGCGTGTTGAAACGATCTTTCGCGGGACGGACATCGCGTTGAGCCGGGGCGTGGCTGCTCACGATGATTGCCGGCTGAATCATTGCCATCAGTTAACGTCGACTTGCGACTGGCCGGTCTATGATTTCACGCCCGTATCCTCGGCAAACACGGCGACGTCCCGATAGGATGAAACGATTCCTTGCCAGCTGGGCCGTGCTGACGTTCCTTGTCGTCAACGGCCAACTGCCCGTCGCGCACGCGTTCGGCGCGATGGCGGCCGGCGGCTTGGTCTCCGATAGCGAATCCGCCGACGGAGAGCCTGCTGCGGAACCGTGCAAGGAACACGACAACGCGATGCATCATGCCGGCGGCGTTCCCGCGGACCCGGATTCGACGATGGACGCCGCGTGCCAACTCGCCTGCGCCACGACACCCGGCCTCAGTGCGCCGGCGCAGCCGGCCCTGGCAAACAGCCCCCGATCCGACAGCTTCGAAGGCGCCCGTCATTCTCCCTGGCGCTCGCTCTCGCACGCCCCCCTGCTCCGTCCCCCCTTCGCCGCCTGATCCACGGCCCGATTCGGGCCTTGCCTGAAACACCCGCAAACCGGCGCCGCTTGGCTGCAGGTTCGCGATTTGGTGGTCGCGCCCGCGGTCGGGCACGCCCATCCGCAGAGTAAAGGCGCCAAATAATGGCGCCAAGTAGAGGAACAACCACCGTGAGAAAGACTCCATGCCTGCCCCCGCGCCATGCGCTGGTGGCGATCATCGCGCTCGCTCCCGCGCTCCTCGCGCCGGACCCCGGCGATGCCAGTCCGCTCGACCCCGCCACCCATGGGGGCGATGCACCCTACCACAGCGATCTCGACGAGCCGATGATTCCGCTCGATGTCGCCCTGCCGTGGCGCCAGCGCTTCACCTCAGAAGGGGCGTTCGACGCCCGCTTCCGACTCGTCGAACCCGAGACGCCCGGCACGCCGGAAGCGGAACATGCCCCGGCCCACCCAGCCCCCCACGCCGGTGCCTTCGACGCCCGCGGGGTGGTCAAGGAGGTCCGCGCCGACGCCGGCAAGCTGAAAATCGAACACGGACCGATCGAACGTCACGGGATGTCGGCGATGACCATGATGTTCAACGTCGCCGACCCCGCCATGCTCGAGGCGGTCTCCCCGGGCGACGAGGTCGGATTCAACCTGGAAATGGGGCCCGCAGGGCTCACGATCACGGGGATCGAGCGATCGGGAGGGACCCGATGAGCCGCTCACCGAACCGCATCCGCGCCCTGCTGGCATGTGCAGCAGTGCTCGTCTCGGCGGGATGCACCACGCTGCCCGCCGATCGCGGGCGCACACAAGTCGGCGCCATCGTCGAGGCGAAACTCGGCGAGGGTCTGGAACTCCCGGCTCTCGACGCCGGGATCGCGATGAGCGAGGAGGAAGCGACCCGGTTGCTGGCACTTCCACTGGCGCTCGCCGACGCGGAACGAATCGCCCTGTACCACAACCCGAAACTGCGCGCGAGGCTTGCCGACGTCGGCTTGAAAGAGGCCGACTTCGCCCAGGCCGGCCGGCTGCGCAATCCCGGCTTCAGCTTCTCGCGATTCTCCTCCCGGGACTACGAGGCGACCAC
The DNA here is from genome assembly GCA_965652415.1 of uncultured Gammaproteobacteria bacterium. Classification (GTDB taxonomy): domain Bacteria; phylum Pseudomonadota; class Gammaproteobacteria; order Arenicellales; family CAJQKF01; genus BQJD01. The sequence continues at coordinate 3,528 of CBFGVH010000167.1, read as the reverse complement.
GATGTTCGATATCGGCGGGTTCGTGCTGATGCCGCTGCGACGCAAGGTGGCCGCGCGCGAACTGGACATCGCCACCTACCAGGCGGCCGGCGATGTCATCAGCCATCTCGCCGACAGCCGCCGCGCCTGGATAGAAGCAGTGGCTCAGGCACAGAAGTCGAAGCTGATGGAGCAGGCCCTCGAATCGATGGAAGCGGCCAACCAGCTGATTCGGCAAATGGCCGCGATTGGCCACAGCAGTCGCCGCGAGGCCGCCGAGTCCGAACTGGCGCTGGCCGAGTTTCGAGTCGCGGTGACACGTCAGCGGGTCGAGGAAGTGAACCGGCGAGAGGCGCTGATACGGCAGCTCGGCATCTACGGGTCGGACGCCAGCCTCCTGACCCTTCCGGATCATCTCGAGGCGCCGCCTGAACAGGAACCCGACTATCGCGAGGTCGCCCGGTCAGCCGTTGCCAATCGCATCGATGTCGAGGTGGCACGCTACAACATCGAGGCACTTGCCTCGAACCTGTCACTCACCCGGGCCTCGCCTTTCGTCAACGTGCTGGAACTCGGACCGGTGCTGGAACGCGCCGAGGGCGAATCGGAACGCGGCTTCGAAATCGAGCTCGTGCTGCCGTTGTTCGACTGGGGCGGCATCAAGAACGAACGTGCGCGCATCGCCTACCTGCAGGCCGTGGCGGATGCCGAGCACGCCGCGATCACCGCCGCGTCCGAGGCCCGGGAAGCGCTGCATGCCTACCGTCGCGCCCGCGAGGCCGCCAATGCTTACCGGGAGCATGTGCTGCCGCTGCAGGACTACATCGACCGGGAACAACTGCTGCGCTACAACGGCATGCTGGTGAGCGTGTTCGACCTTCTGTCCAACGCTCGAAGCGCCCTTCAAACCAGGATCGATTACGTCGACCGTCTGCGCGAGTTCTGGCTGGCCGAAACCCGGCTGCGGCAAGTACTGGTGGCGGGCGGCGGCGCCCCCGCGAGCCTCGGCGCCGCCATGGCGAGCGCACCCGAAGAAGCCTCCGGCGGACATTGAAAACAGGGGATCAGACATGACCACTAGACGAGAATTCTTCTATCGCGCCGGCGCATCCGTGCTCGGCGCCGGGTTGGTGGCGCGCAGCGCGCTGGCGTCGCTGCCCGAATCGCCGAGTACCGGCTCGGCCATCATGCAGCCGCCCCCGATGCCGTCGGGCGGTCGGCCGTACAACCCGGTCGTCACGCTCAACGGCTGGTCGCTTCCCTGGCGGATGAAAAACGGCTGGAAGGAGTTTCACCTGACGGCGGAACCGGTCGAGCGAGAATTCGCGCCGGGGATGACTGCGCGGTTGTGGGGCTACAACGGCCAGTCGCCGGGCCCCACCATCGAGTGCGTCGAGGGAGACAAGGTCCGCGTCTTCGTCACCAACCGCCTGCCCGAGCACACCACCGTACACTGGCACGGAATATTGCTTCCGAGCGGCATGGACGGCGTCGGCGGCCTCACCCAGCCTCACATCCCCCCGGGCAAGACCTACGTCTACGAGTTCGAGGCCAGGCACAGCGGCACGTTCATGTACCACCCCCATGCCGACGAGATGGTGCAGATGGCAATGGGCATGATGGGGTTCTTCGTGGTGCACCCGCAAGACCCGAACTTCATGAAGGTGGACCGCGACTTCTGCTTCCTGATGGCGGCATACGATATCGAGCCCGGCACCATGACGCCGCGCGTCAATACCATGCTCGACTTCAACTTGTGGACCTGGAACAGCCGGGTGTTTCCCGGCATCGATCACCTCGTCGCCCGCGAAGGCGACCGCGTCCGCGTGCGCATGGGGAATCTCACCATGACCAATCACCCGATCCACATCCACGGCCTGACGTTCGAAGTGGCGGGCACCGACGGCGGCTGGGTACGCCCCGAGGCGCGCTGGCCCGAGGTGACCGTCGACATCGCCGTCGGCCAGATGCGCGCCATCGAGTTCAACGCCATGCCGGCCGGCGACTGGGCCATGCACTGCCACAAGTCCCATCACACCATGAACGCCATGGGCCACGACGTGCCCAACATGATCGGCGTCGACCAGCGCGCCGTGGCCGACAGCCTGCGCAAGCTGCTGCCCGGTTACATGGCGATGGGGGAACGGGGCATGGCGGACATGGGGGAAATGAGCATGCCTCTGCCCGAGAACACCCTGCCGATGATGACCGGGACCGGACCGTTCGGGCCCATCGAGATGGGCGGCATGTTCACGGTGCTGAAGATCCGCAAGGACCAGCAGGCGGGCGACTACTCCGATCCCGGATGGTACGCTCACCCGCCCGGGACCGTGTGCTACGAGTACCGGCCCGCATGATGTCGGGTGACCGGCATCGGGCGCGTAGGCGATACGACCGCGAGCCGAACGGGGAAGTTCGCGCCTATCGGTCGGGCCAGATTCGATGGTGCTGGTCGATCACGAACTCGTGCACGTGCCGCAACCGGCCATGACGGTGCGGATGCCGGTGCGGCTCCGGGCCTTCCCAGCCCTCGTGTTCGTGCTGATGGTGCTCGTCGTGAACGTGCACATGCTCATGGTCCATCGGCTCGTGAACGTGCTCGAGAACACCGCTGTCGCCACCCGGCCACAGGCGCGCCGCGGCCAGTGTCGCTCCGAGGACGATCAAGGCAAGGATCGCGAACGCGGCGGAAAGGCCAAGGGCACTCCCCGCCCAGCCGGCGAGCGGATACGCGATCAGCCAGCACGCGTGAGACAGCGCGAACTGCGCCGCGAACAATGCCGGTCGGTCGCCCTCGGAGGCTGAGCGCCTGAGCAGGCGGCCGGCGGGTGTCTGCACCAGCGAGGAGCCGGCTCCGATGACGAACCAGACGACAAGAAGTGCGACCAGGTCCGGTGCGGCCAGTCTCGCCAGGAGCGCGATTCCCATCATCACGCCCCCTGCAATCATGAACGGCCGATCCGGGAAGCGATCGAGGATTTTCGGGAGCGCCAGGGCGACGATCATCGACCCCGCACCGTTTGCGGCGTAGGCGATCGCGGTATCGGTTTGCGTCCCGCCCAGGTAATCGCGCACGAACACCACCGTGTTGACGATCACCATGGCGCCCGCGGCCGCGACCGCCAGGGACAACGCCAGCAGCCCCCGCAGCCGGGGCGTCTTCAGGTACACCCAGATCCCGAAAGTCGTGTTGCGCCAGATGCCTCCCTCGCGCCCGGTCGCCCGAGGCGACGGCAGGCTCACGGAAAACACCAGGGCCGCGGAGACGAAGAACGCCGCCGCATTGGCGACGAACAACGCGTCGAACGTCAGGATCACGAGGGCCGCCGCGGCCAGCGAAGGACTCAACAGGTTCTCGAGATCGTAAGCCAGTCGCGACAGCGACAGCGCCCGCGTGTACTCGGCCTCATCCGGCAGGACGTCGGGAATCGTTGCCTGGAAGGTGGGCGTAAATCCCGCCGAGCAGGCGCTCAGGATGAAGATAAGCGCGTAGATCTGCCACACCTCGGTGACGAACGGCAGGCAGCCGACCGCCGCCGCGCGCCCGAT
>CBFGVH010000166.1:0-5305 GCA_965652415.1 uncultured Gammaproteobacteria bacterium | reverse complement strand
GCCGGTCCTGGGGCTCGCCCCTGAGCTTCAGGGGGAATTCGATGTTCTGTCCTACGGTGCGGTGAGGAAACAGCGCCAGCGACTGGAACACCATGCAGGTCGGCCTCTCGTTGGCCGGCTTCTGGTCGATGCGCTCGTCGCGCAGCCAGATGCGTCCGTTCGAGGGCTCTTCCATGCCGGCGAGCAGGCGCACCAGTGTCGTCTTGCCGCTGCCCGAAGGGCCGACGATGGTGAGGAACTCTCCGTCCTCGATATCGAGATCGATGCCGTCGAGCGCGACGAACTCCCCGAATCGCTTGGTCAGGCCCTCGAGCCTCAACACGGGCTGGGTGGACATGTACGTGCGTGGTCTGAAAACTTGTCAAGGCCCCGCGCGCCGAACGGCACGCGGGGCCCGTTGCCTCGGGCCTTGCCGGGATCAGCCGCGCTTGGCGGCGTTGTAGCGCTCGTTGAGCTCGGCGTACGAATTGACGATGCCGTACTCGACGCAGCGCGACATCTCCTCTTCCAGGGATTCCCACTGGATGGCGTCGAGCTCGTCGTTGTCGAACAGCGCGAACACGTCCGGGTCGCCCATCTGCGAGACCGGGTTGTACGTACCCTCGGAGAAGGCCACGGCCTTGGAGACGTCGGGCTGCTGAACGTACTCGAGGAAGTCCTCGGCCAGCTTGCTCGGGTCGGGGTTGTTCACGGCCGAGGTCAGCTCGACCCAGACGATTCCGCTCTTGCCGTCGACCGGGCCCGTGCGCGGAGTGATGGCGCGCACGTTGGTCGCGCCGTCGAATCGCGCGGGCGAGGCGGTGTAGGTGCCGCCGGTGAAGTAGGCGTCGATCTCGCCGTTGATCAGCGCGGTGTTCATCGACACGAGATCGTCGGTCAGCAGCTTGGCGCCGCCGAAGATCGCCGCCGCCGTCTCGGAGAACTTGTCCAGGCCCGCGTCGTCCATCGGCTCGAAGGGATTCTGGTCGCCGGTCATGCACATGTGCATGATGTTCCAGTTGTCGTAGGTCAGCACGCCGTAGCGGCCCTTCATGGCCGAATCGAGGAACAGCTTGAAGCCCTGGTCCTCGGCCATGTCGCGGCTGATGACGTCGGTGTTGACCACGAAGCTGAACGGGCCGAAGCGCTGCACCATGCCGATCAGCTCTTCGCCAGACTCGTCCATCGCCAACGGGTAAGGGCCGTGGAAGATGTCCATCATCTTGTCGAAGTACGGCATGAAGCGCTCCTTGTCGAGCGGCTTGATCAACCCTTCCGGGTACATCTGGCCGCGCGCCCAAGGCTGGTTGACGTTGATCAGGTCCCACACGCGGACCTCGCCCGCGCGCAGCTTGTTGATCATGTCCGGGTCGGACGTGCCGCTCTCGGCGCGCACCGTCGCGCCGGGGTTGGCGTCGCGAAACGGGTCGAGCACGGCGTCGGAGTTGTAGCCCTCCCAGCACAGGATGTTGAGCTCGTTATCGCGGGCGGCGAATGCACGGGAATATGGCAAGGATGCGGCGGCGGCGGCCGAGCCGAGCACCGCCTTGTTGAACGTTCGTCGGGTAATGGTCATGGTTTCTCTCCTCCGGATTGTCGGACGGTTCGCGGCGGAACCTGCACGCGCCAGTATAGGAGCGTCGATTCTGCCCTCGCTTGACATTGATTTCGCCCTGTTTGACAATGCCTCGACAGTTGACGGATATCAAAACAATGTCGCCGCCGACTCGAGGACCGGCCGCTACCGAGGATCCCGGCCGGTTTCGCGGATCCTTCCACGGCAGTGCGTAGATGGCTTGATGGGCGCCCCGCGCGACACCCCGCTGACTCCCCCCTCCAAGGTGCTTGCCTCGGCGACGACCGGCGTCGTGCGGTTCATCGAGTCCCACAACGGCGACGTCGACTCGATCTTCGGCCGCGCCACCATCGACCTCGACGACATCGACAGCCCCTTCAACGAGCTCAGGCTCGAGCAGTACTGCCTGCTGTTCGAGGAGGCGGCGAAGCAGACCGGATTCGGCAATTTCGGACTGCACTTCGGTCAGCAGTTCAAGCCCAGGCAGCTCGGCGCGATCGGCTACGCGGCAATCAGCGCGCCCACACTGGGGGCCGCGCTTCGGCACATGCAGGAGCATTTCCCCGCCCACCAGAGCCAGACCACCTTCACGGTCGCCGAGCGCGACATCGTCTCCGAGCGCTACAACGACGTGCTGTGGCTGAGCTACCGGATCTTCGATGAACGCTTCACGCACAAGCGCCAGGATGCCGAGCTGTCGCTCGGCATGTTCTGCAACATCTTTCGCCACGCACTCGGCAACGACTGGTCACCGCTGGAAGTCTGCTTCGAGCACCCCGCGCCAGACGGCGCCGACGAGCACACGACCTGTTTCGGCGCGCCCGTGCGATTCAACGCGCGCACCAACGCCATCGCCTTTCGCCGCAGCGACCTCGACACGCCGATGCCCGAGGCCGATCCCTACCTGTATTCGATAGTCGAGTCGTTCCTGAAATCGCGTTGCCAGGTCGAACCGTCCCCCGAGGACGTCGCCGCGGTGATCCGCGACACCATCAAGCTCAATCTCAACGAGCGCACCCCCACGGCGACCGAGGTGGCGCGCATGATGGGGCTGACGGGATACGGCCTGCGCAAGCTGCTGCGCAGTCACGGCCTGTCGTTCCAGGACCTGCTCAGGGCCGCGCGCCAGGACCTCGCGCTCAAGTACATGGCCGATCCCGAGGTGAGCCTGACCGACATCGCGCTGGTCCTCGGCTACTCGGAACTGTCGGCGTTCTCGCGGGCATTCCACGCCTGGACCGGCATGTCGCCCCAACGCTATCGCAGCGCTGTCGCGCTAAAAGCGCTAAAAGGGGTCAGACCCCTTTAAGATATTTAAAGGGGTCTGACCCCTTTTAGCCGAGGTAGAACAATCCGGGAGACCGTTTCAATGCCGACCCGTCCTGCCCTGCCGCTTCTCGGCCTGCTGCTTCTTTCGCTCGCCGCCGACGCCTCGGCGCAGTCCCGCGCCGACCTCTCCGCGGCGCTCAGGGATGCCCTGGAACCGCGCTTTCGCGATATGACGGGACTCGGATTCACCCGCTTCACCTGCGCCGTCCCCGACGATGCGCCGCCGGGGCGCGAGTTCACCTGTGACGCCACAGACGAGGAGGGAGACCTGTTCCACTACCGGATCGTCGCCGCCGACCCGGAAGGCCAGCCGATGGTGTGGATGTCGCAGCCGGTCGTGCAACTGAACCCGGAAGGACTCGAAGTCATCGAGCGTCCCTGCCTCGCCTTCCTCGACGCCTTCGCGGCCGGCAGCTGGGACGACGCACACCGGCAGTTTTCCGACCAGTTCAGGCAGCGAACGACGGCAACGGAACTGGGTGCAACGCTTGAAGATGTTCGCGCCGTCCTCGGCACCGTGGTCGCTAGCGATGCGCGCCTTTACGCCACCCCGCAGCCGGGACTGCACCAGCTTCAATATGCGCTCGAGACCGCGGGCGGCCGGGCGGTGGCGCGTTTCCTGCTGCAGTTCGTCGGCGAAGGCGATGCCAGGATCGTCGCCTTCATCGTCTCGGCCGAACCGGGCACCGAACTGCAGTCACGGCTCTTGTCGATGGTGGGCCGCGAGGCGCTCGGCTCCATGCTGTCGAGACCCGTCGCCGACATTCGCGGGCCGCTGGACGAACTCGAGATCCTCGGTGACGCGGTGGAGGCCCAGGCGGTGTTCGAGGACGGCTCGGTCATCGCCATTCGCGTGGAACAGGACGGCTCGGTCCACGATTTCGACCGCGACGACTACCGCTTCCAGGTGCTGGACGTGCCGACGATCCTGCGCCTGCACTACGAGGCGCAAGGTGCCGCGATCGAAGAGGCGCGGTGCCCCCGACCTGTGACTCCCGACGGCGGCCGACTCGACTGCACCGTCGGTCTCGTCGACGGCTCCGAGCGCGCCGTGACCGTCATGCGGCGCGGCGGGCAGCATCGCCTCGTGGATTCCGGAGGCTGATACTCAAGAAGCCGGCATGGACTCCATGGCGATCCCCGGTTCCGACGCTTCCCCGGGAACGGCCTGGGAATTGCTCGATGCCGAGCTGGACCGCTGGCATGCGGCCGGTACCACCGCCGCGTTCTGGTGGCGAGATGACGACGCGACCGATCTGACAGCAGGCGCCGAGCGGATCATCGACCTGGCCGACCACCTTCGCCTGCCCCTCGTCCTTGCGGCCATCCCCGCCCGCACCGGCACGACCCTCGCGTCTTGTGTTCTATCCGCGACAACGGTGCACGTCGCCCAGCACGGATACGCCCACGTCGACCTGTCTCCCGCCACGCAACGAGGGTGCGCAGAGCTTGACACCGAGCTACCCGACGAGGTCGTCCTCGATCGCCTCGCACGCGGTCGCGACCGGTTGCAGGAACTGTTCGACGACGAATTCGTGCCACTGCTCGCAGCGCCGTGGAACCGCATCGCGGATTCTCTCAACGCGAGCCTCCCGGATTACGGCTACCGCGTGGTCTCCACCTTCGGTCCTCGACCGACCGCCTCGCCCGCTCACGGGCTTCGCCAGGTCAACACTCACTGCGACATCATCGACTGGAAGTCGGGACCGCGCTTTCGCGGAGAGCACAAGGCCATCGGAGACATCGTCGAACATCTCGAGTCCAAGAGAATCGGCCGCGCCGACCCGGGTGAACCCACCGGCCTGCTGACCCATCACCCCGACCACGACGACGCTTGCTGGCAGTTTCTCGAACAACTCCTGCCGGTGCTTGCCGAACACCCGGCCGTCGTGTTCCTCGACGGAAACGACATCTGCCGATGACGGTCGACATCCGCCCTGCCGAAAAAGCAGACGTCGACGCCCTGGCGCGCTTCTGGCACGAGAACATGAACAGCCGCGTGCCGCTCGAGCGATGGCGCTCCGTTGCGTCCGCCCCCTGGTACACGCAGCCGCCCAGCCACGGCTGGATCGCCGTCGACAACAGCCGCATCGTCGGCGCCATGGCGCTGGTGCATTCGACAAGAGCCATCGACGGGCGCATCGAGAAGCTCTGCAACATCGGCTCCCTGTACGTACTGCGCGAGTACCGCGGTCGCGGCATCGCCCGCGCCATCGCCAGGGAGTGCAGCAGCGACGACAGCATCACCTATTTCGGAATAGACGCCGCGCCGCAGACCCGCGCCGTGCTTGAACCGCCGGAAGCCGGTTATCGCGTCCTCGACCAGGAGCGCTACGTGTGGACGCCCAGAAAGGAAGGGGAAAAAGAGGACGGAGGCTTTATCCTCCGGAAAATGCCTCCGTCCCCTTTTTTCCCGACCCC
>CBFGVH010000165.1:0-5336 GCA_965652415.1 uncultured Gammaproteobacteria bacterium | reverse complement strand
GTGTCATGGCTCCACGCCGAAGCATCTTCACAAACCGGCCTTCAGGGGAAAATCCCCTCCCCCGTGTCGCCGGGCACGATCGGGTCGTTCTCCTCGCCGTGGGCGATGTGGACCACGGCGTCGCCCTCGTTGGTGAGAGGAATCTGGGTGCGGCCGATGACGATGCCGCTGGCACCCGCCACGACCGCCCGCCGGCCCTCGCCGAAGGGGTCGACGATCTCCCCAAGCACGGCACCCTCCTCCACCCACGCGCCGAGCGGCGTGGTGAGGAACATCATGCCGCTCATCGGCGAGCGCACCCACGAACTCGAACGCGAGACGTAGGGCGCGACCCTGCCCTCTCTGCGCGACGCCGACTTCGGCAGCATGCCGATGGCCCGCATCACGCTGACGATGCCCCGCACGCCGGTGCGCACCGAGTATTCGTCCACCCTGAGCGCCTCGCCGGCCTCGTACAGCAGGATCGTGGTGTCGGTCTGCCCCACCGCCTCGCGCAGGGAGCCGTCGCGCAGGCGCGAATCGAGCACCACCGGCGCGCCGAAGGCGAGCGCGAGCCGGCGCGCCTCGTCGTGTTCGAGGTTGACCCGAACCTGGGGCAGGTTGACGCGGTGCAGGGCCCCGGAGTGCAGGTCGATGCCGTGGCTGGCGCGGCTGGCGATCTCCTCCATGAACAGGTCGGCCAGGCGCGCTGCCAGCGAGCCGCGCTCGTAGCCGGGGAAGGAGCGGTTGAGATCGCGCCGATCGGGCAGGTAGCGGGACTGGTGGATGAAGCCGTAGACGTTGACCACCGGCACCATCAGCAGTGTGCCCCGAATGCGGTCGAGCAGCCGCTGCTGCATGAGCCGGTGAATCACCGCCACGCCGGTCAGCTCGTCGCCGTGAATCGCCGCGTTGACGAACAGTACCGGACCGTCGCGGCGACCCCGCACCACGTGGACCGGCATCGCCATGCGGGTGTGGGTGTAGAGCTCGGGAATCTCGAGTTCGACGGTGCGGCGCGTCCCCGGCGCAATGAACTCGCCGCCGATTGAAAAGTCGCCGGCGCCCGGGTCAGCGGCCATGGGCGGCGCTCACCGCCGAGCGGCATCTACCGACATGAACCCGGCGCCGCGTCTCAACCCTTGCCGCGGGTCTTGGTGCGGTGCAGTCGCGCATTGTTCTCGAGGAACTCGATGATCATCGACGCGATATCCTTGCCGGTGGCTTTCTCGATTCCTTCCAGTCCCGGCGACGAGTTCACCTCCATCACCACCGGTCCGTGATTGGACCTAAGGATGTCCACGCCGGCGACGTTCAGCCCCATCTTGCGCGCCGAGCGAATCGCGGTGGAGCGCTCCTCGGGAGTCAGGCGCACCAGCTTGGCGGTGCCGCCGCGATGCAGGTTGGAACGGAACTCGCCGGGCCTGGCCGAACGCATCATGGAAGCCACCACCTTGTTGCCGATCACGAAGCAGCGGATGTCCGTACCGCCGGCCTCCTTGATGAATTCCTGCACCAGGAAATCCGCGCCGAGCTGGCGGAATGCGTCGATGATGGTCTCGGCCGCCTTCTGGGTCTCGGCCAGCACCACGCCCTTGCCCTGCGTGCCGTGCAGCAGCTTGACCACCAGCGGCGCGCCCCCAACCAGCTCGATGAGGTCCCGGGTATTGCGCAGCGAGTGGGCAAAGCCGGTCAGCGGCAGACCGATGCCGGCGCGCGCCAGGATCTGCAGCGAGCGCAGCTTGTCGCGAGAGCGCGTGATGGCCACCGACTCGTTGAGCGGATAGCTGCCCATCATCTCGAACTGGCGCAGCACTGCGCAACCATAGAACGTCACCGAGGCGCCGATGCGCGGGATGACCGCGTCGAAGAACGGCAGTTCGCGCCCGCCGAGGTGCACGCTCGGATCGTGCGAGGCGATGTCCATGTAGCAGCGCAGCGTGTGCACCACCTGGATGTCGTGGCCGCGCGCCTCGGCCGCCTCGAGCAGGCGCTTGTTCGAGTAAAGGCGATCGGAACCCCGCGACAGAAGGGCGATATTCAGGCGTGTCGACATCGGTTGCGTAGTATGCTCGAGCGGTGGGCGTGGTCGATGGGCATGCCGGCCGCGGCCGGTATCCGGTCGGACTTCGCGGCGGAAGGGTGGCCGGCGCCATCCGTTGACCGGCGCCTCATTCTACCGCGCCGCCGGCAACGCTGTCGACCGGCTTAGGGCCTGTTCACACTACACGTTCGCGGCGAGCTTCCGCGCCCTTGTCCGTGATTGACGGCGTTGCGCCTCGTCGCCATAGAACCACTATGGCGCATCAAGGCGCCTTGTCAGATTCAAAGAACAGCACGAAATCTCGCCCGCTCGGAGTAGTGAGGACAGGACGCTAGTCCTCGCTCGGAGGAACGTAGGCGGGGTCGTTCGGATTGAGGAAGATGAATTGCTGCTCGCCGCTGTCGAGCTCGACGAAGTCGAGCACCGCGCCCCTCAGCAAGTCGATGCTTGTCGGTGCGACAAGCACCATGAGATCGTCGTACTCGCTGGTGGTGTCTGCCTCGTCCTCCTCGTCGAACCCCATGGCGTACTCGATGGAGCCGTCCTCGCGCTGGCGCGCGGCGATGCGCAGGGCGACCCTGTCCATCCCCGAGTCCGAGGCGGATCGGCGAACCTGTTCAACCGCTGCTTCGGTGAGCTTGATCGACATCGCGTCCTCCCGGTCGCTGCAACTGGTGTATGAAGCGGGCGAAGTCCCGGATCCAAGGGTTGCCCGCCGTGTGCCGCTGGTGCACGTAGGCGGCGAGTGTATTGCCGACCACGATGCCGTCGCGGGCGCCGTCGGCACCATGTCCGCGCACGACGTCGAAGGCGTACTCGAGCGGCTGGTCCGCCTCGACCAGCGCCGAGTAGTGAAACTCGTGGGCATTGACCGCGTCACCCGATTCGCCGCGCCGCCAGGGATGTCCGGCCCGCGGCGCGATGCGCACCAGGCCGCGTCCCACGGGCGCATCGCGCATGGCCACCGAAATCGGGATGACGCCGGCCATCGGGTGACGCACGCCGTCCACCTCGAGCTCGCGAGCGAGATACATCAGCCCGCCGCACTCCGCGTACACCGGCCCGCCGGCCGCGGCGAAGTCGCGCACGGCGCGCCGCATGCGCTCGTTGGCGGCGAGCGCGCCGGCGAAGTTCTCCGGGAAACCGCCGCCGATGAACAGCGCGTCGCACGTGGGCAAGGTGTCGTCGTCGAGCGGGCTGAAGTCGATCACGCGCATGCCGCAGCGCGCCATGCGTTCCAGGTCGTCGGGGTAATAGAAGCCGAACGCCTTGTCTCGGGCGACGGCGATGGTGATCCCGGTGCCGTCGAAAGTCTCGCCCAGGGCCGTCGTCGATGCGCGCGGGGCGGCCGCGGCCGTGACCTCGAGCAGGCGGTCGAGATCGACCGAGCGGCCGATCTCGGCGGCGATGGCGTCGATGACGCGTGCCGTTTCGCGATGCTCGTTGCTCGGCACCAGTCCAAGGTGCCGTTCGCGGATGGTCAACTCGACGTTGCGGCGCACCGTGCCGAGAACCGGGATGTCGGTGTAGCGCTCGACGGCCGCGCGCAGCTTGTCTTCGTGGCGGGGCCCCGCGGTGCGGTTGAGGATGACGCCGGCGATGTCGATCTCCTCGAAATCGCGGTAACCGCACAAAAGCGGCGCCACCCCGCGCGTGATGCCCTCGGTGTCGAGCACCAGGACCACCGGCACCGCCAGCAGCCTCGCCAGGGCGGCGCTGCTGTAGCGGCCCTCGACGTCCACCGAGTCGTAGAGGCCCTTGTTGCCCTCGATGAGCCGCACGTCGGCGTCCGTCGACGCGAACAGGGCGGCGATCTCGTCCTCGGTCTGGGTATTGAAGTCGTAGTTGTAGCAGGGCCGGCCGGCGGCGCTCGACAGCCACATGGGATCGATGTAATCCGGCCCCTTCTTGCCCGGCTGCACCGACAGTCCAGCGCTTCTCAACGCGCGTATGAGCCCGATCGACAAGGTGGTCTTGCCGGAAGACTTGTGCGCCGCGCAGATGAGAAATTCGTGACTGGCCATCGGCTGCTCCCGTCCTGCTCCGGCGCTCAATGCCGGCACGGACGCGATTGTTTCACCCGGCGTCGCCGAAGCGCTCGGGCAGAAACGGCAGCACGCGCAGGCCGATCACCGTGACCAGGCCGGCGAATGCGATGCCGCCGAGCCCGAGCACGATCTCCGGCAGTGCCGGCGTGTACGACGCGATCTCGCCGTCGAAGAAGCTGCTCGAGACGTCCATGCCAGGAAACATGGCGAGCGGCCATGCCTGGCCGCCGACGATGAGGACGTAAAGCTGTACGAATCCGCCGACGATCACCAGTGCCGCGGCGCCGAGCGCGAAACCCCGCGAGGCCTGCCGCGGCAGGTAGACCAGGGCCAGCGGGACGAGGCTTCCCAGAACGACCTGGCCGATCCAGAACAGCGCCGTGTACACGCCGCCGTCGAGCAGGATGAAGCGCTCGACGCCGTGATGCTCGGTGGCATACAGGTTGGCGAGGTGATACACGATCACGAGGTACAGCACCGCCATCACGAACAGCCCGAGGAGTCTCGCGAGCCGGTTCACGAGTTCATCGGGCAGCTGCCGCCCCGTCCATGCCGCGGCGGCGGCGAGCACCAGCAGAAAGCAGGCGGTGCCGAAGGCCAGGGACATGGCGATGAACATGGGTGCCAGGATGGCGGCGTCGTAGGCGGCCCGGGCGACGAGGAAGCCGAAAATGCAGCCGGTGCCCGTGGTCAGGACGAAGCGCCAGGCAAATGCCGCGGTACCGGCGGCACGGGCGAATCGGTTCATGCGCGGCTCGAACATCATCCACAGGTACACCGCCACCACGGCGATGAAGCCGACGTACAGGAAGATGTTCCAGGCGAAGATGGACTTGAAGTTGTACGTGGTCATGGCGACGATCAGCCGGTCCGGCCGCCCCAGGTCGAGCACCAGGATTGCCAGCCCGCCCGCAAGCAGTGCCACCGCGAGCAGCCCCGACAGGCGGCCGAGGGACTTGTACTCGGCGCGGCCGAACACCGAGCCGAGCGAGGCCACATTCAGGGCCCCCGAAGCCGCGACGATCAGGAACACGGCGAAAACGTGGGGCGCGCCCCAGACCACCTGGTTGTTCATTCCGGTGACGACGTGGCCGTGGCTTTCCATGTAGTGCGCGGCCGCAAGCCCCGCCAGCACCGCCGCGGCCAGCACCGCGAGCAGGCCGAAGTAGCCCGCGCTTCGCCCTTCCATCGCCAGGTAGCGTGCGGCCATCTAGTGTCCTGTCCCGTAAGTTTGTCGCATGAAAATCGTGTGGCTGTAGCGGTTC
>CBFGVH010000164.1:0-5480 GCA_965652415.1 uncultured Gammaproteobacteria bacterium | reverse complement strand
GCGTGGGGGTCATCACCGTCAAAGTGCAGGTATCCGCCGGCGCCGGCGGCGACGTCCTGGCCCTGTTCGTCGCGGATCCGGATTCCGGGTTCGTCGACGATCCGCCCGATCCCCACGGGATCGAACCCTCCCGCCCTCGCGGCCGCGTCGAGTCGATCGAGGTCCTTCTCCTCGATCGTGAACAACAGGACGTAGTCGTCGCCGCCAGCGAGCAGCGGCGCGACGTCGCCGCCGTCATCGAGATAGCGGCACCCCGCCGGCGAGAACCAGCGCCGGGTCAAGTCGAGTTCTGCACCGCGGCCGCCGCTCGCGTCGAGCACGTGGCGAAGATCGGCAACGAGGCCGTCGGAGATGTCGATCGCCGCACGGGCGACGCCGGCGAGCGCGCCGCCCGCGCGCAAGGCCGGCTGCGGCCGGCGCAGTCTCGAGAGCAGGTACGATGCATCCGACTCGTTGGCACGATACTCGCCGCGCGCCACGGCCAGTCCGAGCGCGCCGTCGCCGACGGGACCGGAGAGAAAAACCCGCTGTCCGGCGCATGCCCCGTCGCGCCTCAACGCATCGGACTCGGCAACCACGCCGCCGACCTGTACTGTAACGGTCAGCGGACCGTGCGTCGTGTCGCCGCCGACCAGCGCGACGCGGTAGCGCTTCGCCAGCTCGTCGAAGCCCTTGCAGAACCCTGCAATCCACTCTTCATCGAATTCGGGAAGGGTGATGCTCAGAGTCGCCCAGGTTGCAGTGGCGCCCATGGCGGCGATGTCGCTGAGGTTCACGGCCAGGGACTTGAAGCCGATGTCGGCTGGCAGGTCGTCGGGGAGGAAATGAACGCCGCCGACCATTGTGTCCGTGCACACCACGAGGGCGCCGCCTTCGTGGCGAATCAGCGCGGCGTCGTCGCCGATCCCGAGCAACACGTCGTCCCGGGCGGCCCCCAGGCGGCGGAAGTACCGCTCGATGATCCCGAACTCGTTCACTCGTCGCGCAGTTCGGCCGCCACCTTGTCGAGCACTCCGTTGACGAAGCGGAACCCGTGTTCGGCGCCGAACATCTTGCAAAGCTCCACGGCCTCGTCGATGACCACGCGCGCGGGGATGGTCGGCTCGAACTCGAGCTCGTAGGCGCCGATGCGCAGGATCGCCCGCTCCACGGGATCGACGCGCGCGAGGTCGCGGTCCACGTGCGGCGCGAGCCGGCTGTCGATCTCCTGGTGGTACAGCGGGACGTTCTTCACCAAGTGGCGAAAATACTCCATGTCGACGCCGCTGAAATCGTGATCATTGATGAAATGATCCTCTATCTCCGCGGGGCTCTGTTCGGTCAGGTCCCATTGGTACAGGGCCTGAACCGCCGTCTTTCTGGCCAGGTGACGGCTGCCTTGAGCCATAGGGAAGTACTCCGGAATTGGGCGTCGGGAAAGTCGCGACACGGGCCGTCGGGGCGTGCGCGGCGTTGCGGCACGGACGACCGGGTGATTGTAGCACCACCCGGGCGGGCTGCCCGATTCGACGTCAGTAGTCGGTCACGTACTCGACGACCTCGAGATCGAAGCCGGACAGGCCGTGCGCGCGGCGCGGGGTGCCGAGGACGCGCACCTTTCCGGCGCCGAGATCGCTCAGGATCTGGCTGCCGGCGCCGATCATGCGCAGGTCGCCCGCCTCCTCGGATTCCTCCGCGCGCCGAAGATCGGCGATCTTGCGGCTGACATAGTCGCCGGTGGTGGGATAGTCGAGCAAAACGAGTATCCCGGACCCGTGCGCCTGGATCGCGTTGAGCGCGCGCCCGGCGTCGCCCTCGCCGCCGGATATGGTATCCATCATGGTATCGAACACGCCGCTGTGCACGTGCACGCGCACCAGCACGGGTTCGTCGTGGAGGATGTCGCCCATGGCCAGGGCAAGATGGGTGGAGTGCGCAATCCGGTCCTCGTAGACATAGGCACGAAACTGGCCGCGCGCAGTGACGAGGTCGTGGGAGGACACCCGCACTACCGTCGGTTCGTGGGCCAGTCGCCAGCGGATCAGGTCGGCGATCGCGCCGATCTTCAGACCGTGGTGCCGGCCGTAGCCGACGAGATCGCCGAGCCGCGCCATGGTGCCGTCAGGATTCAGTATCTCGCAGATGACCGCGGCCGGCTCGAAGCCGCAGATGCGCGCGAGATCGACCGTGGCCTCGGTGTGCCCGGCGCGGTTCAGAACGCCGCCCGGCTGGGCCATGATCGGAAAAATGTGGCCCGGCATGACGATGTCCACGGGACCCGCGTCCTTGTGCACCGCGGCGGCCACCGTGACCGCGCGATCGGCGGCGGAGATGCCCGTGGTGACGCCGCGCGCGGCCTCGATGGACACGGTGAAGTTGGTTGAGTACCTGGCGTTGTTGTCCTTCACCATGAGCGGCAGGCCGAGTTGCCTGCAGCGTTCCTCGGTGAGCGTCAGGCAGATCAGCCCGCGGCCGTGGGAGGCCATGAAGTTGATGTGCTCGGCGGTGACCGCCTCGGCGGCGATGACGAGGTCGCCCTCGTTCTCGCGGTCGGCGTCGTCCACCAGGATGACCATGCGGCCCCGCCGGAACTCGTCCATGACCTCTTCGATCGGGCTGACCGGCGCATCGCCCGGGTGCCCACGTTCCGACGAGTGATTGGTCGATTGTTCAGGTATCGTCTTGTTCATGGATCCGGTTCAGGTAGCGGGCGACGAGGTCCACCTCGAGGTGAACGCCCTCGCCGATGCCGAGGGTGCCGAGGTTGGTATGAGCCAACGTGTGCGGCACGATGTTGACCTCGAAGTCGACGTCTCGCTCCGTGTCGCGGACGGTGTTGACGGTCAGGCTGATGCCGTCCAGCGCCACCGAACCCTTCACTGCGATGAAGCGGGCGAACTCGCGCGGCGCGCTGAAGGCGAACACAGTGGAACGTTCACTCGGCGAGCGCCCCGATATCGTCGCCACGCCGTCGACGTGCCCGCTCACCAGGTGTCCGCCGAGTGGCGTCGCCAGTGTCAGCGCCGGCTCGAGATTGACCGGCAGGCCCGGGCGATAGCCCCTGATCAGCGTCCGCGACAGTGTCTCGACGGATACATCGAAGCGCAAGTCGTCGCCGCCGTCAAGCAGGGTCAGGCAGACGCCGTTGACGGCGATGCTGTCGCCGGCCCGTCGCGGGGCTTCGAAATCGTCCGCCCCGATGACCAGCACCAGGTCGTCGCCTGTCATCTCGACCGAGCGGACTGTCCCCACGCGTTGCACGATGCCGGTGAACATGACGTCGGTCAGTGCGCAGGAACCGGCCGGGCGATGACCCGAAGGTCGGGCCCGACGGGCGTGACCTCGACGAACTCGAGCGCCACGGCATCGGCCAAAGTCGCGCCCTCGCCGAGGTCGAACATCCCCAGGCCCTTCGCACCGATCAACTTCGGGGCGAGGTAGATCACGTACTCGTCCACCAGGCCATGGCGAGAAAACGCGCCGCACAGCGTCGGCCCTGCCTCCACCAGCACCTCGTTGCAGCGCCGCTCGGCGAGGGAACGCAGCACCGCGACAAGATCGACACGCTCGGAGCCCGCGAGCACGAGGAAGTTGTCGATGCAGGACGCGGGTTCCGCCGCGGTCACGACCAGCACTTCTCCCGGCATCGTGAAGATGCGGGCCTGGCGGGAAATTCTTCCGCGGCTGTCGAGCACCACCCGCAGGGGCTGGAAGGCGGCGCCCTCGAGGCGCACGTTCAGCGCGGGATCGTCGGCGAGCACGGTACCGATACCGGTCACCACGGCACTGCTGCGCGCGCGCCAGCGCTGCACGTCGGCGCGTGCGGCCTCGCTGGTGATCCATCGGCTGGTTCCTCCCGCGTCGGCGGTGCGACCGTCCACGCTGGCCCCCAGCTTGACCCGAACCCAGGGCAGCCCTCCGCGCATGCGTCTCAGGAAGCCCGGGTTCAGCGTCGCGGCCTCCTCTTCGCCGAGTCCCACGTGAACCTCGATGCCCGCCCGGCGAAGGCGCTTCATCCCCTCACCCGCCACCAGCGGGTTGGGATCGACCATCGCCGCGAACACCCGCCGCACGCCCGCGTCAATCAGTGCTTCGGCACAAGGGCCGGTGCGGCCGGTGTGACTGCAGGGTTCCAGGGTGACATAGACGTCGGCTCCCTGCGCCGCGCCGCCGAGTTGCTCGAGGGCGTGGATCTCGGCGTGGGCCGACCCGGCGGCCTGGGTCCATCCTTCCGCGACAATGCTACCGTCGCGCACGATGACGCACCCGACCCGGGGGTTGGGGTCGCTCAGGTACAGGCTGTTGCGGGCGAGTTCGAGCGCCCGGCCCATCAACTGCCGCTCGACGTCCGTCATCTCACCGTTTCCTTCGGCGGCCGTTGTCGAGAAAACTCAACTGGGTGGCCGCCTCGGCGTTCTGGCTGCCGCGCAGCCGATTGACCTCCTCGCTGAAGGCGTCGAGATCCTGGAAACGGCGGTATACCGAGGCGAATCGCACATACGCGACGTGATCGATCTCCTTGAGTTCGTTCATTATCCACTCGCCGACGGTCTTGGAGGAGATCTCTCGATCGCCGCCGAAGGCCGATCGTCTCAGGATGCGCGCCACGGCCTGTTCCACGACCTCGGCGGTGATCGGTCGCTTCTCCAGCGCACGCAGCATGCCGCGCCTGAGCTTGCCCTCGTCGAATGCCTCGCGGGTGCCGTCGTTCTTGATCACCCACGGCATGGCGAGCTCGGCGCGTTCGAAAGTGGTGAAGCGCTCGCTGCAGTCCTGGCACTGGCGACGGCGCCGCACGCTGGCGCCGTCCTCACCGAGCCGGGAGTCAATCACCCTGGTGTCGTCGCTGCCGCAGAATGGACATCGCATCGTTCAGGTACCGACTCGATCGCTGTCCCAGCCGGGCCATCCCCTATGGCTGCGTCAGGGGGTGACGTCGGGCTGCTCGGCGCCTTCCTTCTTCGCCACGAGCAGGTCCTCGCGCTTGGTGCCCAAGAGCAGTGCGACCGGACTCGCCACGTAGATCGAGGAATATGTGCCGACGACGATGCCGATGAACAACGCGGTGGCGAAGCCGCGGATCACCTCGCCACCCACCAGCAGCAGCGCCAGCACCACGACGAGAGTGGTGCCGGACGTCAGCAGCGTGCGGCTCAGGGTCTGGTTGATCGAGATGTTCATGATCTCGATGGTGTCGCCGCGACGCATCTTGCGGAAATTCTCGCGAATGCGGTCGAAGACGACGATCGTGTCGTTGAGCGAGTAGCCGATAACCGCCAGGAATGCCGCCAGCACCGGCAGCGAGAACTCGAGCTGGAACAACGCGAAGAATCCCAGCGTGAACACGACGTCGTGCACCAGCGCGACCACCGACGCCACCGCAAAGCGCCACTCGAAGCGCCAGGCGACGTAGATGAGGATGCCGATCAGCGCGTAGATCATCGCAAGGCCGCCCTGCTCGGCGAGTTCGTCGCCCACCTGCGGGCCGACGAACTCGACCC
>CBFGVH010000163.1:0-5493 GCA_965652415.1 uncultured Gammaproteobacteria bacterium | reverse complement strand
CGTTGGCACCAGGACACCGGCTACCTGCCGGTCACCAGGGCGGCCGCCGAGCTGACCCGTTCCCAGGGCTTCTACGAGAAGAACCCGGGCACCGACATCGCCGGCATCCAGATGAGCCGCAACGAACCGACGGGGAATTCCAAGGGCTTGAGGCTCGGCAACTTCGACCAGGTTCGAACCATCATCGACGAGGAACTCGAGGCGGTGTGGGCCGGCGACAAGAGTGCGCAGGAAGCCCTCGACAACGCCGTGGCGCGGGGCAACCCGCTGCTTCGGCGCTTCGAGCAGGCCAACCGCTGACAAAGCGCTGAGTCGCAGCCACGGGCGCGCCGTCCCGGCGCGCCCGGTCGGTCGCGCATCGCGACGGCTATGGAGAAGCGGGTCATCTTCAAGGGCTGGGTCCTGCCGCTGGCGTTGCTGGCACCGCAGGTCGCGGTGACGCTGGTGTTTTTCTTCTGGCCCGCCGGCCAGGCGATCTGGCAGTCGCTGTTCATTCCGGACCCTTTCGGCTTTTCCATGCAGTTCGTCGGGCTCGGCAATTTCGAGTTCCTGTTCGCCGATCCGTACTACCGCAATTCGTTCATCACCACGGCGATCTTCTCGACGT
The DNA here is from genome assembly GCA_965652415.1 of uncultured Gammaproteobacteria bacterium. Lineage (GTDB taxonomy): Bacteria > Pseudomonadota > Gammaproteobacteria > Arenicellales > CAJQKF01 > BQJD01. The sequence continues at coordinate 4,886 of CBFGVH010000163.1, read as the reverse complement.
CGGTCACGGTCGCGACCATGGCCGTGGCGCTGGCTCTGGCGGTGATGGCGGACCGGCTCATCAAGGGGTCGGGAGCGTACCGCACGCTGCTCATCTGGCCGTACGCGGTCGCCCCGGCGGTCGCCGGCGTGCTGTGGCTTTTCATGTTCAACACCCGGATCGGCGTGGTGTCCTGGTATCTCGGCCAGCTCGGCTACGACTGGAACCACGTCATCGACGGCGGCGAGGCGATGACCCTGGTGGTGATCGCCTCGGCGTGGGGTCGGATCAGCTACAACTTCCTGTTCTTTCTTGCCGGCCTGCAGGCCATTCCGCGCTCGGTGATCGAGGCCGCCGCGATCGACGGGGCGCGGCCGTGGAAGCGCTTCGTCACCATCGTCCTGCCGCTGTTGTCGCCGGTGACGTTCTTCCTGCTGGTGGTGAACATCATCTACGCCTTCTTCGAGACCTTCGGCGTCATCCACACCATCACCGCGGGCGGGCCCCAGCAGTCCACCACCATCCTCGTTTACAAGGTCTACGCCGACGGCTTCGTCGGCCAGGACCTCGGTTCGTCGGCGGCGCAGTCGGTGATCCTGCTGGTGGTGGTCGGACTTCTGACCGTGCTGCAGTTCAAGTTCGTCGAACGCCGGGTGCATTACTGATGTCGGGAATGGTCGAGAAGCGGGGCGTGAGCTATTGGCTGACCCATCTCGGCCTGATCGCAGGCGTGCTGGTGATCTGCTTTCCGATCTGGCTCGCCTTCGTCGCCTCCACGGTGACGCAGTCCGAGATCATGCGCCCGCCCATGCCGCTCGCACCCGGAGAGCACCTGGTCGAGAACTACTCGCGGGCGCTTCTGTCGGGCATCAATGCGCCGGTGTGGAAGATGCTGTTCAACTCGGCGGTCATGGCGCTCGGCATCACCATCGGCAAGATAGTCATCTCGCTCTTGTCGGCATTTGCCATCGTCTACTTCCGGTTTCCCGGCAGGAAATGGTTCTTCTGGCTGATCTTCCTGACCCTGATGCTGCCGGTCGAGGTGCGCATCGTGCCGACCTACGAGGTCATCGCGAACCTCGGCATGCTGAACAGCTACTCGGGACTGATCCTGCCGCTGATCGCCTCGGCCACGGCGACGTTTCTGTTTCGCCAGTTCTTTCTTACCATACCCGACGAGCTGGCGGAGGCGGCCCGGGTCGACGGAGCGCGGCCGATGAGGTTCTTCTTCGATATCCTGCTGCCGATGAGTCGGACCAACATCGCAGCGCTGTTCGTGATCCTGTTCATCTACGGCTGGAACCAGTACCTCTGGCCGCTGCTCATCACCACCGATCCATCCATGAACACGGTGGTCATGGGCATCAAGCAGATGTTCCCGTCGGGAGACGACTTCGCCGATTGGCCTGTGATCATGGCGACCTCGATCCTGGCCATGCTGCCGCCGGTCGTGGTCGTCATCGCCATGCAGAAACTGTTCGTGAAGGGGCTCCTGGAGAACGAGAAATAATGGCCACGCTTACCCTCGACAACGTCCGCAAGAGCTACGGCGACACCGAAGTGGTGCACGGCGTGTCGGTCGACATCGACGACGGCGAGCTGGTGGTCATAGTCGGGCCGTCCGGCTGCGGCAAGTCCACGCTGCTGCGCATGGTGGCGGGACTGGAGAACATCACCGCCGGCGAGATCCGCATCGACGGCGCCCGCGTCAACGAACTCGAACCCATGGACCGCAACATCGCCATGGTGTTCCAGAACTACGCGCTCTACCCGCACATGAGCGTGTTCGACAACATGGCCTACGCGCTGAAGATCGCCGGCATGCCGAAAGCCGAGATCACCGAGCGCGTCGCCGTCGCGGCGAAGATGCTCCAGCTCGAACCGTTCCTGAAACGCAAGCCGCGGGAGTTGTCCGGCGGCCAGCGCCAGCGGGTGGCCATGGGGCGCGCCATCGTCAGGAAGCCCGCGGTGTTCCTGTTCGACGAGCCGCTGTCCAACCTCGACGCCAAGCTGCGCGTGCAGATGCGCCTTGAGATCAAGGCGCTGCAGCGCGATCTCGGCGTGACCTCGCTGTACGTCACCCACGACCAGGTCGAGGCGATGACCCTGGCCGATCGCATGGTGGTCATGAACGCGGGCAATGCCGAGCAGATCGGCGCCCCGCTCGAAGTCTACGGCGACCCCGAGACCACGTTCGTTGCCGGCTTCATCGGCTCGCCGCCGATGAACTTTCTCGACGGTGCGGCCCTGGGTGTCGACGCCCACACCGCGGGAATCCGGCCCGAGCAGTTGCGTGTCGCCGACGGCGTCGACGCGCGCCTGTCGGGGACCGTTCGCTACACGGAGGCCCTGGGTGCCGAGACCCTCGTGCACATGGTCACCGACGACGACAGGACGGTGTGCCTGCGCGAGGAGGGCGCTGCGCCGGCACCCCGGACCGGCGAGCGACTGTCGCTCGGATTCGACCCGGCCGACCTGTGCCTGTTCGACGATCGCGGGATTCGCATCCGGTGATCGCCCGGGTTCGCGCCGCCGCCGTGATCGTGGCTGCGCTGCTGCCGGCGGCCTGCGCGGTGCCGCTCGCGCCGCATTGTCCCGCGCCGATGCAGGACATGGAGGCCAGTACGCTGTACTTCGGCATGCAAACCCCGTCGTCGCTGGTGTCGGCGGCCGCCTGGCAGCGATTTGTCGACGAAGTCGTCACCCCGAGGTTCGAGGCCGGGCTCACTCACTGGCCGGCATCGGGACAGTGGAAGTCCGCCGACGGCGAGATCCTGCGCGAGCCGTCGCGCGTGCTCCTGCTGCTGCATCCCGGCGATCGCGCCAGCCGCGATGGCATCGACCGGATCGTCGAGGAATACAGGACTCGTTTCGACCAGGAGTCGGTGCTCGTGACCGGGCAGCGGGTCTGCGCCTCGTTCTGACGGATCGGGCGCGCGGTGTGCGCGCAAGGTGCGCTTCAGCGCACCCTACGGTTCGCCAGGATGTTCCCGGGTTCGGGTCAGGTATTCGACTCCGCGCGCACAGCGGCCGTCCATTGCGTCGCCACGGCGACGGCGGACAGTGCGAGGGCGATGGCGAACAGGTGGTACTCGACGAACAGGAACAGCACACCTGCAGCCAGCAGCATGATGCGCGCCCACCCTTTGACGGCCTTGCGGAAATAGCCCTCGACGGCGATGCCGACCACGATCATGGCCAGGGCCACGTTTAGCGTGGCGAAGATGATCTCGAACACCGTGCCCTTGAGCAGCAGCGCCTCGTTGAAGACGAAGCTGAACGGGATCAGGAAGGCGGCGATGGCGATGCGCACCGCGTTGGCGGCGATGGTGAGCGGATTTTCGTCCGCGATCGCGGAGGCCGCGTAGGCGGCGACCGCCACCGGCGGCGTCAACGCCGACATCACCGCGAAGTAGAGCAGGAACATGTGCCCGGCCATGAGCGAGATACCGAGGTCCTTCATCACCGGGGCGATCAATACCGCGGCGAGGATGAAGGCGCTGGGCGTGGGCATGCCGAGGCCGAGCAGGATGGTCAGGCCCGCGGCGACCACCAGCGAAATGAACAGGTCGGCGCCGGAAATCAGGAAGACCAGGTGGCTGAATTTCGAGGCCAGCCCGGTCATGGTGATGCCGCCGATCACAAGACCCGCCGCGGCGCAGGCGCCGGCGACCGCCACCATGCGTACGCTGCTCTCGGCGAGAATGTCCAGCACGGCGCGCGGATTCAGTCTCGTCGAACTTCTCAGCGACGAGACAACCACCACGGCCGCGGTGCCGTACACGGCGGCATAGGTCGGCGTATAGCCTTCGATCAGCGTCCAGGTGACCACCACCAGCGGCACCAGGAACACACCCCCGTCCTTCAGTGTCGCCACGAGGGCGGGAACCTTGCTCTCCTCGAGCCCGGCGAGGCCGATGCGCTTGGCGCGCAGGTGTACCTGGAAGTAGATGGGCACGTAGTAGAGCAGGGCGGGAATCAGTCCGGCCAGGGCGATCTCGACATAGGGGATGCCGGTGTACTCGGCCATGATGAACGCGGCGGCACCCATGACCGGAGGCAGCAGGCTGCCGCCGGTGGAGGCGGCCACTTCGACCGCGCCGGCGAAGGCGCTGCTGTAGCCCAGGCGCTTCATCATCGGAATCGTGACCGCACCGGTGGTGACCACGTCGGAAGTCGGGCTGCCGGAGATCGTTCCGTACAGTCCCGACGAAATCACCGCGATCTTGGCCGGGCCGCCCTGGGTGCGCCCGGTGAGCGAGGCGGCCAGGTTGAAGAAGAAATCGCCGCCGCCGGTCTTCGCCAGCGCGGTGCCGAACAGCACGAACAGGAAGGCGTAGGTGGCGGCCACCCTGAGCGGCACGCCGAACAGGCCGTCGGTGGTGAACGCGGTGATGTCGAGAAAATGATTGAGCGAGATGTAGCCGTGAGAAAGCGGGCCGTCCAGGTGATGCCCGTACAGGTTGTAGGCGATGAAGCCGATGACGATCAGCGTCAGGCCCGGCCCCACCGTGCGCCGCATGGCCTCGATGGTCAGCACGATCATCAGGCTCGAAAACGCGACGTCCATCGAGCTGAGCGGGGTCAGCAGGGTGATGCGTTCGGCGATGGTGTCGTATTGGCCGAGGAAGTACATGCCGCAGCCGGCCGACAGCGCGGCCAGCACCCAGTCGAACCACGCGACGTGCGAGGTGGACCCCCGCGCCGTCGGCGCGATCAGCGCGAAGGTCAGCACCAGCATCAGGGCGAGGAACGTGATGGTCAGCGACAGGACGTCCTCGGTCGAGAATGCCGCCGCGTAGACGGTCCAGACCGCGGTGGCGGCGGCGAACAGCTTCACGCCGACGCCGACCGCGCCGTCCGGCCGCCTTCGAGCGCCCGTCTCGAAGGCGAACCGGGCGATGCCT
>CBFGVH010000162.1:0-5736 GCA_965652415.1 uncultured Gammaproteobacteria bacterium | reverse complement strand
CTTCGACGATGCCGGCGACATGCACCTCGTGATCCACTCTCCGTTCGGCTCGCGGGTGAACCGTGCCTTTGGCCTGGCGCTGCGCAAGCGCTTCTGCCGCCGGTTCAACTTCGAGCTGCAGGCGGCGGCGCTGGAGGACTCCGTGGTGCTGTCACTCGGCGCCACGCACAGCTTCGACCTCGACGAGGTGGCCCGCTACCTGTCCGCGGCGAGCGTGCGCGAGGTGCTGGTGCAGGCGCTGCTCGACGCGCCGGTGTTTCCCACTCACTGGCGCTGGGTAGCCAACATCGCGCTCGCGGTCAAGCGTTTCCAGGGCGGCCGCAAGGTGCCGGCCCAGTTCCAGCGCTCAGATGCCGAGGACCTGGTGGCGGTGGTCTTTCCCGACCAGCTCGCCTGCGTGGAGAACATCCGCGGCGATCGCGAGGTGCCCGATCATCCGCTGGTCAACCAGGCCATCGCCGACTGCCTCCACGACGTCATGGACATCGAGGGGCTCGAGCGGCTGCTCGCGGGCCTCGACAGCGGCGCCGTTCGGTGGGTCGGCAAGGACCTCGTTGCGCCCTCGCCGCTGGCCGAGGAGATCATCAGCGCCAGGCCCTACGCGTTCCTCGACGACGCCCCGGCCGAGGAGCGGCGCACGCTGGCCGTGCAGGGCCGTGCAGCGGCTCGAAGAGACGACGAGCCGCGCGACTACACGAGGCTCGACGCGGGCGCCGTCGCCGAGGTGCGCCGCGAGGCCTGGCCGGCACCGGCCGGCGCCGACGAGATGCACGACGCGCTCGTGTGCGGCGGTTTCCTGACCGCGGGCGAGGTGCGATCAGGCGGGGCCGCCTGGGCAGGCTGGTTGGTGGAGCTTGCGGCGGCGGGACGGGCCACGCGGATGGCCGGTCCCGGGATGGAAGCCTGGTGCGCGGCGGAGCGGCTGGCCGAGTTCAGAGTGGCGCTGCCCGAAGCGGTCATGGACCCGGTGATCGAGGCGGCCGGCTGGCAGGACGGTGCACCGAGCGCCGACGCCGAGCAGGCCCTGGCGTCGCTCGCGCGGAGCCGCCTGGAGATCCTCGGCCCGGTGTCGGCGCCCGACCTGGCGGCGGCGCTTGGACTTGCGGACGCGAGGATGGCCGCCGCCCTGGAGCGCCTGCGCCAGGAAGGCTTCGCCATTGCCGGCCGCTTCGATCCGGGCGTGAACGAGGAACAGTGGTGCGACCGTCGGTTGCTGGCGCGCATCCACCGCTACACGCTGAAGACGCTGCGCTCGCGGGTGGAACCCGTCGACCTCGCGGCATGGATGCGGTTCCTTTTCGACTGGCAGCACGTGACGCCGTCGAGCCGGGTGGAGGGCCCCGACGGCGTGGTCGAGGTGATCAGCCAGCTCGAGGGCTTCGCGGCGCCGCTGAAGCGCTGGGAAGGCGAGATACTGCCGGCGCGGGTGTACGGCTATCACCCTGCGCTGCTGGACCAGGTGGCGCTGTCGGGGCGGTTCCTGTGGCGGCGCGGCCACGGCCGTCCGCGGCGCGACCCCTCGCGGCGCGCCGACGGCCGCTCGGTGGGGGCGGTACCGGTGGCCTTCTATGCCCGCGACGCGCAGGCATTCTGGATGCCCGACCAAGTGCCGGATGAAGAAGCGGGACTGTCCGGCGCAGCCGCGCGCGTGCTCGCCGTGCTCGAGCGTGGCGGTCCGAGTTTCTATGACGAGTTGAGGGTGGCCACCGGCATGCTCGCCACCCAGCTCGAAGCCGCACTGGCCGAACTGGTAGCGGGCGGTCGCGTGACCTGCGACGCGTTCAACGGGCTTCGCGGCCTGCTGGTTCCCGAGTCGCGGCGGCGAAGTCCCGGACGGGTACTGCAACGGCGCAGCCGGCGCCTGTCGTCCAACCGCATCGAGCAGTCCGGCCGCTGGAGCCTCACCGGGTCCGGCGAGCGACCGTTGACGCCGGACATTGCTTCGCGGGACGAGCGTCTCACCTACTTGTGCGACGCGTTGCTGCACCGCTACGGCGTGTTATGCCGGGCGGTGGCGGGCCTGGAGCCGGGCCTGCCGCCCTGGCGGGATCTGCTCTTCATGCTGCGCCGGCTGGAGGCCCGGGGCGAGGTGCGGGGCGGGCGCTTCGTGGCGGCGTTCACCGGCGAGCAGTTCGCGCTACCCGAGGCGGTGGAGGCATTGCGTCGCCACCGTCATACCGAAGCAGGGGAGAGCCTGGTGGCGATCCACGCCGCCGATCCGCTGAATGTCACCGGGGTGATCCTGCCGGGAGAGCGGATCCCGGGCAACCGCAGCATCCTGTTTCGCAATGGTGTCCCCGTGGCGCTTCGCGACGACGACGGCGTGCGGCTGCTGTGCGAACTCGACGAGGCCACGGCATGGCGGGTGCGCGAGCGCCTGCTTTGCGCACCGTCCGGTGCTCGCCGGCCCCGCGGCGGGGTGCAGCGTCCCGGGCTCGCCAATTGATTTGTCGAGCCGCCCTCCCGAGGCCTTGAAATATTCCGTTCAGGGGTATTGACATTCCAGTTGCTGGAAGGTTGATACTTGCCAAACGCAGGAATCATCGATACGGACCGATTCGGGTTGTCGTGATATCAGATGATTTCTGGGAAGTTTTTACAACTATCTGAATTTGCGGAATATTATCGTGGCCGATGCCTGTGAGATCATAACCGAAGACGCCCCGCCCCCTGCCGTGGTACCCGCCGCCAGGGGCGACGCCGAAGGGCGGCGTGCGCGCCTGCGAATCGAGGGCATGCACTGTGCCGGCTGTGCCGCGCGGCTGCAAAAGACTCTCGCCGCAATCGACGGCGTCGAGGCGGCTGACGTCAGCTTCCCGCTGGCCCGGGCCGACATCACCTTCGACGACGGCGCCTCGCCGACGGCGCGCGTCCTCGAGGAGACCGCGAAGGCGGGCTTCAAGGTCAGGGGCGAGACCCGCGAGTACGATATCGAGGGCATGCACTGCGCCGGTTGCGTTCGCGGCGTGGAGAAGGCGGTGGCGGGGATCGAGGGCGTCATCGAGGCCAGCGTCAGCCTCGCCCCGCAGCGGGCGCGGGTCGTCGTTGCCGACAGCGGCATCGACGATGGCGACATCGTCGCCGCCATCGAGAAGCGCGGCTACAAGGCGCGGCCGCACGTCGACCGGTTCACCCTGCGCATGGAACAGGAGCAGGCGCTCCGTGCCGAGTCGGCCAGGGCCGAGCGCCGAACGCGCATGCTGGTGACGCTGGGTATCGTGCTGAGCCTGCCGTTCCTGGCGCAGATGATCTCCATGGCGGCGGGGCGCGGCATGTTCATGCCGCCGTGGCTCGAATGGGTGCTGGCGACGGTGGTGCTGTTCGTCGTCGGCGGACGGTTCTTCGCGAGCGCGGCGAGGGCGCTTCGCGGTGGCAGCGCCAACATGGACACCCTGGTCGTGGCGGGCACAGGTGCCGCCTACGGCTACAGCATGTACGCGTGGCTGTTCGCGCCCCACGGCCACGACCTGTACTTCGAGGCCGCGGCCATGGTCGTCACGCTGGTGATGCTCGGCAAGTGGCTGGAGGAGCGCGCCCGCGGCGCGACCACGGACGCGGTCATGGCCTTGATGCAATTGCGGCCGAGGATGGCAAGGCGCATCGAAGGCGACGACGAGGTCGAAGTGCCGATCGAGCGGATCGAGGTCGGCGACCGCCTGCGGGTACTGCCGGGGGAGAACATCCCCGCCGACGGAGACGTCGACGGCGGCGCCAGCGACGTCGACCTGTCCATGATCACCGGCGAGAGCGTGCCGGTGCCGGTACAGGCCGGCGATCACGTGACCGGCGGGGCGCTGAACGGTTCCGGCACCATCACGATGACCGTAACGGCCGCCGGAGAGGACAGCACGCTGGCGAAGATCGTCGCGCTCGTTGAAACCGCGCAGGGCGGCAAGGCGGGTATCCAGCGGCTGGTGGACCGGGTCAGCGCGGTATTCGTGCCGGCGGCGCTGGCCGCCAGTGCGCTCACGTTCATCACCTGGATGGCGCTCGGCGGCTCGCTCGAGGCCGCGCTCACGGCGGCGGTGGCGGTGGTGGTGATCGCCTGTCCCTGCGCGCTCGGCCTGGCGACGCCGACGGCCCTGGTGACCGGTCTCGGCGTGGCGGCGCGTAACGGCATCCTGGTGCGCGACGTCGCCACGCTCGAACATGCCGCCCGCGTCACCGTCGTCGCCTTCGACAAGACCGGCACCCTCACCGAAGGCGATCCGCGGGTGGAGCGCTTCGCGTCTGCGGCCGGCGAAGACAAGAACGAGTTGCTGGCGCTTGCGGCGTCGGCACTCGCGGCGAGCGAGCATCCCTATGCCCGCGCGCTGGTGCGCCATGCCCGCGATGCGGGTGTCCGAATCGCGGATGCGACCGATTTTCGCAACCGGCCCGGACGCGGCGTGGGTGCGACGGTCGACGGCAGGAAGGTCCTCGTCGGCAACGAGCGACTCCTGGTCGAGGAGGGGGTCGACGTGGCGGGTTCTGCAGCCGGCCTGGTCGCCGGAACCGGGACGACGCGCAGCTACGTGGCCGTCGACGGCGCCGTCGTCGCGGCGGTGGACTTCGTCGACAAGCCGCGCGACGGGGCGGCCGACGCGATCCGGGCGCTGCGAAGGGGAGGGATCGAGACGGTGATGCTGACCGGCGACAATGCGGCGGTGGCCGGGCGGATCGCCGCCGAGGTGGGCATCGACCGCTTCGAGGCCGCCCTGGCCCCGGAAGACAAGATCGCCTGGATTGCCGATCGCCGCGCGGCGGGCCAAGTGGTCGCCATGGTCGGCGACGGCATCAACGACGCGCCGGCGCTCGCCGAGGCCGACGTCGGCATCGCCATGGGCAGCGGCACCGACATCGCCAGGCACAGCGCGGACGTCATCCTGATGCGTGCGGATCTCGCGCTGGTGGCGGACACATTCGCGCTGCTCGCAGCGACCCGGCGCAAGGTGCGGCAGAACCTGTTCTGGGCGTTCGTCTACAACGTGATCGCCATTCCGTTCGCCGCCATGGGCTACCTGAGTCCCGCCATCGCCGGCGCGGCCATGGCGATGAGCTCGGTCAGCGTGGTGTCGAATTCACTGCTGCTCAGGCGCTGGCGGCGCCGGGAGGAGACCGATGCAGTCCGCGTCTAGCTGGAGCATTCCGGCCGGCGAGTACACCGTCGGCGAGGCCGCGCTGGCATCGGACCTGCCGGTCAAGACCGTGCGCTACTACGACGACGCCGGCCTGATCCGCGCCCATCGCAGGGGCAACGGGTACCGCGTCTACACCGAGCGGGAGGTGCGCCTGCTCGCCTTCGTCCAGCGGGCGCGCAACCTGGGTTTCTCGCTCGATGAATGCCGCAGCCTCGTCTCGCTTTACCAGGACCGCCATCGCGCGAGCGCCGACGTCAAGCGCCTCGCCCTGCAGCGCGTCAACGACATCGAACGGCGCATCGAGGAGCTGAACCGGCTCAAGGAAACCCTCGACAGCCTCATCGAGGCATGCTCCGGCGATCACCGCCCCGATTGCCCGATCCTCGACTCGCTGGGGGGAGAAGGGGAGCGCGGCGGGCAAGATACGGACGCGGAATCGAAGCCACTGTAGGAGGTAAGCCTGCAGGCGATTGCGTCGGCGGGCACGACGCCAAACGAAGGATCGCCGGCAAGGCCGGCTCCTACAGTGCCATGCCCCGGCCCCGTAGCGAAACGAAACCGCTGTAGGAGGTAAGCCTGCAGGCGATTGCATCGGCGGGCACGACGCCAAACAAAG
>CBFGVH010000161.1:0-5817 GCA_965652415.1 uncultured Gammaproteobacteria bacterium | reverse complement strand
ACGGCAAATCGAAGCCGCTGTAGGAGCCTGCCTGCAGGCGATTGCATCGGCATGCACGGCGCCCAGAAAGAATCCCCGGCAAGGCCGGCTCCCTACAGTGCCGGATCCAGATCGACGGGCCGCCGTACGATCAGGCTCAACGCAGCAGCCGCGCCAGGTACAGCAGCACCACGGCCCCAATGGTGGCGGAGATCACCTGGCCGACGATGTGGACGGCATGGAATCCCGCGAGGCCCAGAATCCAGCCGCCGATGAAGGCGCCGATGATGCCGACCACGATGTTGAGACCGATGCCGAGCCCGCGGCCTTTCATGATCAGCGCGGCGAGCCAGCCGGCGACGCCGCCGATGATGATGAAAACGATCAGTCCCGAAACGTGCACGTTACTTCTCCCTGGTCGAGTCGACCTGTCAGCCCGCGGAGCCCGACCGTATCACATGTTGCGGCGATACTTGCCGCCGACCTGGAACAGAGCGTCTGTGACCTGGCCGAGCGAACAGTGGCGCACGGTGTTCATCAGCTCGGCGAACACGTTGTCACCGCGCACCGCGGCGGCCTTGAGCCGGTCGAGATGTTCGTCTGCGACGTCGGCATGGCGCGCGTGGAACTCGCGCAGGCGCTCGAGCTGGCTCTGCTTCTCGGCCTCGGTCGCGCGCGCGAGCTCGGGCTCCACCTCCGGTTCGTCGGACTCCTTGACGTAGGTGTTCACGCCGATGATCGGGTAGCTGCCGTCGTGCTTTCGGTGCTCGTAGTACAACGACTCCTCCTGGATCTTGCCGCGCTGGTAGCCGGTCTCCATGGCGCCGAGCACGCCGCCGCGCTCGGACAGTCGGTCGAACTCGTCCAGCACCGCTTCCTCCACGAGGTCGGTCAGCTCGTCGATGATGAAGCTGCCCTGGCTGGGGTTCTGGTTGTGCGCCAGTCCCCATTCCTCGTTGATGATCTTCTGGATCGCCACCGCGCGCCGCACCGAGTCCTCGGTCGGTGTGGTGATGGCCTCGTCGTGGGCGTTGGTGTGCAGGCTGTTGCAGTTGTCGTACACCGCGATCAGGGCCTGCAGGGTGGTCCTGATGTCGTTGAACGTCATCTCCTGGGCGTGCAGGCTGCGGCCCGACGTCTGCACGTGGTACTTGAGTTTCTGGCTGCGCTCGCCGGCGCCGTAGCACTCGCGCATGGCCACCGCCCAGATGCGCCGCGCCACGCGCCCGAGCACGCTGTACTCCGGGTCCATGCCGTTGGAGAAGAAGAACGACAGGTTGGGCGCGAAGTCGTCGATGTCCATGCCGCGGGCGAGGTACGACTCGACGTAGGTGAAGCCGTTGGACAGGGTGAAGGCGAGCTGGCTGATCGGGTTGGCCCCCGCTTCGGCGATGTGGTAACCGGAAATCGACACCGAGTAGAAATTGCGCACCCGGTTGTCGATGAAGTACTGCTGGATGTCGCCCATCAGCCTCAGGCTGAACTCGGTGGAGAACAGGCACGTGTTCTGCCCCTGGTCTTCCTTGAGGATGTCCGCCTGCACCGTGCCGCGCACGCTCTCGAGGGTTCGCGCCCTGATCTGCTCGTGTTCCTCCGGGTCCGGGTAGCGCCCGTTCTCGTGTTCGAAGCGCTCGACCTGCTGGTCGATGGCGGTGTTCAGGAACATCGCCAGCACCGTCGGCGCTGGCCCGTTGATGGTCATGGACACCGAGGTGCGCGGGTTGGTGAGATCGAATCCGCGATACAGCTCTCGCATGTCGTCGAGCGTGGCGATGGACACGCCCGAGGTACCGACCTTGCCGTAGATGTCGGGGCGCTCGTCGGGATCGGCGCCGTACAACGTGACCGAGTCGAACGCGGTCGACAGCCGCTTGGCGGGGAAGCCCTCGGACAGGTACTTGAAGCGCCGGTTGGTGCGAAAGGCATCGCCCTCGCCGGCGAACATGCGGGTCGGATCCTCGCCCTCTCGCTTGAGCGGGAACACGCCCGCCGTGAACGGGAAGTAGCCCGGCAGGTGCTCGCTCCTGAGCCAGGTCAGCAAGTCGCCGGCGTCGCGAAGGCGCGGCAGCGCCACTTTCGGCACGCGCGTGCCGCTCAATGACTCGTAGGTCAAGGGCAGGCGAATCTCGCGCCCGCGCACCTCGTAGACGAACTCGTCGCCCCGATAGCGCTCCGCGATCGCCGGCCACTTCTCCAGCAGCCGCGCGCAGTCGGGCTCGAGCTCGGCGCGAGCGGCTTCCAGCAGCGACGCGACTTCCCTGCGGGCCGTGCCGTCGGAAAGCCGGGCCAGCACCTCTTCGAGCTGCTGGCAGCGATGGGCGACCTCCGCCTGGCGCCGGGTCCTGTCGTGGTAGGCGCGCACCGCCTCGGCAATCTCCGACAGGTAGCGCTGGCGGGTCGGCGGCAGGATCGGAGCCGGCGAGGCGACGTCCCGTTCCAGCGCGCGCAGCCGGCCGGGCGAATCGGGCAGGCCCCGCTCGATGAGCGCCTGGTCGATGGCGAAGTACAGGCCGGTGACGCCGGCGTCGTTGAAGTGCGCGGCGGTGGTAAGGAACACCGGCATCTCCTCCGCCGAGCGGTCGAACGCCTCGCGATTGCGCTGCACCTGCTTGCGCACGTCGCGCAGCGCGTCCTCGGCGCCCTTGCGGTCGGACTTGTTGATGGCGACGAAGTCGGCGAAGTCGAGCATGTCGATCTTCTCGAGCTGGCTCGCCGCGCCGAACTCGGGCGTCATCACGTACAGCGACAGGTCCACGTGCCGGGCGATGCCGGAATCCCCCTGGCCGATGCCCGGGGTTTCAATGATGGCCAGGTCGAAGCCGGCGAGGCGCAGCAGCTTGATGACCCGGTCGATGCCGGGCGGCACCTCGCTGCCTGCGTCGCGCGTGGCCATCGAGCGCATGAACACTCGCCCGCCGTCAATGGCGTTCATGCGGATGCGATCGCCCAGGAGCGCGCCGCCGGTCCGGCGCCGCGACGGGTCTATGGCGACCAGCGCCACCTTGAGGGCGTCGTCGTAGTCCAGGCGCAGGCGCAGGATCAGCTCGTCGGTCAGCGACGACTTGCCCGATCCGCCGGTGCCTGTGAGGCCGAGTATCGGCATCGGCCCCGGCGCCTCGGCGGCGTCGATGCGCGCCAGCAGCGTCTCGCTGGCGCTGCCGTTCTCGACGAGCGAGATCAGCCGCGCGAGGTGGGCGGGGTTTTCGAGGTCCGCCGGCCTCAGGCTCTCGCTGGCGCCGTCGGCCGGGTCGCGGTCGGCGCGCTCGAGCATGTCCTCGATCATGCCCTTCAGGCCCATTTTCTGGCCGTCCTCGGGCGAGTAGATGCGCGCCACCCCGTAGTCGTGCAGCAGCTTGATCTCCGACGGCACGATCACCCCGCCGCCGCCGCCGAACACCTTGATGTGCCCGCAGCCGCGCTCGGCCAGCATGTCGACCATGTACTTGAAGAACTCGACGTGGCCGCCCTGGTAGGAGCTGACCGCGATGCCCTGCGCGTCCTCCTGGATCGCCGCCTCGACGATCTCGTGCACGGAGCGGTTGTGGCCCAGGTGAATCACCTCGGCACCGGACGCCTGCAGGATGCGGCGCATGATGTTGATCGAGGCGTCATGGCCGTCGAACAGGCTCGCGGCGGTGACGAAGCGCAACCTGTAGGGACGCTCGGCCCGCGCCTCGGGCTCGCGGTCGATGGATGTCGCGGCAGCTTTCAAGTGAACCGTCCCGGCGGTGTTCGCCTGCGAATTGCGTGGCGTTCGTGAGGCAACTGTAACGCGAAAATTCTATTTGACGTTTACGTAAACGTCAATTGTCGACTATACTCGGGCGCGACCGCCAACGCCGGGCGCTTGCGCCTCCGGGACCGATGACCGAAACCCTGAGCATCACCGACCTTTCCCGCGAGTTCGACGTTACCACCCGCGCCATCCGCTTCTACGAGGACGAGGGCCTGCTGCACCCCGTGCGCCGCGGCCGACAGCGGGTGTACACCAACCGCGACCGCGTGCGCCTGAAGCTGATCCTGCGCGGCAAGCGGCTCGGCTTCTCGCTCTCGGAAATCGCCGAAATCATCAACCTCTACCACAGCGAACCCGGCGAAACCGCCCAGCTCGATCATTTCATCGACAAGATCCGGGAGCGCCGCAGCCTCCTCCTGCAGCAGAAAGAAGACATCGAGATCACCCTTGCCGAACTCGAAGCCGTGGAGAAGCAATGCCGCGAGCGCCTGGGCAAGCTCCGCAAAAAAGGGGACGGAGGGATTAAAAACTAGTCTCGCGTCGCCCATTATTGCCGCACTTCCTTTACAGCTGTTTACAGAATAATCCCTCCGTCCCCTTTTTCTGTGCCCGCCCGCGCTGCGTTAGAATACGCACCGCCCCCTCGGCTCCAACCGCTTCGAACCGACGACTCGATTCCATGAACCTCACCACCCTGACGGCGCTTTGTCCCCTCGACGGGCGCTACCACGACAAGGTCGCGGCGCTGGCGCCGATCTTCAGCGAGTACGGACTGATCCATCACCGCGTCAAGGTGGAGATCGGCTGGCTGCGGCACCTCGCGGCGCATCCGGGCATCCCCGAGGTGACGGCGTTCGACGACGACACCCTCGCCTTTCTCGACGCCATCGTCGAGAATTTCAACGAGGAGGATGCCGCGCGGGTGAAGGCCATCGAGAAGACCACCAACCACGACGTCAAGGCCGTCGAGTACTTCCTCAAGGAGAAGATCGCCGGCAACGAGGTGCTGGAGCGTGTCGGCGAGTTCATTCACTTCGCCTGCACTTCCGAGGACATCAACAACCTGTCCTACGCGATGATGCTGAAGAATGCGCGCGACTCGGTCCTGCTGCCGCTGATGGACAGACTCATCGACGCGCTGGCCAACCTCGCCCGCGAACACGCGGCCACCCCCATGCTGAGCCGCACTCATGGGCAACCGGCCACACCCACCACGCTTGGCAAGGAACTGGCCAATGTGGTGTGGCGGCTGAAGTCGGCGCGCATCCAGGTGGCCGGCTGCGCCATCGAGGGCAAGATCAACGGCGCCGTGGGCAACTACAACGCGCATATCGCCGCCTATCCCGAGGTGGACTGGCCGGCGCTTGCGCGCGATTTCCTGATGAACCTGGGTCTCGATCAGCACCCGATGACGACCCAGATCGAGCCCCACGACCATGTCGCCGCCCTGGCGCACGCCCTGGTGCGATTCAATACCGTGCTGCTCGATCTCGACCGCGACCTGTGGGGCTACATCGCGCTCGGTTATTTCCGCCAGCGCATGGTGGCGGGCGAAGTCGGTTCGAGCACCATGCCGCACAAGGTGAATCCCATCGACTTCGAGAACTCCGAGGGCAACATCGGCATCGCCAACGCGCTGCTCGAGCACTTCGCCGCCAAGTTGCCGGTGAGCCGCTGGCAGCGCGACCTGTCCGATTCCACGGTGATGCGCAATCTCGGCCTCGGCCTCGGCTACAGCGTGCTCGCCTTCGAGTCCTCGCTCAAGGGCATCGGCAAGCTCGAAGTGGACGCTGAGCGCATCGCCGCCGACCTCGACGCCGCCTGGGAAGTGCTGGCCGAGGCGATCCAGACGGTGATGCGGCGCTACGGTGTCGCCGAGCCCTACGAAAAGCTCAAGGAGCTGACCCGCGGCCGGCGCATGGATGCCGCTACCATCCGCGAGTTCGTCTCCAGCCTCGACATACCCGACGAAGCCCGCGCGGCGCTTTTGGCATTGACCCCGGCCACCTACGTCGGCAACGCCGCCGAGGCGGCCCTCGCGCACCTCGACTAGGTTCTGTTGACAATTAAGGTTAAACTATGATTCCAACTCATTGAAGGAG
>CBFGVH010000160.1:0-5905 GCA_965652415.1 uncultured Gammaproteobacteria bacterium | reverse complement strand
CGGCGATTCTTTCCGGCGGCGTGCACACCGCACCAATCGCCTGCAGGCAGGCTCCAGTGGTTTCGGTTGGCCTCGGTCGTCGGTAACGGCTTGGCCATACAACTCGGTTGGACGACAATTCTCTCGTGACGGACTCCCTTTCATCGCCGCGGCCGGCGCCGCCTTCGAAATCGATGCTGGTGCTGCTGGTGGCGCTCACCGCGGGCGCGCCGGTGTCGCTGCAGATATTCCTGCCGGCGCTGCCGGCGCTGCAGGCCCACTTCGCTGTGTCGACCGGCGTTGCGCAATACGCGCTGACATTCTCGATTCTCGCCAACGCCTTCGCCACGCTGGCCTACGGCCCGCTGTCGGACCGCTTCGGCCGGCGGCCGGTGCTGCTGTGGGGACTGGCGGCGTTCTTCGCCGGGAGCGCGCTGGCGGTGGTCGCGGCGGACATCACCACGCTGGTGATCGCCCGCATCCTGCAGGCGGGCGGCGCCGCCGCCGGCATGGTGCTGGCGCGGGCGATCATCCGCGACCTGTACGACATCGAGCAGGCGGCGCGCGCCCTGGCCTACCTCACCATGGCCATGGTGGTGGCGCCGATGATCTCGCCGACCATCGGCGCGGTGCTGGTCGACGGCATCGGCTGGCGGGCGGTGTTCGTGGTGCTGGGGCTGTTCGCGCTGGCCCTGTTCGCCTGGACCCGCGCCCGCCTCGTGGAGACCCGCCCGGGGCCGGGCCCCGAGCACGTCGGCGTCGGCCTGCTGCAGGGCGCGATCAGGCTGTTCCGGGATCCGTCGTTCCTCGCCTACAACCTGCAGAGCACGTTCGCCATCGCCACATTCTTCGCGTTCCTCGCCGGGGCGCCGTACTTCATGGTCGACATTCTCGACCGCACCGCGACCGAGTACGGGCTGTTCTTCATCATGGTGTCGGGCTCGTACATGTTCGGCAACTTCCTCACCGCGCGCCTGGTGCGCCGCTTCGGCATCGACCGCCTCGTGCTGATCGGCTCGACCGTCACGCTCGGCGCCGTGGCCCTGTCGGCCGCGTTGATGGTCGGCGGCCTGTGGGCGCCGCTCGCCCTGTTCGCGCCGATGGGAATCGCGGCCATCGGCAACGGCCTGAGCATTCCCAACACCATCGCCGGGGCGATGAGCGTGAACCGCCAGCTGGCCGGCACCGCCTCCGGCGTCACCGGCTTCAGCCAGATGCTGGTCTCGGCCATCGTCAGCCAGGCGGTGGGCGAGCTGCACGATGGCACGCCGTACCCGATGCTGGCGTTCATGGTGGCCTGCGCCGCGCTGTCGCTGGCGGGCTACGTGGGGCTTCGGCGCGTGCGCGCGCGGGGAGAGCGGCCGTGAGCCGCACCGCGGCCGGGTTATAATCCGTCTCGCGTTCACCCCACCCGGTACGGACGGCACGCCATGCCATCGGCCCCGATCCGGCGGCTGCGCCCGTGGCTCGACGCCGCGCGCCGCCGCCTCGCCAATGCGCCTTTCTCGACCACGCGGCGGCTCCTGCTCGGCACCGTCGCGCTGGCCGCCGGCGGCGCCCTGTGGTCGCGCACGCTCATCGCGCGGGAATACACCGCGGAAAACGTCATGGCGGCGCTGTGCGACCGCATGCTGCCGGCGAGCGGCGCGCACCCGGGCGCGCTGGCCGCCGGCGTCGATCGCCTGGTGCTGGCCGACATCGCGCCGCTGCGTGACGGCGCGGTGCTGGCGCAGCTGGTCGAGGACGCGCGGGCCCTGGACTTCCTCGAGCTGACCGCGGCCGAGCAGGACGCCGTGCTCTCGCAAGTGCTCCACGAGTCCGGCGGCGAGGGCGCCACCGCCGTGCTGCGCCACGTGCTCGACCGCGCGGTGCGCCACTACCTGGCGTCACCGGCCTCGTGGCAGGCGCTCGGCTACCGCAAGCCGCAGCCGCTCGGCTACCCCGACTTCGCCAATTGCGGCGGAAGCGGCGAGGCATGAGCCGTCCCGCCGACGTCGACGTCTGCGTGGTCGGCTCCGGTGCCGGCGGCTCGGTGGCGGCGGCGGAACTCGCGGCGGCGGGCTACTCCGTCGTGATCCTCGAAGCCGGCGTGCCGACCCGGCCCGACCTGATCCCGACCGCGCGCGAGGACTGGGAGCACCACCTGTTCGAGTTCTTCGACCGCGCGGGCGGCGGCGACCGCGTCACCTACGGCCCGCGCACGCCGCGCAATTTCAGGATCAGCCGCTTCAAGGGCGTGGGCGGCTCAACCATGCACTACGAGGGCTTCTACACCCGCATGCACCCGGGCGACCTCAGCCGCGCGAGCGATCTCGGCATGGGCGCCGACTGGCCGCTCGCCTACGACGACCTCGCGCCGTACTACGACCGGGTCGAGGCGCGACTCGGCGTGTCGGGCGAACCCGACAACCCCTTCGAACCGCCGCGCAAGCCGTTCCCCAACCGCGCCGTGCCCATGAGTTGCGCGGTGCAGACCATGAAAGCCGGCTGCGACCGGCTGGGCCTGCACGCCGCTCACGCCTCGATGGCCATCATCACCCGCGAGACGGGCGAAAGGCGCCCCTGCAACTACTGCGGCGGCTGCTGGTTCGGCTGCATGCCGGGCGCGATCAGCAACGCGGCCGAGACCTACCTGCCCGACGCCCTCGCCCGCGGCGCCGAGCTGCGCCAGCAGTCGACCGCGGTGCGCGTCGTCACCGAACCCTCGGGCAGGCGCGTCGCGGGCGTGGAGTATCTCGACGCCGGCGGCGAACTGGTGCTGCAGCGCGCCTCGCGCGTGGTGCTGGCGGGTAACGGCGTGGAGACGCCGCGCCTGTTGCTCATGTCCGCCGGGCCCGGACATCCCGACGGGCTCGGCAACGGCTCGGGCCACGTCGGGCGCTACTTCTCGGCCCACACGCACGCCAGCGTGGCCGCCCTGTTCGACATTCGTGTCGACGGTTTCAAGGGCCCCAACATCAACGGGCAGGTGCAGGATTTCTGGGACCACGACGACGGGCGCGACTTCGCCGGCGGCTACGTCATCGCGCTTCGCAACGCCGAGCTCGGACCGTACCACCACTACCGCCAGCGCTACCGTTCCGGGCGGCTGTTCGGCGCCGCGCTGTACTCGGCGATGGACAAGACCTTCGGCCGCACTGCCACGATATCGGCTTACGGCGAACACTTCGCCACCGCCGACGACCGCGTGACCCTCGACGGCGAGGTCACCGACGCCCTCGGCCTGCCGGTGGCCCGCATCGACATCCGCCACGGCGACAACGAGCGCGCCATGACGCAGCACATGACCACCACGCTGCGTGCCATCATGGAAGCCGCCGGCGCGGTCCAGGTCGACACGCGCCCGGTCGGCTCGATCCTCGGCACCCATCTCATGGGAACCTGCCGCATGGGAACGGACCCACGCACCTCGGTGACCGACGCCGGCGGCCGCTGCCACGAGCTCGACAACCTGTACATCGCCGACGGCTCGCTGTTTCCCACCTCGACCCCGGCCAACCCCACGCTCACCATCCAGGCACTGGCCACGCGGGTGGCGCACGGGATCGCCGCCGGCGACGGGCGCCCGGTGCCGTCGTAGGATGAAAGCGCACCGGACACGCGGACGGAGCATGCGGGTGCTCGCGGCGGCAGCCATCGCGCTGTTCACCAGTGCGCCGCCGTTGGCCGTCGCCGTCGAGGAAAGCCCGCTGGTCATCGCCCATCGCGGCGCCTCCGGCTACCTGCCCGAGCACACCCTCGAGTCCAAGGTGATGGCGTTCATGATGGGCGCCGACTACCTCGAGCAGGACGTGGTGCTGACAAAGGACGACCTGCCGCTGGTGCTGCACGACCTGTACCTGGACGCGGTCACGGACGTCGGCGAGCGTTTCCCCGGACGGGCGCGGGACGACGGTCACCACTACGCCATCGACTTCACCCTCGCGGAGCTGCGCACGCTGCATGTGCGCGAGCGGGTGCACCCGGGCACCGGCGAGGCGCGGTACCCGCAGAGGTTTCCTTCGGGAGCGTCACACTTTCGACTGCACACGCTGGACGAGGAGATCGAGCTGGTCCGCGCCCTCGACGCCCGCTTCGGCCGCCGCACCGGGCTGCACGTCGAATTGAAGGACCCCGAATGGCACGAGGCGGCGGGCAAGGACATCGCCGCCGTCGTGATCGAGACGCTCGAGCGCCACGGCTATCGCTCGCGCACCGACAACGTCTTCATCCAGAGTTTCGACAGCGTGGCGCTCGAACGGCTGGCGGCCGCCGGCAACGAACTGCCTCGCATCCAGCTCATCGGAGAGAACCGCTGGGGCATCGGCTCGCGCACGAACCATGCCCGGCTCATGTCGCCGGCGGGCCTGGCGCGCATCGCCGGCTATGCCGACGGCGTGGGCCTGTGGCTGGGTCACATCGTCGACGGCATCGGCCCGAGCGGCGGGCCGCGCCTGAGCTCGCTGGTGGAGCGCGCCAGGGCCCACGACCTGGCGGTGCACGTCTACACGCTGAGGCAGGACGACCTGCCGCCAGGCGTCGCCGACTTCGACGCGCTGCTCGAACTGGTGTACGACACCCTCGGCGCCGACGGCGCGTTCACCGACTTCCCGGATCTCGCCCGCGCCTTTCTCGATCGCTGATGGTGAAGCCGGGTTCGAAGCCTCACGAAGGCAGCGCTTGAATCGATGACCGCGGTGGAACTGTCGAAGCGCGAGGCGCGCCGCCTCGCCCTGTCCGGGCAGGGGCTCGGCACGGCCATTGCCGGCCGCGGCCTGGCCGGGGCTCTCGCGGCCGTCGAGCGGCTCGGCTACGTTCAGATCGACACCATCTCCATCGTCGAGCGGGCCCATCATCACACCCTGTTCAACCGCGTGCCGGGCTATCGCCGCGCCCATCTCGACAAGCTGCTCGCCGGGCGCTGCCTGCTCGAGTACTGGGCCCACGCCGCCGCGTACCTGCCAATGGCCGACTACCGCTTCTGCCTGCCGCGCATGCGCGAGGTGGCCGCGAGGCGGCGCCACTGGTTCGAGCACGACCATCGCGTGGTCGATCACATCCTCGCGCGCATTCGCGCCGAGGGCGCGCTCAAGGCCGACGACTTCGACGGCCACACCGGCACCCGCGGCATGTGGCAGTGGGGCCCCGTGAAGCGCGCCATCGAGTACCTGTTTCACACCGGCGAGCTGATGGTCACGCGGCGCGAGAACTTCCAGAAAGTCTACGACCTGCCCGAGCGGGTTCTGCCCGACGGCGTCGACACCCGCGAACCCTCCACCGCCGAGTACGCCAACCATCTCGTGTCGCGCTTTCTCGACGCCCACGGCATCGCCCGCGTCAACGAGTTCGGCCACCTGCGCCGGGGCATGGGCACGGCGATCCGGGAAGCCGTCGACAGGCGGGTGGAGTCGGGCACCGCGCTGCCGGCGAAGGTCCGCGGCATCGACGGCGGCTACGTCGTAGCCGCCGATTTCGAGTCGCGGCTCGCGCAGCGCGTGTCGTCGTCACGCGCGGTGCTCCTGTCTCCCTTCGACAACCTCGTCATCCAGCGCGAGCGCATCCGGCGGCTGTTCGATTTCGACTACCAGCTCGAATGCTACGTGCCAGGCGAGAAGCGCCGCCACGGCTACTTCTGCATGCCGGTGCTGTGGCGCGGCCGACTCGCCGCGCGCCTCGACGCCAAGGCCGATCGCGCCGCCGCCACGTTCCGCCTGTTCAGCCTCACCCTCGAGGACGGCGTCGACGACGGTGCGTTGATCACCGCCCTGGCCCCGGCCGTCGGCAAGCTGGCGGCGTTCAACGACTGTGACCGGTTCGACGTCGGCGCAGTGCGGCCGCGGCCGCTGGGCACCATGCTGGCGCAGGCGTTGTCGGAAATACCGCGAACTCTATCGAAGCCGCTGTAGGAGCCTGCCTGCAGGCGATTGCATCGGCGCGCACGGCGCCC
>CBFGVH010000159.1:0-5939 GCA_965652415.1 uncultured Gammaproteobacteria bacterium | reverse complement strand
ACCAGGGGATTGGCGCTGCCCAGGGCTTCGAACATGCGGATCAGTTGCACGCGGCCGGTGTCTTCCTCGTACGAGCGGTCGCGGCGCACGATCTCAAGGAGCTGTTCCATGGCGCCCTCGATGTCGTTGTGAGCGTAGAGCACGGCGCTGAGCTGGTCGCGGGCCTTGAGGTCGCCCGGGTCGCGCTCGATGGCGGCGCGCAGGGCGGCCTCGTCGGGCGCGTCGCCGGCGCGTTCTGCGAGGGCGAAGCGGGCGGCCAGGCTCTTCGCCTCGGCGCTGTCGCGCGCCTCGGCGGACAGGGCGTCGTACAACGTTCGGGCGCCCTCGATGTCGCCGCCGTCCATCTTCAACACGGCGAGCTTGAGCGCGATCCGGGGATCGTCGGGAAGCTGCTCGCGGGCCTGTTCGAGAACCGTGCGGGCGTTGTCCGCCTCGCCGTTGGATACCAGTTCGTCGACCTGTTCGAGGAACACCTCGATCTCGTCGCGAATGTAGTGATCGAGGAACTGGCGGACCTGCTGCTCGGGCAGCGCACCCATGAACTCGTCCAGCGGCCGGCCGTCCTTGAAGAGCTTGACCGTGGGCAGGCTGCGGATGCCGAAATGCATGGCGAGAGCCTGCTGCTCGTCGGTGTTGACCTTGACCAGCTCGAACTTGCCGGCGTACTCCTTCGCCAGCTTCTCGAGAACAGGTGTCAGGTTGCGGCAGGGGGCGCACCACTCGGCCCAGAAATCCACGAGCACGGGAACCTGCCGGGATTTGTCGATGACCAGCTGGACGAAATCGTCCTGGGTGGCGACGGAAACGTGGGGGGATGCGGACATGGGAGGCCTTGTTACGATGATTTATTCACGCTCGCTGATATGCGGCCGCCACGACCCGCGATCAAGCCGCGGCCTCGGGCTCCGGGCCGGTGAGCGCCTTCGGGCCGGCGACGCGGTAATGAATTGGTACCGAGGGTCGGACTCGAACCGACACGGTGTTGCCACCACCAGATTTTGAGTCTGGCGCGTCTACCAGTTTCGCCACCCCGGCACCGGGGGCGGTCAAATTTATCGACTCGACTGGTAAAGGTCAATCGGGCGGCGGCGCGCACGCTTTCACGGCGCGGGCGATTCGGGTACTCTCGCGCCGCCATGGAAATCGACCTGTTCGACTACGACCTGCCACCGGAACTGATCGCCCAGCGACCGCCGGCCGAACGCAGCGGCGGACGCCTGCTCCGGCTCCATGGCGACGCGTGTCACGATCTAATGATCACCGATCTTGTCGACCTCGTGGACGAGAACGACCTCATGGTGTTCAACGATACCCGCGTGGTGCCGGCGCGCCTGGTCGGTCGCAAGCTGCCCGGCGGGGGGCGCATCGAGATCCTGCTCGAACGGGTCGTCGGAGCGGGAGAGGCGCTGGTACAGATCGGCACCAGCAAGACCGTCCGGCGGGGCCTGAGATTCGCCGTCGGCGCGGTCGAGGGCGAGGTGATTGACGTCGAGAACGGGTTCTTCCGGGTCGGCTTCGCCGCGGGTGACGCGCTGGCAGTGTTCGAGAAGTTCGGCAAGGTGCCGCTGCCGCCGTACATCCACCGTGTCGATGACGACAGCGACCGCGAGCGCTACCAGACCCTCTTCGCCTCCGAGCCTGGCGCCGTCGCCGCGCCCACGGCGGGCCTGCATTTCGACCGCCCGCTCCTCGACGCCCTCGACCGGCGCGGCGTGCACCGCGCGACGCTGACCCTGCACGTCGGCTCGGGGACGTTCCGGCCGGTGCGCACCGAGCGGGTCGAGGAGCACAGCATGCACGCCGAGCACTACCGCATCGGCGAGGACGTCGCGGCCGCCATCGACGACGTCCGTGCGCGCGGCGGGCGGGTGGTCGCGGTGGGCACCACGGTGACCCGCGCCCTGGAATCGGCCGCGGCCGGAGAAGGCCGCGTGCGGCCGCGGGCCGCCGCCACCGACATCTTCATCTATCCCGGATACCGCTTCGCCGTGGTGGATGCGCTCGTCACCAACTTCCACCTGCCGAGGTCCACGCTCATCATGATGGTCTCGGCGTTCGCCGGCCGCGAGCGCATCCTTGCAGCCTATCGCCACGCCGTCGCCAGGGGCTATCGCTTCTACAGCTACGGCGACGCGATGTTCATCGAGCGCGCGTCGTGACGCCGATGCGATTCGAGGTTCTCGCCCGCGACGGCGCCGCCCGCCGCGGCCGTCTCGTGTTCGCTCGCGGCACGGTGGAAACGCCGGCGTTCATGCCCGTGGGCACGGCCGGCACCGTCAAGTCGGTTACGCCCGAGGAAGTTGCCGAGTCGGGCGCGAGCATCCTGCTCGGTAACACCTTCCATCTCATGCTGCGGCCCGGCATGGACGTCATACGCGCCCACGGCGGGCTGCACCGCTTCATGAACTGGCCCGGTCCGATCCTCACCGACTCCGGAGGCTTCCAGGTCTGGAGCCTGACCGACTTGAGAACGATATCCGAGGACGGCGTCAGGTTCCGTTCGCCGCTCGACGGCTCGACGCTGTTCCTCGGCCCCGAGGAATCGATCGCCATCCAGCACACGCTGGGCTCGGACGTGGTCATGGTGTTCGACGAGTGCACCGCCTACCCGGCGACGCGCGAGGAGGCGCGCGCGTCGATGGAGTTGAGCGCCCGCTGGGCCGCCCGCTGCAAGACGGCGCACGGCGACGGCCACGGCGCACTGTTCGGAATCGTGCAGGGTGGCATGTACCCGGACCTCAGGCGCGAATCGCTCCAGCGGCTCGCCGCGATCGGCTTCGACGGCTACGCCGTCGGCGGGCTCTCGGTGGGCGAACCCAAGGCCGAGATGCTGGCCATGCTCGAAGTCCTCGAGCCGGAAATGCCCGCCCCGTCGCCGCGCTACCTGATGGGCGTCGGCACGCCTCTCGACCTCCTCGAGGGCGTCTGCCGGGGAATCGACATGTTCGACTGCGTGCTGCCAACCCGCAACGCCAGGAACGGCTGGCTGTACACGCGCGACGGGGTCCTTCGAATCCGAAATGCCGCCAACCGCATGGACACTCGGCCGGTGCAGGACGACTGCCCGTGCTATACCTGCCGGCACTACAGCCGCGCCTACCTGTGCCACCTGTACCGCAGCGGCGAGATGCTGGCGGGACGCCTTTGCACCATTCACAACCTGTGCTTCTACCAGGTTCTGATGGCGGAGATCCGCGGCGCCGTCGAAGCGGGCCGACTGGACGCCTATCGACGTGAATTCTCGGCAAGATACTCTGGTGGTACGGCGGATATGGCATAATACGCCGTTTTTATTTCTCGGGCGCCGCGCTGTCCCGGCGCATTTTCTCCAAGACAACAGTCGATTCGAAGGTTCAAGTGATGGAATGGTTCATAAGTGACGCATTCGCGCAGGCGGGCGGCTCGCCCCAGGGCGGCGGCCTGATCAGCCTGCTGCCGCTGGTCGTGATATTCGTGGTGTTCTACTTCCTGCTGATCCGGCCCCAGCAGAAGCGCGCCAAGCAGCACCGCGAGATGGTGGCGGCGTTGAAGAAGGGCGACGAGGTCATCACCGGCGGCGGCATACTCGGCAAGATCACAGACGCCGATGACAATTTCGTCACCGTCGAGATCGCCTCCGGCGTCTCGGTCAAGGTGCAGCGCCAGTCGGTCGCGCAGATGCTTCCCAAGGGAACCGCCAAGTCCGCGTGAGCCGAACGCCCCGATGAATCAATACCCCTGGTGGAAGTACCTGATCATCGCCCTGGTGGTGGTGCCGGGTATTTTCTATGCACTGCCGAACCTGTTCGGCGACGACCCGGGCCTGCAGGTCCGGGGAACCCGCGGGGCGGACGTCGACGCGGCATTGATGAGCCGGGTGACCGGAACCCTCGAGGCCGGCGGCATCCAGCCCAAGGGTGCCGAACTCGACGAGGAAGGCCTCAAGATCCGCTTCGAGGACGGCGAGGACCAGCTCAGGGCCCGTGACCTGCTCGCCGGTGAACTGCAGAACCGGTACACGGCGGCGCTGACGCTGCTGCCCGCGACTCCGGGTTGGATGAAGGCGCTGAACGCGCAGCCGATGTACCTGGGGCTGGACCTGCGCGGCGGCGTTCACTTCCTCATGGAAGTGGACATGGAACAGGCCGTGCGCCGCGCCGAGGAACGCTACGAGGCCGATATCCGCACCGTGCTCAGGGAGCAGGGCGACGTAAGGTATCGCAGCGTAAACCGCCGGGCGGACGGCGTCATCGAGATACGCATGCGCGATGCAGCCGACGTAGCCCGGGCCGAGGACGTCATCGAGCGCGAGCTCGCGGGGCTGGCGGTGCAGGCGGGCGGCAGCGACGACACGTTGCTCGCCACCCTGCGCGAGAGCGAGGTTCGCAACCTGATGCAGTTCGCGGTCGAGCAGAACATGACCGCGCTGCGCAATCGCATCGACGAGCTCGGCGTGGCCGAGCCGGTGGTGCAGAAACAAGGCGATCGGCGCATCGTGGTGCAGCTGCCCGGCGTGCAGGACACCGCCAAGGCCAAGGACATACTCGGCCGCACCGCCACGCTCGAGATGATGATGGTGGACGAGGAGCACAGTGTCGAGTCGGCGCTGGCGTCCGGCGCGCCCCCCGGCTCGCGCATCTACCGCATGCGCGACGGGCGGCCCATCCTGCTTCAGCGGCGGGTGATCTACTCCGGCGAGAACATCGTCGACGCCGCGGCCAGCATCGACACCCAGAGCGGCGGACCGGTGGTCAGCATCACCCTGGACGCGGTGGGCGCACGGATCAACCAGCGAATCACCGGCGCCAACATCGGCAAGCGCATGGCCGTTGTCTACATCGAGGTGATCAGCTCGCCGAAACTCGACGCCGACGGCAACCCGGTGCTGGACGACGAGGGCAACATCGTGCGCGAGCGTCGCCGCATCGAGGAGGTCATCACCGCGCCGGTCATCCGCGACCAGCTGGGACAAAGGTTCCAGATAGAAGGCCTGGACAGCGTGGACGAGGCGCGCGACCTGGCGCTGCTGCTTCGCGCCGGCGCCCTCGCCGCACCCGTCGAGATCATCGAGGAGCGCACGGTCGGTCCGAGCCTGGGGCAGGCGAACATCAACCAGGGCTTCATGTCCGTGCTGCTGGGCTTCGGCCTGGTGCTCGGCTTCATGGTCATCTACTACCGGATGTTCGGTCTGTTCGCCAACGTCGCGCTGACCATGAACCTCGTTTTGCTGGTCGCTGTGCTGTCCCTGTTCCAGGCGACGCTGACCCTGCCGGGCATCGCCGGCATCGTGCTCACCGTGGGCATGGCCGTGGACGCCAACGTGCTGATCTTCGAGCGCATACGCGAGGAGTTGCGCAACGGCAACTCGCCGCAGGCGAGCATCTACGCCGGCTACCAGCGGGCCCTGTCGACCATCGTCGACGCCAACATCACCACCCTGATCGCCGCTATCGTGCTGTTCAACTTCGGCACGGGACCCATCAAGGGATTCGCCGTCACCCTGAGCATCGGCATCCTGACCTCGATGTTCACGGCGATCATGTTGACCCGGGGCCTGGCCAATTTCTTCTACGGCGGGCGCAAGCTGCGCGAACTGCCAATCTGAGCGAGCGGGCATGGACATACTCAAGCAACAGACCCGAATCGACTTCCTCGGCCTGAGGCAGCGGGCCTTCGGGGCCTCCGCGGTGCTGCTGCTCGTCGCTGTGGTTTCGCTCGCGGTGCGCGGACTGAGCTTCGGCATCGACTTCACGGGCGGCACGCTGGTGGAGTTGCGCTACGGCGACAGCGTGCAGATCGAGCACGTGCGCGAGGTTCTCGCGGACGCCGGCATCGCGGATGCCACCGTCCAGTATTTCGGCACCTCGCGAGACATCATGGTGAGACTGCCGGTGGACGCCGAGACGTCGTCCGCGGACCTGAGCGGCCGCATTACCGAGGCGCTCAGGCGGGACGTCCCG
>CBFGVH010000158.1:0-6138 GCA_965652415.1 uncultured Gammaproteobacteria bacterium | reverse complement strand
CAAGCTCGCTGCTGGCCACGGGATAGGCCGTGGTCACGGTCACCACGGTATTCTGGGTCTCGGGGTACTGGCGCACCTCGAGCAGCGTGATCGAGCGCAAGCCCACAAGCAGGATCAAGAGGCTGACGACCGACGCCAGCACCGGCCGGTGGATGAAGATGTCGGTGAATTTCATGACGGCCCCGCTACTGCCCGGTGACCGTTCCGTCATCAAGCTCGACGGAGCTATCGATCGTGACAGGCTGCCCCTCGCGCAGCTTCATGGAACCGGCGCGGACCACCCGGTCGCCGGCCTCGAGCCCCTCGGTGACCTCGATCCGGCCCTCGCGGCTGGCGCCTGTGCGCACCTGGCGACGGCTGACCGTGAGGTTGCCGCCCTCACCCTCGTTGATGACGAACACGAAATCGCCGTAGGTGTTGTACGAGATCGCGGTGCGCGGGACGGTGACCACGTCCCTGGTCTCCTCGCGCAGTGTGCGCACCTGGGCGAACATGCCGGGCCTCAGCGCGCCGTCGACATTCTCCAGGGTCGCACGCACGCGCACGCTGCGCGTCCCCTCGTCCACCCCGGAGTCGATGGCGGTCAGCGTCCCGGAAAACTCCCGTTCCGGGTAGGCCGGCACCGTCACCGCGACGACCTGCCCCGACGCGAGGTTGCGGAACTCGCGCTCGGGGACCGAGTAGTCGACGAAAATCGGGTCGAGGGCCTGCAGCTGGACGATATCGTCGCCCGGCGAGATGAACTCGCCGATATCCACGAGACGCAGGCCGAGCAAACCGTCGAACGGGGCGCGAATGGTCTTCTTGGCGACCCGCGCGCGCTGCTCGCGCACCCGCGCATCCACGCCTTCGAAGCGGAAGCGGGTCTCGTCGATGTCGGACTGGGAGATCGCGCGCCGCGAGGACAGTTCGGAGGCGCGCTCGTACTGCGTTCGCGCCAGCTCCCGGTCGGCCTCGAGTCCCGTCAGCGCGGCCCGGTCGACGTCGTCGTCGAGCCGCACCAGCACGTCCCCGACGGCCACGGTCTGGCCCGAGTCGAATGCGATCTCGCGGATCGTGCCAGCGACCTCCGTGGTCACCGCGATACCGTTGACCGCCACCAGGCTGCCGACGGCATCGATGGTCGGCCGCCAGGTCTCGGCCCGAACCTCGACCGCCGCCACCGCGGCCGGCGGTTGCGGCTGCGACTGCATGGCGGCCATCTGCTGGCCTTGCTGGTACTTGAGGTAGAAGATTCCGCCGAATATGGCGCCCAGAAGCACCACGACGAGAAACAATCGGAATACGAGACGCATGGAACCCCATCCTGGTTCGCGACCGAATCATGCAGCCGTGGCACGCAATCGTGACGGAAGGACCCGGACGCAGGAATCACTCGGCGTCCGCCGCCGGCGAATACCTGCCGTGCCGGTGGGGACGTTGAAGGCAAGCCAAAACGAAAAACGCGCGGCATTTTACCCGATGCGCGGATGATGGTCGATATTATTTTCCATGATCCCGTCCCGACTCCGGGTCGAATAGAATGCACGGGTCGCTCGAGGCTCCCGGTAACGCGCAGCGGCGGGTCGAACGCGCTGCCGTGGTGACGAACGCACCGTCGACGGAACCGTTCGGCGACGAGCCGTCGACGCCGTTCGCGAGACAGACGAGCGAATCGTTGCCCCCTGTGCCGCCACGAGAGAACCACGCCCCATGCCGAGCCGCCTGACGACCTCGAGCCGCCTCGGCCCGCGCGCCGTTATAGCCGCCGTCATCGTCGTTGCCGCGATCACCGGTTGCGCGAGCCTGCCGCGCGACGTCGCGCGGACTCCCTCGTTCGCCCTCGCCGATTCCGCGGGCACGCAACTGGCGCGGCAGTTCGCCGACGACGCCTCCGCGCACCCGGGCAGCTCCGGCGTGCTCCTGCTCGGCAACGGGCTCGACGCCTACGTCGCCCGGGCCGTGCTCGCCCGCCGGGCCGAACGCACCATCGACGCCCAGTACTATCTCTACCATGACGACGTCACCGGCCGGCTGTTCACACGCGAATTGCTTGACGCCGCCGGGCGCGGCGTAAGGGTCCGACTACTCGTCGACGACATCGATTTCGGCGGCCGCGAGTTCGGCGCCGCCGTGCTGTCGCTGCATCCGAACATGGAAGTGCGCCTGTTCAACCCGTTCGCGCGCGGCTCTCCACGCGCCGTCCAATTCGCCACCCGCTTCGGACGGATCACCCGGCGCATGCACAACAAGTCGTTCATTGTCGACGGCACCGTCGCTGTGGTCGGCGGTCGCAACATCGGCGACGAATACTTCGACGCCGACCCCGCCTTGAACTTCACCGACCTCGACGCCCTCGTGGTCGGCCCGGTCGTGCGCGAGGCCTCCGCCTCCTTCGACGCCTTCTGGAATCACGAGCTGGCCTACCCTGCCGAGACGCTGAACCGGCGCGCCCTCGACCCGCACGCGATGGACGCCCTGCGCGAACGGTTCACGGAACGCCCCGAATCCAAGGCCTCGGCCCGATTCATCGATGCACTCACCGACTCCGCGCTTGCCGACCGCCTGCGCGGCGGCGAACCGGATCTCGAGTGGGTCGACGTGCGCCTGGTCTCGGACAGTCCCGAGAAGATCGAGCAGCCGCGCGGCGAGACAGCCTATCACCTCGCTCCCGAGCTCGGCGCCCTTTTCTCTTCGGCGCGAGACGAGTTGGTGATCATCTCACCCTATTTCGTTCCGGGGCGGGCGGGCGTCGAGTTCCTCGGCGACATGGTCGAGCGCGGCGTGAGGGTACGGGTGCTGACCAATTCGCTCGCGTCCACCGACGTCCCTGTCGTCCACGCCGGCTATGCCCGCTACCGCAGGGCCCTGCTGCGCGCGGGAGTCGAGATTCACGAGGCGCGCTCGGTCGAAGGCTCCGGCGGATTGACCTCGGACCCGTCGGGGTCCTCCGCCGCCAGCCTGCACGCCAAGTCGTTCGTGGTCGACCGGCGCCGGGTGTTCATAGGCTCGCTCAATCTCGACCCGCGCTCGGTGCGCGAGAACACCGAGATGGGCCTCGTGATCGAATCCCCGGCCATCGCCGGCGACATGATGGCGTGGTTCGAAACATTCGTTGCCGAGACGGCCTACAAGGTGGATCTGGAAACCTCGCGCGCGGGAATAGAACGCCTCGTCTGGACCGCAGGCGGCGCCGACGGACCGCGCACCTGGCACCGCGAACCCGAGGCCTCGCTGCCGAGGCGGCTGGCCGTTGCCGTCGTGCGCTTGCTGCCCATCGAGTCGCAGCTTTAGAAGCCCAAAACACACCGTTCGTCTGCAGTTCGAAATCACGACGCCGGGGCCATCGCACCGAGCACTGCTTCCCGTAGACAGGGCCCGGTGAACGGCTCGCTTCGATGGCATTCCCACACCCGGCTGCCGCACACGGAACCCTGTCGCAGATCCCCGACCCGCCGAATGCCCATGCCGACGGCATATTGCGCCGGCGGCTGGCCGCAGGCGTCTTCCAATGGCGACGTGCGCGGGGTACTTCCCGGTCCCATTGACCCCGCCCGCGGTCGGCCATCGCGCGAAATCCCATCTGAATCAACGTGATCCATACACTGGCACGGGACTTGCGCCCGCCACCAGGTGAGCGACGCGGTCGACTGTTGCCGCCCGCCGTCGCCGCTTCAAATCCGAATTCAGACAATCGAGAGGTAGATCGCGATGAGTAGCAAGATCGAAAGACATGGCAAGGTCACCACGTTGCTGGCGTCCTCAGCGCTGGCCCTCGTCCTGGCCGCAGCGGCCGGTTCGCCGGCGCTCGCCCAGGACGGCGCCACCGATGCGGGCGCCGCCGCCGATGCGGCCGGGGCCGCCACGGCGACCGCCGAGGGCACGACCGCCGCGGTTGACGCCGGCGCCACGGCTACCGCCGGCGCAAGCATCGACTCCAGCGGTGCCACCGCCAGTGCCGGCGGAGATGCCGGCGCCTCAGCCACCGTGGAAGACGGCTCGGCCACGGTCGATGCGGGCACCATGACCGGTGCCACCGCCGGAACCGACGGCGGTACCGCGGGTGCGACTTCCGGCGGTGATGCCGGTGCGACCGGCTCCGTCGACGGCGGCACGGCGACGGTCGATGCCGGTTCCTCGGCCGGTGCCGGGGCCGAAGCGACGGATGACGGCGCTACCGCGTCGGCCGGCAGCGGCGCCGGTGCCGATGCCAGCGCCACCGGCGACGGTGCGACCACCGAGTCCTATGCCGGCGCCACGGGCAGCGGCGAAGCGTCCATCGGCGAGGGCGGCGTATCGGCCGGCTCCGGCGTCGAGGTCGGTTCCAGCGCCGGTACCGACGGCGAAGGCACGTCCGTCAGCGGCTCGCAGGCCGGCGCCAGCGGCGGCGCGATCGTCAACGAGGACGGCGCGGCCGCAATCAGTAACGCCGAGGGCATTGCCGGCGCCGCGAGCATCAGCGAAGACACCGTGGCCAGCGCCGCCAGTGCGGCGGCCGCAGCCGCGGCGGCCGCGGCGGGTTTCGCCGACGACGGCTCGGTCAGCGTCGAGGTCGCGACCGCGGCGCAGGCGGCTGCGCAGGCAGCCGGCCAAGCGGCCGACGCGGCCGGTGCGGTGGCCGAGGCTGGTGCTGCCGCCGAGGCCGAGGCCGGTGCCGCGGAGGCGGCCGAGTTGGCCGACGAGGCGCTGGTGATGGCTGAATCCGCCGTCCAGGCAGCGGCCGAGGCGGGAACGTCCGGCTCCAACGGCGATCCCCAGGCCAATCTCGCCGTCGCCCGCGCGGCCGGTGAAGCGGCCGCCCGCGCCAAGTTCGCCAGCGATACGGCGAACCTCCTGCTCGAGACCCGGGCGCGCGCGATGAGCGAGGCCGAGACCTCCGGTGACGGTGCCAATGCCAGTTCGGGCGCCGAGGCCGAGTCCGGCGGCTTCTTCTCGAGGCTGTTCAACTGAAGTTGACCGCATAGCGTCAACCCATCGAAAAGCGGCCCGCCTCGTGCGGGCCGCTGCCACCGGTGCCGGCGCTACCCGGCGCGACGGGCGGCGCGCAGAAGTCGTCCGACGAGCCGCAGCACGCGGGCATCGCTGCAACCAACCGGTTACTCCAGGAGTCGAGCAAATGACGACGCATATGAAATTCATACCGGGCCTGACCGCTTCGGCGCTGGCCCTCGTACTGTCCATCGCCGGCGACTCGATTGCACGGGCCCAGAATGAAGCCGGAGTGGCGGCTGCCGCGCAGTCCGCTGCCGGCGCCGCCGCGGCTGTCGATATCGGAACCACCGCCGCCGACGCCGCGGCACCGATCGCGGACTCGGCCGCCGCGGCGGCAGGCGACGCCGCCGCACCAGCCGCGACCACGGACGCCGCGACCACGGATACCGCTGCCGTCACGGCCGAGGCCACGGCATCGGCGAGTGCAAGCGCCGAAGTGCAGGAGTCGGGCGCCATGGCCGCCAGTGCAACGAGCGACGCCGCCGCCACCGTGATTGCCGACGACGGGTCTGCCGTCACCGGCGCAACCGCCTCGGGCACCGCCTCGGCGTCCATAGGCGAGGATGGTGCGAGGAGCGCCGCGGCGGACACCAACGCAACGAGCGACGCGGCGGACGGGGCCACGCACTCGGTATCGATGGACAAGCAGGTCAGCACGCCGTTCATGGATATGGCGATCTCACACAGCATGAGCCGTTCCCAAGACGTGGACCCGGCCGAGCCCGGCCCGCCTTCCATGTCCATGTCCCGTTCGCACTCGAAGGCGATGGCGCTCGATACGCCGGGCACCACCCGGGTCGATGCAACGTCCACGAGTTCGGCGCGAAGCAGCGACGACGATGTACGGGCGCAGGCCGACGCAAGCGGCGATGCCGAGGCCGACCGCAAGTGAGATCGACCGATGCGCGTGCGTGGGCTGTTCACCAGGTCCACTGCAGCCGTTCGATACCAGGCGAGAACACGATGATGAGACCCAGGACGAAGAAACGGCGGATGGCGGCCGCTTTCCTGCCCCCGGCGGTGCTGGCCGCGTGGCTGCTCGCGGGGTTGCAGACCGCCACGCCGATCACGACCGCCGCGGCAAGCGGCACGACCGGAGCCGACACGATGACGAGCCAGACCAGCGACAAACACCGCGACGAAACACAGGCCGGACAAACCGGGGCG
>CBFGVH010000157.1:0-6169 GCA_965652415.1 uncultured Gammaproteobacteria bacterium | reverse complement strand
CGCGCGAGGGGCTTCTCGTCGATGGGCAGGTGAATCAGCGCGGCGAGCAGCCCGAACACGATGCCGGCGATCCACATGCCGTCGTAGGAACCGGTGAGGTCAAAGATGACGCCGCCCAGCCACACGCCCATGAAGCTGCCGACCTGGTGGCTCAGGAACACGACGCCGAACAGCGTCGCCAGGTAGCGCACGCCGAACACGCGCGCGACGATGCCAGTGGTCAACGGCACCGTGGACAGCCACAGGATGCCCATGGCGCCGGCAAAGGCGTAGATGGTGAACTCGGTCTTGGGGACGAACAGCAAAAGCGTGATCGCCACCGCACGCAGGAAATAGATCCCCGACAGCCCGATTTTCATGCTGTAGCGCTTTCCGAACAGGCCCGAGGCGAACGAGCCGATGATGTTCATGGCGCCGATCAGGGCGATGGACCAGGCGCCGACCGCCGGATCGAGGCCGAGATCGATGACGTAGGCCGGGTAGTGCACCGTGATGAAGGCGACGTGGAAGCCGCACACGAAGAAACCGACCGTCAACAGCACGTACCCGCGATGGCCGATCGCCTCGCGCAGGGCTGCTCGCAGGGTCTGCGCGGCTCCTTCCTCGCCCGGCACGTCGGGGTCGCGCGGCAGCGCCAGCGCGAGCGGAATCATCACCAGGGCGATGACGGCCAGCCAGAGGAGCGCATCCGACCAGCCGAACAGGGCGATGAATCCCTGCGACAGCGGCGAGAACACGACCTGGCCGAGGGAGCCCGCGGCCGTGCCCAATCCCAGGATCAGCGAGCGGTTGGTAGGACCCACCACCCGCACCATCGCCGCCATGACCAGCGAGAACGCGGTAAAGGCGACGCCGATGCCGCTCAGCACGCCCCCGGTGAACTGGAACAGCAACGGGTCCGGCGAGATCGTCATGCCGACCAGCCCGGCCGCGTACAGTACCGCACCGGCCACGATCACCCAGACCGATCCGTACTTGTCGGCGAGCGCGCCGGCAAAGGGCAGGGCCATGCCCCACAGCAGGTTCTGGAAGGCCAGCGCCAGCGCGAACACCTCGCGGCTCCAGCCCTGCGCGGTGGTCATCGGCTCGAGGAACAGCCCGAGGCTGGAGCGGATGCCGAAACCGATGCAGGCGATGAGGCATCCGGCGACCAGGACGGTCGCCGGCCTGCGCCAGGACAGGGTGGCCGGATCGCCGCTCATGTGATGTTGCTCCCGAAGGTGTATGGCAAAGGGGTGCGAGGATAATCCAAAAGGGGCTACCTGCGCTTCTGCCGCTCCTCGACGACGACCGTTTCGCCGCGGTCGGCGGCGTGCTGGTAGTACACCTGGTTCTGGTACTCGCGCTCCTTGATCGACAGGTACGAGTCGCGCTCGAGTTCTCCGAGTTGGCGCGGATGCCGTTCGGTAGCGTCGAACCAGGCCCTCGTGCGCTCGCGAAAGGGAGCGTCGCCGAGCTCCAGCGTGACGCGCAGCGCGTACAGGTAGCGCACCACGTTGCGCTCGGCCGCGCCGACCTGGCCTCGAACGTACTCGGGGTTGCCGAACAGGGTCTCGCCGACGCGCGTGAAGCCGACCTTGGAGCGGCCCAGGGTGGTGAAATACAGGTCGATCAGGCCGCCGGCGAGACCCTCCCGGTTGGACAGGCGAAGCTCGAGAAACGCCCCGGACGGCACCTCGATGGCGGTGGCCACGAACAGGTAGTCCGAGGTTCCGAACGGACCGTCCTCGGCGGTGAGCGTTGCGCGCGTTGCGCCGTCACGGTCCTCGACATCAAAACGAAACACGATGCGCTGCGACTCCGACGGGTGCTCGTAGTGCTTGCGGCCGAGGTAAAGCTCGAGCCGCGGGTCCGCCCCCTCACTGTAGACGCAGGTCTTGACGTTCAGATGCAGCAGCAGCGAGTCGCACCAGCCCTCGAGGGAGCCGAGCACACCGGTGAGCCGATCGAAGTCGACACCGTCAAGCGTGACCAGCGCCCGTGAACGGATCATGCCCTCCTCGCGCGACGCCGCCACGGTGAAGGGCAGCTCGCCGGGCGATTGACCGGCGAATTGCTGGCGGTAGTCGTAGCGAAGGCGCGCGGCGGCCTCGTCGAGCGACTCGCCGAACGCCGGCGTGGCGACGGCGGCCAGCAGCGCCAGCGTCGCGGCCGGCACCGCGCAGAATACCGTGCGTTTCATTGCTTGCCCTCTCCGTCGACCAGTCGCATGAGCGCTTCGTGGCGGCGCCCGGGCGGCATCTCGGCCAGCTCTTGCGAGAACCGGTACAGCGCCGCCAGGCTGCCGCCTTCGCGCTCGAGGATGTGCGCGAATGCCGGGGTGAAACGATGATAGACGTCGAATGATGCCACGACCGCATTGTTCAAGGCGGAACGTTCGATGGCGCCCCGCGCGGGTTCGACGTTCCAGGCTTCGAGGAGCGCGAGATACTCCTCGTGGAGACGGTCGAACTGCTCGCGCTTGGCGGCGCGCATGGCCCCGGCATCGAGCGGCCGGGCGTACAGGGCGGCAAGCCGTTCGCGGTGATCGAGCATCATCGCGGTGACGGCGTCCGAGAATCCGCGCGAGCGCCGGTATCGGGCCAGTTCCTCCGGCGCTCCGCGCGACGCGAGCCAGCGCTCGACGCCGGCCTCCTCGACGCCGGTGGCGAACGACTCGTTGAACACGGTATCGCCGGGAACGTAGAGCCGCTGGTGCGCCAGTTCGTGGAAGATCAGGGCGGCGGTCTCGGCCTCGCCGTAGTCGATGAACGTGCTGAGCACCGGGTCGGACAGGCGGCCGAGCGTCGAGTAGGCGTCCACGCCGCCGACGAACACGTCGTACCCGTCGCGCGCGATGCGCTCGGCGTAACGACGCGCGGACGACTCGGTGAAGTACCCGCGATAGGCCACGCAGCCGGCCACCGGGTAGCACCACGTGCGGGGCGAAACCGAGAATTCCCCGGCCGCGAACACGTTCCACAGGACGTGCTCGCGATCGAGCCCGGTGTAGCGCGTGTAGCTGTCGTTGTCCGGCAGCAGCAACTCGTCGACCGCGAATCGGCGCATCTCGCCGACCAGCGCGAGACGCTCCGAGAGGTCGGGCCCGACCTTGCCTTCGGCGATGAGCGTTTCGATGTCGCGGCTGCCCGCGAGCACGCGCACGTGCCCCAGCACCGCCTGGCCGTAGAAATGCACCGTCGAACAGCCGCCGTTGGCGGTGACGGCCAGCGCCAGTATGATTGCCCGAACCGTTTTCAACGCCGCTTGGCCCCACCTCGTTCCAGATGCTGGATGACCTCGAATACTATCTCGTCGGCGGCGCGGTGCGCGACGCGCTGCTCGGCATCGAGGTCGCCGATCGCGACTACGTGGTGGTGGGCGCCACGCCGGAGCGGATGACCGCCCTCGGCTATACCCCGGTCGGCCGCGATTTCCCGGTATTCCTGCACCCCGAGACCCACGAGGAATATGCCCTCGCCCG
The DNA here is from genome assembly GCA_965652415.1 of uncultured Gammaproteobacteria bacterium. Classification (GTDB taxonomy): domain Bacteria; phylum Pseudomonadota; class Gammaproteobacteria; order Arenicellales; family CAJQKF01; genus BQJD01. Next base: position 2,706 of record CBFGVH010000157.1, on the reverse strand, counting down.
CACCGAGCGCAAGAGCGGCCGCGGTTACGGGGGATTCACGGTCTGGGCCGCACCCGAGGTAACGCTGGAGCAGGACCTGGCGCGGCGCGACCTGACCATCAACGCCATGGCGATGTCGCCGGCCGGGGAACTCGTCGATCCGTTCGGCGGACGTGCCGACCTCGAGGCCCGCGTGCTCCGGCACGTGTCGCCGGCCTTCTGCGAGGACCCGCTGCGCGTTCTGCGCGTCGCGCGTTTCATGGCCCGGTTCGCGCCGCGCGGCTTCACCGTGGCCGACGACACCATGACCCTGATGCGACGCATCGTCGAAGCCGGCGAGATCGAGGAGCTCACCCCCGAGCGCGCCTGGCAGGAGATCCGCCGCGCCCTCCTCGAGCCGTGTCCGCGCGCCTTCGTCGAGACCCTGAGGAACTGCGGCGCGTTGGCGCGGCTGCTGCCGGAGGTCGACGGCCTGTTCGGAGTGCCGCAGCCGGCCGAGTATCATCCCGAGATCGACACCGGGGTGCACGTGCTGATGGTGCTGGACGTCGCCGCCGAACTCAGCGACGACCTCGAGGTGCGTTTCGCCGCCCTGGTCCACGACCTCGGCAAGGCACTGACGCCGCGCGAGGAGTGGCCCCGCCACGTCGGCCACGAGTCACGCGGGGTGGCAGCGCTCGACGCCCTGTGCGCGCGGCTGCGGGTGCCGGCGCGCTGCCATCGCATCGCCCGCCTCGTCTGCCGCCATCACCTCGTCATGCACCGCCTGGAACAGCTACGGCCGTCCACCGCGCTGCAACTGGCCAGGGCCCTCGACCCGGTGCGCCGGCCCGAGCAGGCTGAATGGTTCGCACTGGCCTGCGAGGCCGACAGCCGCGGCCGAACGGGATGCGAGCAGCGGCCGTATCCCCAGCGCCAATTGCTGATGCGCTATTGCCGGGCACTGCGCGCCCTCGACCTGTCCGACGTAGGCGCCTTCGCCGCCGAAGACGGCGGCATCGAGGCGGAAGTCACGCGTCGCCAGCTCGAGTCGCTGCGGCGGGTGAAGGAGGACTGGCGCACCGACTCACCAGAACAGGTATAGCAGCACGGCGCCGAGGATGACCCGGTAGACGACGAACGGCATGAAGCCGATGCGCTCGATCACGCGCAGGAACAACGCGATGCACGCGTACGCCGACAGGGCCGAGACCGTCACCCCGACGATGAACACCGTCCAGTCGACCGGGCCGACGCCGTTCGCCAGGGACGCGCCCTCGAGCACGCCGGCGGCGATGATGGTGGGGATGGACAGCAGGAAGGAGAAGCGCGAGGCGTCCACGCGGGTCATGCCGAGCAGCAGCGCCGCGGTGATGGTGATGCCGGCACGCGACGTCCCGGGAACCAGGGCGATCACCTGCGCCAGCCCGATCACGAGGGCGATGCGCCAGTCGATGCCGTCGAGCGTGCGCTGCCTGCTGCCGACGCGGTCCGCGAACCACAGGACCAGGGCGAACCCGAGCATGGTCCAGGCGATCACCAGGGGCGAGCGCAGGTTGTCCTCGACCCACTGCTCGAACAGGAAGCCGGCGATCACGACCGGCACCGTGGCAACCGCGAGATGGGCGATGAGCCGGGTGTCGCGGTTGTCGCGCAGTTGCAGGGCGTCGGGCACGCTGGCGGCCATGGCCGCGAGGTCGCGCCGGAAATAGGCCAGCACGGCAATCAGCGAACCGACGTGCACCGCGACGTCGAAGGCCAGCCCCTGGTCGGGCCAGCCCATCACCATGGGCGCCAGGATCAGGTGACCGGAGCTCGATATCGGCAGGAACTCGGTGAGCCCCTGGACCAGCGCCAGCCAGAACGCCTGCAACGGGTCGATCATGCCGCACCCCCGAGCAACGTGCTGCGGTCGCCGCGCGCAAATGCCGAGGGCGCCCGCGCGACGCCGCGGCCGACGACGAGCACCTTGAACAGCTCGCCCATCTCCGACGGCAGGGTCAGTCGCTTGACCTCGTTCGCCAGGGCGAGCTGCGCGCCGGGGGTCGCCGCCGGCGCGGCGAGTTCGTCCGCAAGACCCGACCCCACCAGGAACGCGGCCAGCGACGTGTACCCCAGCACGTCGAGCCCGCCGGAGCGCGCGGCGTCGGCCAGCGCGGTGAAGTCGAGGTGCGCGGTGATGTCCTGGATGCCGGTCAGCACCAGCGGATCGTGATGCGCCACGTGACGGAAAAAGCAGGTCAGCGTGCCGCTGTCGCGTTCACGGTGGTAGTACTCGGCGGCCGGGTAGCCATAGTCGACGATGAAGGCCGCGCCGCGCGCCAGCCAGCCGCCGAGCTGCCGCATCCAGGCGGCCGCGCGCGGGTTGTACTCGGACTGGTAACCGGGCGGCAGGCCGTGTCGTGCCGCGATCTCCGCGAGGGCATCGTCGTGGGCTCCCGGCTCGGCGGCGCACCAGTCGAAGCCGTCGGCGCCGGCGCTCACGCCGGCGATCTCGACACCTTCCGAGGTGACCCGGAAGCGGGTGACCGGCATGGCGTCGAGCACCTCGTTAGCGATGATCACGCCGGCCAGGGGCGCCTCGGGCAATCGATCGAGCCAGCGCACCCTCGCCGCGAGCCTCGCGGGCAGGGCATCGATCTCGCGGTGCTGGCGCTCGCGCAACGCCACGCTGGTTTCCAGCACCAGGTACTCGTCCGGCAGCATCCCGGCAGCGTCCAGCGCACCGAGCAGCTGGCGCGCCAGGGC
>CBFGVH010000156.1:0-6213 GCA_965652415.1 uncultured Gammaproteobacteria bacterium | reverse complement strand
TCACCGGCCTGATCAAGGCGAACGTCCCGACCCGGGTGGCGTTCCAGGTGTCCTCGCGGGCCGACTCGCGGGTGGTGCTGGACCAGATGGGCGCCGAGCAGCTACTCGGTCACGGCGACATGCTGTTCCTGCCCCCGGGCACCGGTTTTCCGGTGCGCGTGCACGGCTCCTTCGTGTCCGACCAGGAGGTTCAGCGGGTGGCCGACGAGCTGCGCCGATCGGGCGAGCCGGACTACATCTACGAAATCACCGAGGGCGATCTCGCCGCCGCCGGCGGCGGCGGGGACTTCGGCGATGCCGGCGGTGGTGAGGCCGACCCGTTGTATGACCAGGCGCTGCGCTTCGTTACCGAGACCCGGCGAGCATCGATCTCGGCGGTGCAGCGGCAACTGAGAGTCGGTTACAACCGCGCCGCGCGGATGATCGAGGCGATGGAGATGTCGGGCGTGGTCGGTCCGTCGGAAAACGGTAAACGCGCGGTGCTGGCACCGCCTCCTCCGGAGTAGAGATCATGCGCCACGTGTTGGTTTCGGTCATCTGGGCGACGGCCGCCGCATTGGCGCCGGCGCCGGCATTCGCCGACGCGCGCGACCTGCTGGAGCGCTTCTACGACGAGGTCGCGACGTTCAGCGCCGACTTCGAACAGGCGGTGCTCGACGAGAACCTGAATCGGATCGAGGAGAGCGCCGGCCGCATGTGGATCGCCCGGCCCGGCAAGTTCCGCTGGGACTACGAGCCGCCGCTCGAGCAGCAGATCGTCAGCGACGGGGAGCGGGTCTGGGTGTACGACGTCGAGCTGGAGCAGGTCACGGTGCAGCGACTCGACGCAGCCGTGGGCCGCACCCCGGCGATCCTGCTGGCCGGGCGCGGCGAGCTGGACGAGAACTACCTGATCGAGGACCGCGGCCTGCACGGGCAGGTGGAGTGGGTGGCGCTCATTCCGCGCGACGACGAGGGCAATTTCAGCGAGATCCAACTCGGCTTCGAGGACGGTTCCCTGCGCCTGCTGCAGCTCGCCGACCAGCTCGGCCAGATCACCCGGATCGTCTTTTCCAACAACGAAGTCAACCCGACGCTGATGGCCACGACCTTCGATTTCACGCCGCCGCCCGGCGTCGACGTCATCGACGATTCGTTCTAGCCGTTCTCGACCCCTTCACCCGGAGTACCAACCGGAGCGCTCCTGATGCTGGACCCGCTGCTACTGAGGAAAGACATCGACACCGTGGCCGAGAGGTTGAAGTCCAGGGGATTCAACCTCGACCGGGAGGCATTTGACGCCCTCGAATCGCGCCGCAAGATGCTGCAGACCGAGGTCGAGCGGATGCAGGCGGAGCGCAACCGGACCTCGAAGGAGATCGGGAAGATCAAGGGGCAGGGCGGCGACGCGTCCGAGCCGATGGCCCGCATGAGCGAGCTCGGCGAGAAGCTGAAGGAACAGGAAGGCGAGTTGACGGCGGTCAGGGAATCTCTCGACGAGTTCCTCGCCGCCATCCCCAATGTCCCCCACGTCAGCGTTCCGATCGGCGCCGACGAGCGTGACAATGTCGAGGTGCGCCGCGTCGGCGAGCCTCGGTCGATGTCGTTCGCCGTGAAGGACCATGTCGACCTGGGCGGTGCGACCGGCCAGCTCGATTTCGACCTGGCCGCGAAGGTCACCGGCTCGCGCTTCGTGGTGATGCGAGACCGCATCGCGCGCCTGCACCGGGCATTGATCCAGTTCATGCTCGATCTTCACACCGGCGAGCACGGGTACAGTGAACATTACGTGCCCTACCTCGTTAACGCCGACTCGTTGTTCGGCACGGGGCAGCTGCCGAAGTTCGAGAACGACCAGTTCAAGACCACCGACGATCCGCCGTATTACCTCATTCCCACGGCCGAGGTCCCGGTGACAAACCTGTTCAGGGACCGCATCGTCGACGAGGCCGAACTGCCCATCCGCTGCGTGGCGCACACGCCCTGCTTTCGCAGCGAGGCGGGCTCCTACGGCCGCGACACCCGGGGCATGATCCGCCAGCACCAGTTTGAAAAGGTCGAGCTGGTGCAGATCGTCCATCCCGAGCGTTCCTACGAGGCACTCGAGGAGCTCACCGGCCACGCCGAGCAGGTGCTCAGGCGGCTCGAACTGCCGTACCGGGTGGTGGCGCTCAGCACGGGGGACATCGGGTTCTCGTCGGCCAAAACCTACGATCTCGAGGTCTGGCTGCCCGGCCAGCAGGCCTACCGGGAGATATCCTCCTGCAGCAACTTCGAGGCCTTCCAGGCGCGACGCATGAAGGCAAGGTTCCGCTCCGGCGCCGGCAGGCCGGAGTTCGTCCACACCCTCAACGGCTCGGGACTCGCCGTCGGCCGTACACTGGTGGCGGTGATGGAAAACGGCCAGCAGTCCGACGGTTCCATCCAGGTTCCGGCCCCGCTTGTGCCTTATACCGGGTTCGACCGCATTGGCTGAGGCGGGGCGGATGGGGTAACTATTTTCCAAACCCTTTTTTCATGTGGACAACATGGTAGGATTACCTGTGTCGGCGCACGATTCGGAGCGCGCCAGCGGGTTGTCACCTCGAGCCGCGGGCGTATTTCGAGGGTTGCGTCAGGGAAGGGGAAAGCGATGACGAGAGCGTCGGACGCAATGTGCTTCGCAACGCGGATTTCGCCGGGCGGGGCTCCGGGCGCGTCGGCCGGAAGTTTTCCGTAGTCCATTGTTTTCGGCAGCGACGCTGCGGTAACAGGCGCTCGCCGGTTCTCGAAAGTCGGTTCGTTGGTACTCATGCCATCGACATCGACCGCCTTCCAGGGGAGTGCGCCGTTCGGCGGCGTACCGTCTCAACGGCGTCCGGTTGTCGACGCCTGTAACGGGAGACCCAAGCAGGATGGTTAGACGAGTATCAAGCATCGCGCGGATTTCGGCGGCTATCGCACTGCTGTGTTCCGCGCCCTCCCACGCCCTGTACGAGGACGACGTCATCATCTCCTCGGACCGGGACAGTATTTCCACCAATGTCAGCCTGCGCGGGTTCGACGAGGTTCGCGACTTCATCGAACACGGCTATCCGATCCAGTCGGTGTATCTCAACGGGATCTCGCGCGGGTTCTCCATCGACGACATGGTCTACATGTCGGTGCGGGTCAGTCCCGAGCGGGCGGGACAGTTCGTGGACGCCGCGCTCGACATGCTGCCGTCGTTGCCGGTGTGGGCCTGCCGGGACGAGTCCCAACGCGTCGAGGACCGCTTCGCACCGCTGGTGCCGGCGTCGTCGCTTGGCCCTGTCGCGTCGCTGCAGGAAATCGCCCGGATGTACTTCGAGGACAACGAGCGTGTCGTGCCGTTTCCTGAGTGGATAAACAACGGCGCTCACGTCCAGGTGCCGGTCGCCGATCTCGAGCCGCTGCTGGGCGATCGCAACTGGTACGAGGTCGGCCGGGACGACCGTCCGGTGAACGAGCCGGTCATGATCTCGCTCTACCGCCACGACCAGAGCATCGTCGTCGACGGCAACCTGGACCAGGTGCGGCGCGCCATCGAGCGGGGCGACAACTTCGTGCCCGCGGTCGTGCTCTACAACGACGGCAACCAGCGCCCCGTGAGCGACTTCGGCGCCGAGCCGCTGGTGGGTGACATCGTCGCTGCCTACCTCGACGGCCGCACGTCCCTGACGTTCGTCCCCGAATGGCACGACCCCTACAGCGACCGTCATCACACCGCGGCGATCGACGAGTTCGAGGAATTCACGACGCTGCCGACCCGCGAGGAGATCGAGGACGCGCGCTGGGACAAGATCACCACGGAACTCGGCGCCGACGGATTCCACAGGAAGCCGGTGATGGTGTCGCTCTACTACAACGGTGCTCGCGTGTGGATCGACGAGCCCGACCGGCTCACTGCGGCGCGCGAGCTCGGCATCGATCCGGTCCCCGTGAGCTATCTCTACCACAACCTCGATCGCCTCGCCTGCGGCATCATCCCGGGCAGTGATTGCGAAGACAAGATCAGGAAGGCGGCGGAACTCGCCGGGATGTAACCAGGGCAGACTGTAAGGCAGGGACGCGCGGGTAACGTACAGGGGTGCAATGATGTCCATGATGGAATCGAACAAGGGGCCAGGCCGGGGAGCGGGTGTCTCTGCCATTGGCGTGATCGCCCTGGCAACGGCATTGATGGCGGCAGGCACGGCCTTCGGGCAGACCGATCTCGGGTCGCTGCCCGGCGTCTCGGCGCCCGGCGCGTACGGCGACGTGGTGAACACAGGCGCCACGGCGGCATCGTCCACGCAGCGCGCGCTGCAGCCTCCGAGGGGTGTGACTTCCGACGCCGCCACCGGCCTGCGCGCCAGTGTTGGTATCGGCGCCACGCGCAACTCCAACCCGCGGCGAGTACCCGAGGGGCAGGAGGAGAGCGATACCTCCTACGTGCTGAACCCCGCAATCAGCTACGGTGGCGAACTCGGTCGGCACCTGTACGAACTCGGATATTCCGCGGGATACCAGTGGTACGACGAGTTCGACAGCGAGGATTCCGAGTATCAGCGCCTGGCCGCGGCCCTGCAGCTCGACTTGACGCGTATCCTGCTGGCCGACCTGTACGCCAGCCGGGTGGACGGGCAGGAACGGCGCGGCTTGTCCGGATCGCGGGAAATCGGTCTCGACGAGGAGCTCGACGAGTTCCAGGTCGATACCGTCGGCGGTCGGATCACGCTGGGACGGCGCGCCAACCTGCTGCAAATATACGTCGGCGCGGAAACCAACCAGATCGAGTTCACCAACAACAACCAGGGACTTCGCGACCGCGACCAGGACATCCTCGAGGCTGGCCTGTTCTTCAACGTGGGGCCGGCCACCTCGCTGTTCGTTCACGCGCGCCGCAGTGACAATGACTATGTCTTCGGCAATCCCGGCCTCGACAATACCGAGGATGCGCTGACCGCCGGCGTGACCTGGGAGGCGACCGAGGCGATCTCGGTGACGCTCGAAGGCGGCCAACTGGAGAAGGAGTACGACGACCCGGGCATCGAAGGCTTCGACGGCACCACGTATCTCGGCAAGATCCTGTGGCGGCCGCGCGAGCGCACCAGCATGTCGCTGTACGCGTCGCGGACGACCGAGGAGAGCGGGGCCGCGGGGTCGGCATTCTACGTCAGCGAAGTCGCCGGTATCGACCTGACCCAGCGGATCGGCGAACGCCTGTCGGTGACGCTTCATTACGCGAGCGCCGACGATGAATACGACAACGGCCGGGTCGACGACATCCGTGACTACGGCATCGCCCTGGGATACGGCCTGTTCCCGTGGATGGATGTCGGTTTGAGTCACGCCATCGTCGACCGCGAGTCCACCGATCCGGACAATGATTACAAGGACGAGGTGACCAGCATCTTCGTCGTCATCAGACCCCGGTTGGGCTCCGAGTAGCGTCTGTCGCCCGGCTTGCTGCTGCCAACAGGGAACGGGCTCGTTCTCGATGGACCGGCCGCCCGTCGCCTCATCGCCATGGTTCCTTGGACGAGCGGTTTGAAGACCGCCGAGGCAGCGGCCCCGCCGCGGCGGGTGTCATTTTGGTAGTCGGTGGCCTGGCCATTGGATGGTATCATTGAAATTTGTCCCGATCGTATCTCTCCCGGTCATGGAGATATCCCGCCGAAATGCATCGATCCTGCTCCTCGCGATCGTCCTGCTGGCTTCGTTCGCCGCCGTTTCCGCGCGGGCGCAGCAGGTCGGCGCGGATTACGTCGTCGGCACCGGCGACAGCCTGAATATCCAGGTGTACGGCGAGCCGGACCTCAGCTTCGACGCCCTGCCCATCCTGGACGAGGGTGTGGTGGTCATGCCGCTGATCGGCGAGGTCCGCACCGTGGGAAAGACGGTCAGGAACCTGGAATCGGAGATCACCCAGCGACTCGCGGACGGCTACCTGATCAACCCCCGGGTCAGCGTCTCGATCGCGGAGTACCGGCCGTTCTTCCTGGTCGGCGAAGTCAGGAACCCCGGCGAGGTCCGTTACGTGGCGGACATGAACGTGCGCCGGGCCCTGGTGCTGGGCGGCGGGCTGACCGACAACGGCGACCCGAGCAAGATCCGCATCGAACGCGCCGGCGGCGGCGTCGTCGCCTCAGCGACCGAGGAGACCAGTATCTACCCGGGCGACATCGTCAGCGTCGGTTCCAGGGACCGGGTTTCGGTGCGCGGCGCGGTGCAGTACCCCGAGACGCTGGCCTT
>CBFGVH010000155.1:0-6306 GCA_965652415.1 uncultured Gammaproteobacteria bacterium | reverse complement strand
CGGGTATGACCGAACGCACACCACCCTGGGGATCTTCCACATCGCCGGCATAGCGCGGAATGAGGTGGATGTGCAGGTGCATCACCGACTGGCCGGCGGCGCGGCCGACGTTGATGCCGACATTGTAGCCGTCCGGGGAGTGCTTCTCGTCAAGGTGTGCCTTGGCGTCGGCGACCATGGCCCACAGCGCATCGCGCTCGGCCGGCGTGCAGTCGAAGTAATCAGCGAAATGGCGCCTGGGCACGATCAGCATGTGGCCGTCGCTCACCGGGTGGCGGTCGTACCAGGCCTGAACCAGGTCGTTGACCATCACCGCGCGCTCGTCCGGGCGGTTGCAGAATCTGCAGGATTCGGTCGACAAGATCGGAAGTCCTCGGGTCGGGTGCGAAGCCGCGCGAAGGATAGCGAATCGGTCGGGCAGACCCAAGGCGCGCGGGATAAAACTTTTCTTGGCACTAATCGATCGGGCAGACCCACGCTGTCGGATCCCGTGTGAGCTGCGCAGCCGCGCGTCGGGGTCCGGATCAGCCCTTGTCCGACGCCAGCGAATTTATCAGGCGCGCGTTCTCGATGGCGATCGCGGCCTGGTCGGCGAACATCTGGGCGAGTTCGAGGTTCCGGTCGTCGAACGGACGCAATTGCTGCCGGTATACCGTGAATGCGCCCAGCAACCTCTCGCCCGCCAGCATCGGGATCGCCGCGAACGACCGGGCGCCGCCGAGGTCCGCCGTCGCAAGGCGCAGCGGGTCGCCGCGACGATAGATCTCTTCGGCCCGCACATCCAGGATATTGACAGGCTTGAGGCTCAACTCGATGCGGCCAAGCGCTGTGTCCGGATTGACACGGAAAGTTCCCCGGTCGATCAACCACCCCTCGAACCGGCGCGGAATGGAGCGCGTATGGGTTGCCCGGAAGCGGCCACCGGGTACGTAGTCGAACAGGATTCCGAACTCGGCATCGCACACTTCGAGCGCATGATCCAGCACCGAGGCGATCACCTCCTCGAGCTGTCCACGGGAACGGCTGATGATACTCAGCACCGCTGCCAGTTCCCGTTCGCGGCGGTGTGCCTCCTCGAGGCTTAGCGCCAGTTCAGCGACCAGGGCCGCATTGTCGCTCTCGTGGCCCACGTCCGCCGCCTGCCCCTCGAGTATCCGGTGAAGCTCGAGCTTCGACGAAACGCCGAGCTTGCGGTAGATGGATCCGAGATGCGTGCGCACCGTCGCCGGCGCGATGAAGAGGGCATCTGCGATTTCCCGGTAACTCGCGCCGTTCGCGTAGGCAGTGGCGACCTGCAGTTCCCTTGGGCTTAGCTGGCTGCAATCCGTATTGCGATCCATCGATCCCGCTCGACCTCCCGGTTCGACAGCTCTCGACGGATCATAGCCAAAAATACTGCAAATGCGGTAGCCGGAATACATCAGGCGCCCGATAACACGGCGCGCGCCAAGTTGTAATTCTTGCACCCGGGGGTCCCATGCCAGCACCGTCCGAGGGGACGGGGGAGTGCCGACATGGAACACCTCATCGCCGCCATCATCGCCTGGTTGTCCGTCAACTACCAATTCGGACATACCGCGGAACACCCTGACATCGTTTTCGCACCGGAATCACAGATCACGGATCACTGGGTTTCGCGAACTGGCGCCCTTTCGTTTGTCGACGCGGGCATGCGCCCCCGCGGCAATCTGCCGTCAGCCCGCGACTCGGATTTGCTCACCAAGGACGGAAAAGTGTTCGCGTTCTACGATGAACCCGGCCGGACGATCTACCTGACGGACGAGTGGCGGGCCGACTCACCGGCGCACACGTCCGTGCTGGTGCATGAACTGGTGCATCACTTGCAGCACCTGCAAGGAAAGGAGTATCGATGCCCCGCCGCTCGAGAGCAGCTTGCGTACAGGGCGCAGCAGGACTGGCTGTCGATGTTCGACACGACGCTCGAAGCGGAGTTCGAAATCGACGCAATGACACTGTTCGTCAGAACCCGCTGTCTGCTCTGATCGGTCCGGGTGTGACGATACGCCGCCCGGGACCAGGCAACTGCGATAGGTAAATCAGAACCCCCCGCCGGTGCGAAATCCTCCCTTGCCGCCGCCGAAGCCGCCGCGCCGTGAGCCGCCGCCGCGCGGGAATGGAATGTTCCAGGTGCCGCGGCGGTGAGGGAAGCCGCCGCTGCCGAAGTCCGGGTTGGATGCCTTGCGGCGGTAGCGCTGGCTGCGCTCGATGGTGCGCCACAAGTCGCCCGAGCTGGCGGCGCCCTGCAGGAACTGGTTGAGCAGCATCACCAGCATGGCGGCATTGCCGAAGCCGGATTGGGGGCTGTCGTAGCGTTCGGCCTTGAAGCGGCGGCGCACGTCCTCGAGGTCCTGCATCCTCGCGAGCAGGCGCTCGCGCACCTGGCTCTGCTCGCGCAGGGTTTCCTCGAGCCTGGTCACCTCGTCGCGGATCCGTTCCATCTCCTGCACCAGCACGTCGTCCTCCGCGGTCGCGGTGGAGCGCGCATACTCGTACAGGGTGATCAGGCTTTCGCGCTCGAAGGCGCCGGTCAGGGCATCGACCGCCTGCCGGAAGCGATCATCCTCGCCGCGCGCGAACTCGGCCCGCTTGCGCTCGAGCTCGACGAGGGTCGCCTCGGACTCATCTATCCGCTTGTCGATCTCGTCGACACGGCCGCGGGCCTCGTCGAGAGCCTGTCTCAAGGCCGGCACACCCGCATCCGCGGCGGCCGCTTCCTCTATACGCGTCAACGCAGCGAACTCCTCGTCGGCAACGGCGCGCAGCCGTGCCGCGTGCTCGCCGAGGCGCTGCGGGATCTCCGCCAGCCGCGCGTAGTTCGGACGCGCGTCGTCGTAGCGGGCGAGCCGCGCGACCCAGCCGTCGAGGTATCGCACGAGCGCATTCGCCGAGTAGGCGGACGTGCCGTAGCCGCGCTGCCACAGGTAGCTGAACAGGGGGTACTGCTCGTACGGCGCGCCTTTTTCCTTGTAGGCGGCCTCGGCCTGGCGGGTCTTTTCCTCGGCATGGCCCGCGGTGCGCTCCGCCTGCTGCGCCTTTTCAAGCTGGGCCAGGTAGGCGGGATCCTGTTCCAGGCCTCGCTGGACCTCGGCCTCGGCCGCATCGAGCACCTCGTCGGCCCGCGCCGCCTCGGCATCGAGTTCCTCGCGGCGCCTTTCCAGTTCGTTGCCGGACGCGCGCGCGGCGGCGATCTGCGCCTCGAGTGCATCGAGGTCGCGCCCGCGCGATTCGAGCAGCTCGGCGGTGTGGCGGCCCGCCGCGTCGAGCCCGGCCTCCAGCTCGCCGCTGACGACGTTGTCGAGCCTGATCCGGGCGATGCGCTTGTAGTTCTCGGCCTGCTTCTTGCGCAGCTCGACGATCGCTTCGCTGGTGCGCCGGATCTGGCCGTCGGCCTCTTCCACCTGGTCGTGGATGAGACGCACGCCGGCGCTGATGGACGCCAGCGCCTGGGTGCCCGTTTCCATCTCCACTACCACGAGGTGATCGCCCGCCCGCTGGTCGGCACCAGGTAGTCCACCGCCAGGTAGCCGGGCCGCTTGATGCCGAAGCGGTTGTCCTGGATGATGCCGTCGTCCCGCTTGTCCGCCGCGACGCGCTCGAATACCGCCTCGTCGACCCTCAGGCCCCACTTCGTCACCCGGTATGTGCGCCCGTCCTCTTCGTTGACAACGGGAAGCTCGAGCGCTGCACCGTCCTCGCCCACGGCTTCCACGATGATGTAGTAGTTGCGTGCGTCGGGGTTGATGTCCGGGATGCGCCACACACCGCTTTGCTCGCCGGGGCGCGACACGATGCGAACCTCGTAATCGAGTTCGATCTGTTCCATGAGCGCCTGCATCCGCTCGAGCACGCCGCTGGCGCCGTCGGTGTCGCCCTCGGCCAGCTCGGCCCTGCCCTGGTTGAGAAGCGCCAGCGCACTCTCCCGCGCCGCCGGTCCCTCGGCCATCGCGGCCAGCGCCTCGTAACGCTGCTCGAGAGCTACCGGCAGCGCCTCGGCCGCGCGCCGGGCCGGTCCACTGACGAAGACTGCGTAGGCTATCCACAGAACCGCAACCACGGCGATTGCGATGACGAGAGGCCTGCCCCACTTCGCGCGGCTGACGTAGATCCTCGCCAGCCGGTGCTCGAACCCGCCCCCGGGCGGCGTGTAGACGAAGCGGTCCTCGGCGAGCGCCCTGACGCCCTCGGCGAGCACGTGGTCGGGCACGTCGATGCCCTGCGAGGCGTAGATCTCCCGCAGCCGGTCCATCATGCGGCGGTCGCGGTCCTCGCTCGCCAGCTCGCGGTCGACGAGCAGTTGCCGGTGCCTGAGCGTGTCGACCACGTCCATGGCCAGCATGACGTCGTCGAGCGGGGGCGAGCCGGACGTTCGCTCCGCCATGGCGCGCTACCGGACCCGTTCTTTACGCCGCGGCGCCCTTCCTCTCGCCGAACTCTAGCGGCAATGCCTTGCCCTCGTTCACCAGGCGCGACAGGCGGCGCTTGCCGTCCTCCACCGCCTCGCGAATCTCGTCGGCATTCTTCGTGCTGAGCGTGCGCATCTCCGCGATGATCTCGAGGGAACGCTCCTGGTAGCGCACCACCGAGTCGACCAGCTTCTTCACGGCGTCGGCCCGTACCGTAGGACCGTAACCGGCCTTGAGCGCCTCTTCCTGGATCTTGCCGCCGACCTCGGCGAGGTCCTCGAGGCTCTTGCTGATGCCCTCCTTCATGGCGTTCAGAGTCTCGGTGCCCTCGTGCAGGCCGAACAGGCCGGTGAACGACGCGCTGAGCGCGGTCAGCACCGTCTCGTTGGTGCCGAAGAAGCTGATCGCCTGCTGGTACACGCGCTCCTTGGCGGAGGTGGTCTGCATCAGCCGCGCCATGATCACTTCGGAGGAGTTGTAGTTCACCGTGAGGTTGTCGGCGAGGTCCTTGGCGATCTGGTAACGGCGGTCGTTGTACTGCACCTCGCGCATCTTCTCGTCGCGGGCGAGCTCTAGACGGGCACGCTCGGCGACGTCGTCGCCGGTGTAGGCCTCGACCGCCTGCATCGCCGCGTCGAGTTCGGCCTTGGCCGCCTCGAGCCGCGCCTCGGCGGTCTTCAACACTTCCAGCGCCAGTACTTCCGACTCCTTCAAAGCGCCGCGAAAATCGAGGTAGGCGTCGAGTATGGTGCGCTCGCGCCGGATCTGGTCGTCGGAGTCCCGGGTGACGTCGAGGTAGGTCTTCTTGATGTCGGCGAAACGCGCCGGAATGTCCCCGCGGGTGACCTTCATCCACACGTTGCCGATCCTCTCGAACGTGTCGATCCTGCCGTCCTCGACCTGTTTGACCATGTTCCTGGCATCGTCCCGGATGCTGTTGAACGCACCCGTGATCTGCTCGTAGCGCTGGCCGAGTTCCATGCTCCTGACCTGCTCGCGCACCACCTCGTTGAACAGCGATGCCTGGCTGAGCGTGCGGGCGATGGCCAGGGTCTTCTCCTCGTCTAGGTCCGCGATCTGCTCGATGAGATCGATGATGGGCGCCTCGTCGGTCTTGTCCGGTACCAGGTTGAGGTCGCGCAGACCGCTCAGAGCCTTGTCGAGATACTTGAGGGGCTGGGGGATAGCCATGGAAGGGGCTCCGGGAAGGTGGGCAGACAAACCATTGTAGCGCACAACCGTGGCCCCGGAACCACCCGGCGACATCTGGTATTCTTGTCGTCGATTACCATGACAGCGGGGTGGTCGACCATGGTTCGCAACTCCACGTGTATCGCCCTCGCCCTGGCCGCCGTCTGCCTCATTGGCGCAGCGCCCCCGGCCGAAGCCTGCGACGCGCGCCAGCCGACCCGGGAGACAGATACCGGGCCGCACGACTTCTCCGCCGGCGTTGCCGAGCCGAGACTGTGGCAGGAGGGCGACGACGGGGAGCCGCTGTTCATCCGCGCCCGCGTGCTGGACACCTGCGGCGCGCCGGTCGCCGGAGCCCGGGTGCGGATCGTCCACGCCAATGCCCACGGCGGCCACGAGCCGGACCGCTGGCGCGCGGACCTGGCAACCGGTGACGACGGTTCCTTCGATCTCGTCACCGTGCTGCCCGGTTACACCGGCGGCCTGCCCCGCCACATCCACTTCATCATCGATCATCCGGATCACCCGCGCCTGGTCACGCGCCTGTTCTTCAAGGGCGACCCGAGCGTGGACCACGGCATCGACGACCTCGCCATGGTGCTCGAAAAGGTCGAGCGCGAACAGGGGGCCGGCTGGCTCGGCGGCTACGAGTTCGTGCTGCCGCCGAAGTAGTCCCCTGCAAAAGGGGTCA
>CBFGVH010000154.1:0-6336 GCA_965652415.1 uncultured Gammaproteobacteria bacterium | reverse complement strand
ATCTTCGAGCAGGGGCTCGAACCATGTGCGGCGAATCACGCGCCGCTGACTCCGCTCGCCTTCATTCGCCGAGCGGCGGCCGTGTTCCCGGACAAGATCGCGGTGATACACGGGTCACGGCGCTGGACCTACGCCGGGTTCCATGCGCGTTGCAGGCGGCTTGCCTCGGCACTCGTCGCGGCCGGCGTCGGGCCTGGTGATACCGTGGCCGTGTTCGCGCCCAACGTGCCGCCGACTCTGGAGGCGCATTACGGTGTGGCGATGGCCGGGGCCGTTCTCAACGCGATCAACATCCGCCTCGACAGCGATACGCTCGGGTTCATTCTTCGGCACGGGGAGGCAAAGCTCCTCATCACCGACCACGAGTTCGAAGACGTGGTTGCCCGCGCGTTGTCCAGCGTCGAGAGTGAGCTGCCGGTGGTTGTCTATCACGACCCCGAGGCCGAAGGCGCGGGTGAAGGGGACGTTCGCCTGCCGGGCGCGATCGACTACGAGGCGTTCCTCGAAGGGGGCGATCCCGATTTCGCCTGGCGGCCGCCGCGCGACGAGTGGCAGGCGATCAGCCTGAACTACACGTCGGGCACCACCGGCAACCCAAAGGGGGTGGTGTACAGCCATCGCGGCGCCTGGCTCAACGCGCTCGGCAACCTCGTCACGTTCGGCCTCGACGCGCGCTCCGTATACCTGTGGACCCTGCCGATGTTCCACTGCAACGGCTGGACGTACACCTGGGCGGTCACCGCGGCGGCGGGGACCCACGTGTGCCTGCGCAAGGTGGATCCCGGGCGTGTGTACGCACTGATTGGCGAACACGGCGTCACGCACCTGTGCGGGGCGCCCATCGTGCTGAATCTTCTCGCCAACGCGCCGGCGGGCAGCGAGTCGACCTTTTCCCACGTCGTCGAGGTGGCCACCGGCGGCGCGGCGCCGCCGTCGCCGGTGATCCGCTCGCTCGAGGAGCGCGGCTTTCACGTCACCCATCTGTACGGACTGACCGAGAGCTACGGCCCGGCCACCGTCTGCGTGTGGCAGGAGGACTGGGACGCACTGTCCACCGATGAACGCTACTCGCGCATGGCGCGCCAGGGCGTCAATCACCTCACCGCCGACGACGTCATGGTGGCCGATCCGCAGACCCTCGAGGAAACTCCCCGTGACGGCGTGACCATCGGCGAGGTCATGCTGCGCGGGAACACGGTGATGAAGGGCTACCTGAAGAACTCGTCGGCCACCGCGGAGGCACTCGGCGGCGGCTGGTTTCATACCGGCGACCTCGGGGTGCGTCATCCCGACGGCTACATCGAGATCAAGGACCGGTCGAAGGACATCATCATCTCCGGCGGCGAGAACATCTCCAGCCTCGAGGTCGAGGAAGTGTTGTACGCGCATCCCGCGGTGCTCGAGGCAGCCGTGGTCGCGCGGCCCGACGAAACCTGGGGCGAGACGCCATGCGCGTTCGTGACGCCGAAGCAGGGCGCGTCGCTCACCGCCGAGGAGATCGTCGACTGGTGCCGACAGCGCATGGCGCGCTTCAAGGTGCCGAAGACCGTCGTCTTCGAGGAATTGCCAAAGACATCGACCGGCAAGATCCAGAAGCACCGCCTGCGCGAGCGCGCCCGCGAACTGTCGTGAACGATCCCTTCGACATCGCCGGCCGCCACGTCCTGGTGACCGGGGCCTCGAGCGGGCTCGGCGCCTTCTTCGCGCGCGTGCTGGCCGAGCGCGGCGCTCGAGTGACCCTGGCGGCGCGACGACGCGAGGTGCTGGACGAGGTCGTCTCGTCGATCGTCGCCGACGGCGGCCTGGCGTCGGCCGTCGCGGTCGACATCACCGACAGTGCGGCGGTCGGCGCGGCCTACGACGCCGCCGAGAACGCCGGCGGGCCGGTCGAAGTGCTTATCAACAATGCCGGCGTCGCCGACACGCGCAAGGCGCTCGACGTCGATGCGGACACCTTCGACAGGGTCATGGATACCAACCTGCGCGGCGCCTGGCTCGCCTCGCGCGAGTTCGGGGCCCGTCGTTCGGCGGCCGGAGGCGGCGGCAGCATCGTCAACATCGCCTCGATCCTGGCCTTTCGCGTCGCCGGGCAGGTCATGCCCTACGCGGTGTCGAAGGCGGCGCTGGTGCAGATGACGAAGGCGCTGGCGCTGGAGTGGGCGCGCCACGGCATCCGCGTCAACGCGATCGCCCCCGGGTATTTCGAGACCGATCTCAACGCACCGTTCCTGGCCAGCGACGCGGGACAGGCGATGATGAAGCGCGTGCCCATGCGCCGCGCCGGACGCCTCGACGAACTCACCGGGCCGCTGCTGCTGCTGGTGTCGGATGCCGGCTCGTTCATGACCGGATCGGTGGTCACCGTGGACGGCGGCCATCTAGTCAGTTCCCTGTAATCGCTGTCCCTGGCCAGCGTCGCCGAGTAGACATCATGGACTTCTCCCTCTCGCCCGCCGTCGACGAACTTCGCCTCGCCGTTCGCCGGTTCGTCGACGAGTATGTCATTCCCCTGGAGGCCGATCGGTCGAATTTCGATGAACACGAGAACATCGCCGCCGCCACGCTCGAGTCGATGCGTGCACGAGTGCGCGAGGCCGGCCTGTGGGCGCCCCAGGTGCCGAGGGAGTTCGGCGGGCTGGGTCTGGACACCGTCGCCATGGCCGCTCTGTACGAGGAGATGGGACGCTCGATCTTCGGCCCCGTGTGCTTCAACTGTGCCGCCCCCGACGACGGCAACATGATCGTGCTCTCGAAAGTGGCGACGGACGAACAGAAGCGACGCTGGCTGGCTCCGATCTCCGACGGCCGCGTGCGTTCCGCCTTCGCCATGACCGAGCCCATGCCCGGCGCCGGTTCCGATCCGTCCGCCATGCTCACGCGGGCGCGGCGCGAAGGCGGCCGCTGGGTCGTCGAGGGCCGCAAGTGGTTCATCACCGGCGCCGGCGAGGCCGCGCATTTCATCCTCATCGCCCGCACCAGCGACGATGCGCGCAAGGGCCTGACCGCGTTCCTGTTCCATCGCGAGCAGCCGGGCTGGGAGATCGTGCGCCGGATCCCAATCATGGGGCCCGAGGAGCACGGCGGGCATTGTGAGCTCGTGTTCGACGGCCTTGAAGTCGAGGACGACAACGTGCTGATGAACGTGGGCGACGGCCTCAAGGTCACGCAGATCCGGCTTGGCACCGCTCGCCTCACCCATTGCATGCGCTGGCTGGGCCTGGCAAGGCGTTCGCTGGAAATTGCCGCGGCTTACGTCGGCGAGCGCGAAAGCTTCGGCGCCACGCTTGCGGAGCACGAGGGCGTGCAGTGGATGCTGGGCGAGGCCGCCATGCAGATCGAGATCGGTCGGCTCTTGACCATGAAGGCTGCCTGGTTGCTTGCCACCGGGGACTTTGCCCGTCGCGAGGTCTCGATGGCCAAGGTGCAGGTCGCGGACACGCTGCACCAGGCGGCGGACACGGCCATCCAGCTCTGCGGTGCGCGCGGCTACTCGAAGGACACCGTGCTCGAGTGGATCTATCGCTACGCACGCCAGGCCCGCCTCGTGGACGGCGCCTCCGAGGTGCACAAGATGGTGTTGGCGAAGGCGTACCTCGCCGAGGGCAGCGATTTCTGGAGGTGGGGCGGTGGCACCTGAGGACACCGGCGCACTCGCCGCCTGGCTGGCGCGCTCGACCGGTGCGCGCGGCGCCCGCATTCTCGCCTTCGAACGCCTGACCGGCGGCGCCATCCAGGACAACCGCGCCCTCGACGTCGCCTTCGACGGCGGCATGCTCGACGGCGAGCAGCGCCTCGTGCTGCGCATGTCCAGCCCGGGTACCGTGCAGGCCAGCCACGACCGCGCGGGCGAGTTCGCGCTGCTCGAGGCCGCGTTCGCTGCCGGCGTCACCGTCCCGGAGCCTCTGGCCCTGTGCGAGGACACCTCGGTGCTCGGCGGCGCCTTCTTCGTCATGCGCCGCGCGGACGGCACCGGACTCGGCCCCAGGGTGGTCAAGGACCGTTCCCTGGGCGGCGATCGCGATGCGCTCGCCAGGCACCTGGGAGAGGAACTCGCCCGCATCCACTCGATTCGGCCGGGTGCGCCGGGCCTGGAATTTCTCGGCAAGGCGCCGGCCGACCCCGCCCGGTACCTCGCGAATCTCTACCGGCGCTGGCTGGACGAGCTCGGCGCATCGCGGCCGGTGCTGGAGTGGGCATTGCGCTGGCTCGATCTGAATGCGCCCGAGCCGGGTGAGATCGTGCTCTGCCATCGCGACTTTCGAACGGGCAACTACATGGTCGATGAGCACGGCCTGACCGCCGTCCTCGACTGGGAATTCGCCGGCTGGGGCGACCCGATGGAGGATCTAGGCTGGTTGTGCAGCCGCTTCTGGCGATTCGGTGCCGACGAACTGGAGGCTGGCGGCATCGCCGCGCGCGAAGTCCTGTACGCCGGCTACTCCGCGGCCAGCGGGCGCACCGTCGATGCGCCGAGCGTGCGCTACTACGAGGTGATGGCCAACCTGCGCTGGGCCGTAATCGCCCTGCAGCAGTGCCGCCGCTTCGTCTCGGGTGCCGAGACCGGCCTCGAACTCGCGCTCATCGGCCGGCGCGTGCCGGAGATGGAGATCGAGATCCTCGACTTGACACGGGAGGCCGCATGAGCCTGGAACCAGACGCGCTGGTGCTGCTCGACGCCGTGAGCCGGACGCTGAGCGGGGAGGTCGCTCCTGCGCTGTCCGGAAGTGGCCGCTACCAGGTGCTGCTGGCGGCCAGCGCCGTGGCGATGGCGCGGCGCGAGCTGGCGACAGACGAGAGTATCCTGGCCGCCGAGACAAGTGCGATGGCGAATCTTCTGGGCGACGAGGCCGATGCCGACGGAGGCGACGATGTCGGAACGCGGCACGCGCTACTCACCACGCGCCTGGCCGAGGCAATCCGCGCCGGCCGGTTCGACGAGTCGGGGCGGCAGGGGGCGCTGCACGACTGCCTGGCCGCCATGACGCTGCGGGTGCTCGGCGAGACCAATCCCGGCGTGGCGGCGAGGCGGGACGGACCCTCGACAGCTTGAACCTATCGCGCAGACACTCGGGGCGGGCCGCCCGGCGCCGCAGTGGCTTCATCCGGAAACGGATGCGACCCTCAGGGCGCCGTGCACGAGGAAAGCGATGTAGCCCCCGTAGGACGCCACCAGCAATCCGCCTTCCCACCGATTGACGCGTCCCGGCCCACGAAATCCGTAACCGATCACGAACAGTGACAGGGTAAGCGCGGCCATCACCACCATATCGCGGGTAAACACCTCGCCCTCCACCGTCATCGGGTGAATCATCCCGGCGATGCCGACGACAGCAAGCGTATTGAACAGGTTGGAGCCGATGATGTTGCCCAGGGCGATGTCGTGCTCCCCCTTGCGAACGGCCGCGATCGACGAGGCGAGTTCCGGCAGCGACGTGCCCACCGCGATCACCGTCAGTCCGATGACGAGATCGCTTACGCCCAGGCCCTGCGCGATCTCCACGGCCCCCCAGACCAGCAGCCGGGAACTGGCGATCAGCACCACGAGTCCCACCGCCAGCGCCAGCAGCGCATTGCGCAGGGGCAGGGGATGCGCTTCGAGCTCGTGCGCCGTTTCGGCGCCGAGCGCGTCCGCTTCCTTCTGCATTCCGCGCCATATGGACCAGGCCAACAGCAGTGAGAACACGCCGAGCAGGACCACGGCGTCGAGGCGGGTGATGTCTCCGTCACGAAGCTGCCATGCAGCCAGCGCCGTTACCGCGACAAGGATGGGCAGTTCGTTACGCAAGACCTGCGAATGCACGGCAATGGGGGCGACGAGCGCCGTGATCCCGAGAATGAGCGCGATGTTCGCGATATTGGAGCCGTAGGCGTTGCCGAGCGCGATCCCCGGATTGCCCTGCGAGGCCGCCAGTGCCGACACGACCATCTCGGGTGCGGAGGTGCCGAAGCCGACGATGACCATGCCGATGAGCAGTGGAGGCGCGCCGAAGTGCCGGGAGGCCGACGCCGAGCCCTGAACGAAACGGTCGGCGCTCCACGCGAGCAGCAACAGGCCGGAAATGACAGCGAGAAATGCCAGTGTCATTGAACGAAAAATCTGCAGGATCAAGAATCAGAACGTCGAAAGATCGCGACGCCCCGTGAGACGGTGCGCAGTGGACTTCCCGGTGGAGCATCGGCCGAAGAGCGCAAAGGGGTCAAGTCTTGACAAAACAGCATTGGCCGCTGATGCGATCATCAGGCCTACCGTGAAAGTCCCTCCGGCGGACGTCCACCGGGCCAGGGGTGGTCAGTTGGCGCAAATCGCTATTGTCAAGACTTGACCCCTTTGTTGTT
>CBFGVH010000153.1:0-6353 GCA_965652415.1 uncultured Gammaproteobacteria bacterium | reverse complement strand
GAAAGAATCACCGGCAAGCCGGCTCCAACAGTGCCCTACCCCGGCCCCGCGGCGAAACGAAGCCGCTGTAGGAGCCTGCCTGCAGGCGATTGCATCAGCGGGCACGGCGCCGGGGAAAGTATCCCCGGTATCTCCGACCTCCCGTGTACCCAACCGTTATGAGTTTCGACACCCGCCAAGCGCCGCCACCAGCGCCGGCACGATCACTTCGCAGCCGGGCAGGCAATCCAGGGCGAGGACCTCGTCCGGCGGCAGCCAGCGCAGCGGCTGGTCCTCCATGCCGCGCACGCTGCCGTTCCAACTGCGGATGAGCCACGCGTCAAGGTGCACGACGCGGTCGGGGAACTCGTTGACGTGCTGCACGAGGCAGGTGCCGTCCGCGATGTCGACGTCCAGTTCCTCCTTGAGTTCGCGCCTCAGGGCTTGAAGGGACGACTCGCCGGATTCGATCTTGCCGCCGGGGAACTCCCACTTGCCGGCTGCGATCTTGCCGGCGGGGCGCTGGGCCACCAGCACCCGGCCGCGCGCATCGGCGAGGATGCCGATGGCGGCCTCGACCACCGGCTTCACGAGCGGTAGTCGGCGTTGATGCGGATGTAGCCCTCGGTGAGGTCGCAGGTCCAGACCCGGGCGGTGCCGGGGCCGATGCCGAGGTCGACCTCGATCAGGATCTCCTGCCCCTTGAGATGCCCGGTGACGCGGGCCTCGTCGTAGCCGGCGACGCTGCGGCCATTGGCGGCGATCTCGATGCCGCCCATGCTGATGCTGAGCAGGTCGCGGTCGGCCTTCTCGCCGGCCTTGCCGACGGCCATGACGACGCGGCCCCAGTTGGCGTCCTCGCCGGCGATGGCGGTCTTGACCAGGGGCGAGTTGGCGATGGCCTTGGCGACGACTTTCGCCGCGCGGTCGTCCTCGGCGCCGGTGACGGCGACGGTGACGAACTTGCTGGCGCCCTCGCCGTCGCGCACGATCTGCCGCGCGAGGTCCTGCATCACGGCGAACAGCGCGTTGCGCAATCCGTCGACCCGGGGATCGTCGATGCGCTCGATGGGCGCGTTGCCGGCGGCGCCGGTGGCGGCCAGCAGCAGGGTGTCGCTGGTCGAGGTGTCGCTGTCGACGGTGATGGAGTTGAACGAGCCCTCGTTGCACTCGACGAGCAGCTCCTGCAGCACCGGCTGGCTCACGGCGACGTCGGTGAAGACGAAGGCGAGCATGGTGCCCATGTCGGGCTCGATCATGCCCGAGCCCTTGGCGATGCCGGCCACGTTCACGGGCGTGCCGCCGATGGTGCAACGGGCCGAGGCGCCCTTGGGGAAGGTGTCGGTGGTCATGATGGCGCGGGCGCTCGTCTCCCAGTCGGCGCTGCCTAGGTCGTCGACGAGCTGATCCATGACGGCGAGCATGCGCTCGACCGGCAGCGGCTCGCCGATGACGCCGGTGGAGGCGAGAAAGACGTCCCCGGGCTCGCAGCCGAGCCGGTCGGCGACCGCCCGCGCGCTGGCCTCGACGGCCTCGCGGCCGGCGATGCCCGTGAAGGCGTTGGCGTTGCCGGAGTTGACCATGATCGCCCGCGGCACCGCGCGCGGCAGGATCGCGCGGCACCAGTCCACCGGTGCCGAGGCGGTCTTCGATCGCGTGAAGACGCCGGCAATGGTGGTACCGGGGGCGAACTCGGCGAGCCAGACGTCGGCTCGCTTGCGCGACTTTATACCGGCGCCGACCACGCTCATGCGAAGTCCCGCGATCTCGGGCAGCGCCGGAAACGATGCCGGCGCCAGCGGGGAGACGTTGCTGGTGCTCATCGGTGCGCGCGCCCTGCTACAGCTTGCCGTGGCACTGCTTGTATTTCTTGCCGGAGCCGCACGGGCACGGCTCGTTGCGGCCCACCTTGCGGCCCTCGCGCACGAAGGTCTGGATCGGCTCGGGATTGCTGCGCGCCTCGAGCCGAAGCCCCCGTTCCTCGGGCTCGGCCCCGGCGTCGCCGGCCTCCACCGGCTCCTCTGCGGCCTCGGGATGCTGGTATTCCATCTTCGACGGGTCCGGGCGCTGGCGCTGCTCCATCGCCTGTACCTCGGACTCGGCGCGCACCTGGATGCGCGAGAGGATGGCGGTGACGTCGTGGCGCACCCGGGCCAGCATCTCGGTGAACATCTCGAACGACTCGCGCTTGTACTCCTGCTTGGGGTTCTTCTGCGCATAGCCGCGCAGCCCGATGCCCTGTCGCAGGTAGTCCATGTTGGCGAGATGTTCCTTCCACTGGTCGTCGAGCACGCGCAGCATGACCGCCTTCTCGAGGTGGCGCATGACCTCGGCGCCGACCGCCTTCTCCTTGGCCCGGTAGGCGTCCTCGACGGCCGCCTTGAGCTTCGCTCGCAGGGACTCCTCGTGCAGGGAATCATCTTCCTCGAGCCATTTCGCGACCGGGGCCTTGATGCCGAAATCCGACTCGAAGGCGGACTCGAGTCCTGCCACGTCCCACTGCTCCTCGAGGGACTCGGGCGGCACGTACTGGTCGATGGCCTGGTTCACGACCTCCTCGCGCATGCTGTCGATGTGCTCGGAGATGTCGTCGACGTCCATGAGCTGGTTGCGCTGGGTGTACACCACCTTGCGCTGCTCGTTGGCGACGTCGTCGTACTCGAGCAGTTGCTTGCGGATGTCGAAGTTGCGCCCCTCGACCTTCTTCTGGCTGTTGGCGATGGCGCGGGTGACCCACGGGTGCTCGATGGCCTCGCCCTCCTCCATGCCGAGCTTCTGCATCAGGCTCGAGACACGCTCCGAGCCGAAGATGCGCATCAGGCTGTCCTCCATGGACAGGAAGAACTGGCTGGAGCCGGGGTCGCCCTGGCGGCCGCTGCGCCCGCGCAGCTGGTTGTCGACGCGCCGCGACTCGTTTCGCTCGGTGCCGAGCACGTGCAGTCCGCCGGCGGCGATGACGCGGTCGTGACGCTCCTGCCAGGCGGCGCGGATCTCTTCGCGCTGACCTTCGTCCTCGACGTCGACCAGCTCGCTTTCCAGGTTGCCGCCGAGCACGATGTCGGTGCCGCGGCCGGCCATGTTGGTGGCGATGGTCACCGAGCCTGGCCGACCCGCCTCGGCGATGATCTGCGCCTCCATCTCGTGCTGCTTGGCGTTGAGCACCGCATGCCTGATGCTCTCCTTCTTGAGCAGGCCCGAGAGGAACTCCGACGTCTCGATGGAGGCGGTACCCACCAGCACCGGCTGCTCCCGCGCCACGCAGTCCTTGATGGCCTCGACGATGGCCGCGAACTTCTCCTTCGTGGTGCGGTAGACGAGGTCGGGCTGGTCGTTGCGGATCATGGGCCGGTGGGTGGGGATCACCACCACCTCGAGGCCGTAGATCTGCTGGAACTCCGGCGCCTCGGTGTCGGCGGTGCCGGTCATGCCGGAGAGCTTGTCGTAGAGACGGAAGTAGTTCTGGAAGGTGATCGAGGCGAGCGTCTGGTTCTCCTGCTGGATCGGCACGCCCTCCTTGGCTTCCACCGCCTGGTGCAGGCCCTCGGACCAGCGCCTCCCTTCCATCATGCGGCCGGTGAACTCGTCGATGATGATCACCCGGCCGTCGCGGACGATGTAGTCGACGTCGCGCTGAAACAGCGAGTGGGCGCGAAGCGCGGCGTTCAAGTGATGCAGCAGGCTGATGTTGGCGACGTCGTACAGGCTCGAGCCTTCCTGCAGGAGCCCCGCCTCGGCGAGGATCTGCTCGGCGCGCTCACTTCCTTCCTCGGTGAGGAACGCCTGGCGGGTCTTCTCGTCGACGTGATAGTCGCCGGGGCCGTCCTCTTCCTTCTGCCGGGTGAGCTTCGGCACCAGGGCGTTGATGCGCGCGTACAGGTCGGTGCTCTCCTCGGCCGGGCCGGAGATGATGAGCGGCGTACGCGCCTCGTCGATGAGGATGGAGTCGACCTCGTCGACGATGGCGAAGGCGAGCCGACCCTGCACGCGGTCGTCCCTGGTGAACGCCATGTTGTCGCGCAGGTAGTCGAAGCCGTACTCGTTGTTGGTGCCGTAGACGATGTCGCAGGCGTAGGCGGCCTTCTTGGCGGCCGGGGTCTGGCCGGAGAGGATCACGCCCACCTCCAGGCCGAGGAAGCGGTAGATCTTGCCCATCCAGTCGGCGTCGCGCCGGGCCAGGTAGTCGTTGACGGTGACCACGTGGACCGGGTTGCCGAGCACGGCGTTGTGGTAGGCGGCGAGCGTGGCCACCAGGGTCTTGCCCTCGCCGGTCTTCATCTCGGCGATCTTGCCCTGGTCGAGGACCATGCCGCCGACGAGCTGCACGTCGAAGTGGCGAAGGCCGAGGGTGCGCTTGGAAGCCTCGCGCACCGCGGCGAAGGTTTCCGGCAATAACGAGTCCGCGCTTTCACCGTCGGCGGCGCGGCGGCGGAACTCGTCGGTCTTCGCCCTGAGCGCTTCGTCGCTCAGCTGCTCGAACTCGCCTTCGAGGCGGTTGACCGCCTCCACCACCTTGCCCATGCGCTTGACCAGCCGTTCGTTGCGGCTGCCGAACACCTTCGTCAATACGTTTCCTAGCATCTGGAACTGACTCGCTTGCAAATATAAGCGCCGGGCGTCAACCGCCCGGCGAAAAATGATCCATGATGGAAGTGAGGGGATTCGGCCGCAATATCAACCCGCGAAAGGCGCCATTGATCGAGCGGGAATCATGGGCCGGAGGGGGACTCAGCGCGAAGCCTGGAGAAACTTTCTCGGATTGACCCGCTTGCCGTCCTGGATGACCTCGAAATGAAGGTGCGGCCCGGTGGAGCGGCCGCTCGAGCCCACCAGTGCGATGGGCTCTCCCTTTTCCACCTTCTGCCCCGGCTCCACGAGCACCTCGCTGGCGTGGGCGTACCGGGTGGAATACCCGTTGGCGTGCTGCAGCACCACCGACGCGCCGTAACCGGACTCGCGGCCGGCTTGGGTGACCACGCCCGCCGCCGCCGCCTGGATCGGCGAACCGCGCCGACCGGCGATGTCGACGCCCGAATGGAACGCCTTGCGGCCGGTGAACGGATCGCTGCGGTAGCCGAACAACGAGGACATCCAGCCGCTCTTGACCGGCCAGGCGTCCGGGAACATGGTGCGGCTGACCTTCTTGTCGATCAGCAGGGACTCCATGACCGCGAGCCGGTTTTCATCGTACTGAAGTCGCAGCTGGATGTCGTCGAGGCGGGCGAGGAACTCGGGGTACTCATAGGTCTCGGAGGCACCGCTCTCGTCAGCGATGCCGCCAACACCCGGCTCGATCGAGAAGTCGAATTCGCCGGCCTCGAGGCCGGAGAGTTCCGACAGGCGCTGGCCGAGGCCGTTGATCCGGAACATCTGCGCCTGCAATTCGCCCAGGCGCACGCCGAGGGCGTCGATGTGATTCTGGACCTCCTGCCGCACCGACTCGAGGTCCTCCTTGCGCTCGACGAGGTCCCAGCGGCTCTCGCGCAGCTCTTCGCGCAGCTCGGCGATGCGCACGTCGTCTAGCACCGACTCCATGTCACCGGAGAGAAACGCGTTGATACGGTACGCGGCCAGGCCGATTGCGCCGCCGAGCAGCACCACCAGGAACAACGTGAACAGCAGCGTGAGGGGCCCGACCCCCGCGCGGCCGTTGCGGTCGTCTCCCGGCAGAATTACTATTCGCATGGCGCAAATACTTGAATGTCCGCTTTTCCCCTGTCGTCCAGACACACGGTCAACGTGCCATTATACAGAGAAAACGGAAGGCCGCGGCAGCTTCGGGGGTACCTGGCGTACCTGGGCCTGGACGGGCTCATGGACCGGCTCGCCGACGATATCAGCACCGAGCGCGCCCGCCACGCCTTCAAAGCCTCGGTTCCGCCGCACATCCACGCCGCCTGCGAACTCCTGCTGTTTCGCGACGGTGAACTGGCGATCTACGTCCCCGAGGGCGCCTGGGCGAGCTGGCTGCGCAACCGCCAGGACCGCATCGTCGCGGCACTGGCCGAGCACCGCGTCAAGGTTGCCCGGCTGCGCCTGGTGGTGACCCCCGGCGCCGCCACCATCCCCGAGCGCCCCGTCGCCCGCCCCACCCCGCCGCCACCCGACGCCGCCCGCCTGGTCCGCGACGCCGCCGCCAGCGTCACCGACAGGAAGCTCGGCAACGCCCTCGAGCGCCTGGCCAGACGGCTCGAGGCCTCCGCACGGGACGAACCGTAACCGCCCGTCGGTTTGCAGCGCTGTGCCCGCCGACGCAATCGCCTGCAGGCAGGCTCCTACACCGCGGCTTCGTTTTGCCAAGGTGTCGGGTTCTGGCACTGTGGGAGCCGGCCTGCCGGCGATTCTTTCCGGCGCCGTGCATGTCGATGCAATCGCCT
>CBFGVH010000152.1:0-6409 GCA_965652415.1 uncultured Gammaproteobacteria bacterium | reverse complement strand
GCCCTTCAGGGCCCGAAGCATCCCGAGCTCGGCATCGCCATGGACATGAGCATCGGCATGAAGGCGCCGTCGGGGGCGATCTGCACGCTGTCGCTGTCGTTCAACAACGACGGTCCGCTGGGCACGTTCTTTCGCTACATCTGCGACAACGGCACATACATCGCCCGTTACGACGACCTCGTCGACGGGCGTGAGAACCCGGTCGACGTGTCGAAGGTGGACGTGTCGATGAACGGCATCGAGCTCTGCGATCGCGAGTTCATCGCCGCCATCCGCGAGGGCCGCGAACCCAATGCCAGCGTGCGCCAGTGCCTGCCGGCCATGCAGACCCTGGACCGCCTCGAGAAGTGTCTCGGAGAGTGAATCCATGGTTTCGCCCGGCTACCTCGCCTTCCATCCCGATCCCAAGCGCCCCGACCGGCCGCTGCCGCCGGCGAGCTGCGACGCGCACTGCCACGTGTTCGGCCCTGCGGCGGTGTTCCCGTTCGCGCCCACCAGCACCTACGAGCCCGTGGACGCGCCGAAGGAGAAGCTGTTCGAACTGCACCGCCACCTCGGCGTCGAGCGCTCGGTGATCGTGCAGGCGAGCTGCCACGGCACCGACAACTCCGCCATGGTCGATGCCCTGCGCGCGGGTGGGAACAACTACAAGGGCATCGCGGTGGTGGCCGAGACGGTGACCGACGCCGAGCTCGACGAGATGCACGAGGCCGGCGTGCGCGGCGTGCGCTTCAACTTCGTCAAGCGCCTCGGCGGCGGCCGGCCGCTCGAGGTCTATCGAGCGATACTGGCCAGGATCGCGAAGCGCGGCTGGCACGTGGTGGTGTACTTCGACGCCGAGGACATCGACTCGCTGGCGCCGTTCCTGCGCGAGATCCCGACCGAGGTGGTCATCGACCACATGGGCCGCGTGCCGGTGGAAGAGGGCACGGGCGGCCACGCCTTCTCGCTGCTGCACGAACTCGTCAACGGCGACGACCGCTTCTGGGTCAAGATCAGCTGTCCCGAGCGGCTTTCGAAGCAGGGGCCGCCGTACACCGACGTCGATCCCATCGCCCGCGCGCTGCTCGATGCGGTGCCGGGTCGCATCCTGTGGGGCACGGACTGGCCGCATCCCAACATGAAGTCTCACATGCCCGACGACGGCGCGCTGGTCGACCGCATCATGACCATCTGCGACACCGATGAGCTGCGCCGGAAAGTCCTCGTCGACAATCCGGCCAGGTTGTATGGATTCGAATAGGGAGCACACCATGTTCAGACCCGTTGCCGTGCGCAACATCGAGCGCGCCGACCCCGAGATCATCGACGGCCTCGGCGAGATGGGCGTCGCCACATGCCACGAGGCCCAGGGCCGCGTGGGCCTGATGAAGCCGTACATGCGGCCGATCTACCCGGGCGCCCGGGTGGCCGGCAGCGCGGTGACCATTCTCGCCCATCCCGGCGACAACTGGATGGTGCATGTCGCCATCGAGCTGTGCCGGCCGGGCGACGTGCTGGTGGTCGGCGTGACCGCCGACAACACCGACGGCATGTTCGGTGACCTGCTCGGAACCGCCTGCCAGGCGCGCGGCGTGCGCGCGCTCATCATCGACGCCGGGGTGCGCGACGTGGCCGACCTCACGGAGATGCAGTTCCCGGTCTGGTCGCGGGCCGTCTCTGCCAAGGGCACGGTCAAGGAGACCCTCGGCTGCGTAAACGTGCCCGTGGTCTGTGCGGGCCAGGCGGTCGACCCCGGTGACGTGGTCATCGCCGACGACGACGGCGTGGTCGTGGTGCGCCGGCGCGACGCGCAGGCGGTGCTCGACAAGGCCCGCGCGCGGACCGCGGGCGAGGCCGCCAAGCGCGAGCGCCTGGCCGCCGGTGAGCTTGGCCTGGACATGTACGACATGCGCGGCCGCCTCGAGGCCGCGGGCCTGGTCTACCTCGACTCCCTCGACGACCTCGGATGAGCAACATGATCATCGACTGCCACGGCCACTACACCACCGCACCCGAGGAACTCGGCCGCTACCGCGACAAGCAGAAGGCGGAGCTGGCCGAGGACCCGATGTTCCGCCACGCCAAGGGCGTGCTCAACATCACCGACGATGCGATCCGCGAGAGCCTCGAGGGCGCCCAGCTCAGGCTGCAGAACGAGCGCGGCACCGACCTCACCCTGTTTTCGCCGCGCGCGAGCTGGATGGGGCACCACCTCGGCAACGAGACCACCAGCCGCTACTGGACCGAGCACTGCAACGAGCTGATCCATCGCATCACGCGGCTGTATCCCGAGAACTTCGTCGGCGTCGCCCAGCTGCCGCAGACGCCCGGCGTGGCGCCGAAGGCGTGCGTCGCCGAGCTCGAGCGCTGCGTCACCGAGTTCGGCTTCGTCGGCTGCAACCTCAATCCCGATCCGTCGGGCGGTTACTGGACCGATCCGCCGCTGGGCGACCGCTACTGGTACCCGCTGTACGAGAAGCTGGTGGAACTCGACGTGCCGGCCATGATCCACGTCAGCGCGGCCTGCAATCCCGCCTTCCACACCACCGGCTCGCACTACCTCGGCGCCGATACCACCGCCGTCATGCAGTGCATCACCTCGGACATCTTCAAGGACTTTCCAACCTTGAGGTTCGTGGTGCCCCACGGCGGCGGCGCGGTGCCCTATCACTGGGGGCGCTTTCGCGGTCTCGCCGACATGATGGGGCGGCCGCCGCTCAAGGAGCTGATCCTCGACAACATCTACTTCGACACCTGCGTCTACCACCAGCCGGGCATCGATCTCTTGCTCAGGGTGATCCCGAAGGAGAACATTCTGTTCGCCTCGGAGATGGTGGGCGCGGTGCGCGGCATCGATCCCGAGACCGGGCACTACTTCGACGACACGCGCCGCTACATCGACGGCGCGGCGCTGACCGACGACGAACGCCGCATGATCTACGAGGACAACGTCAAGCGGGTGTATCCCCGCCTGGCGGAACGGCTGACGGGCGGTTGAGCGCTGCTCGCGTACGGAGGATCGGGATGCCCGAACAGATCGCCATACCCTGCACCTGGATGCGCGGCGGCACGTCCAAGGGAGCCTATTTCCTGGCCGGCGACCTGCCCGCCGACACCGCCGCGCGCGACGCCCTGCTGCTCGCCGTGATGGGCTCGCCCGACCCGCGCCAGATCGACGGCATCGGCGGCGCGGACCCCCTCACCAGCAAGGTCGCGGTGGTGTCGAGGTCGGCGCGCGGCAACGCCGACATCGACTACCTGTTCCTGCAGGTGTTCGTCGACCGGCCGGTGGTCACCGACTCGCAGAACTGCGGCAACATCCTCGCCGGCGTCTGCCAGTTCGCCATCGAGCGCGGCGTCATCACCGCGACCGGCGATACCACCGAAGTTCGCGTGTACATGGTCAACAGCGACCAGGTGGCCACGGTCACCATCCGCACCCCCGGCGGCATCGTGGAGTACGAGGGCGATGTCGCCATCGACGGCGTTCCCGGCACCGCGGCGCCGGTGCTGGAGAACTTCCCCGAGGCGGCCGGCGCCAACTGCGGCGCGCTGCTGCCGACGGGCAACGCCGTGGACGTCATCGACGGAGTCGAAGTCACTCTCATCGACAACGGCATGCCGGTGGTGGTCATGCGCGCCGCCGACCTCGGCGTGACCGGCAACGAGAGCCGCGAGGAACTCGATGCCAATGACGCCCTCAAGGCGCGCCTGGAATCGATCCGACTCGCCGCCGGGCCTTTGATGAACCTTGGCAACGTGGCCGACAAGTCGGTGCCCAAGATGACCCTGGTGTCGCCGCCGGTGCGCGGCGGTGCCATCAACACGCGCACCTTCATCCCGCACCGCTGCCACGCCTCCATCGGCGTGCTGGGCGCGGTGAGCGTCGCCACCGCCTGCATGCTGCCCGACTCGCCCGCCGGCCGCATCGCCGCGCTCGGCGCAGGATGCCGGACGGTATCGGTCGAGCATCCCATCGGCGAGACATCCGTGGTGATGGACGTCTCCCTCGACGACGGTCGACTAGCGGTGCGCCAGGCGGCCATCGTGCGCACCGCGCGCAAGCTGTTCGAGGGCACCGTGTTCGCCCGCAGTCAGCCCTGAGCCGTCAGTCGCTCGACGAGGGCGCGCATGCGCGTGAAGTGGGAGCCTTCCCAGTAGATCCGGCCACAGTCGGCGCAGCGGTAGAACTCGTCGTAGTACTTGCGCGTCAGCGATTCCAGTCGATCGGCGATCTCGTCCTTCTCCACCGGCTCGATCAACCCGTTGCAAGCGATGCAGCGTGCGAACGGCCTCACCCGCCGCGCGAGGTCGAAGCGGGAGATGACCTCGCGGGCCTGCTCGTCGGGATCGGTGGCGCGCAGCCAGTAGCCATGGGTGACAACCTTCGCGAACAAAAGGCGCCGGTCGCGGGTGAGGATGATACGGCCCGTTGCAACCGAAATGCGGACCACGTCGGCGTCGTCGTAGTCGTTGCGGTACAGCGCGTCGAAGCCGAGCAGGCGCAGGCGGCGCGCGAGCTTGCCGAGGTTGGCGTCGAGCACGAACGCGGTACGCCGAAGCGGCGCCTCGCGCAGGCGCACCAGCGGCGCCACGTCGAAGGCCTCGAACACGGGGTACACCGCCACCCGGTCGCCGTGGCGCAGGCGGTACTCAAAGCCAACCGACTCGCCGTTGACCACGATCAGCTCGACCTCGGCGTGGGGCACGCCCTGGGCCTCGACGGGGTCCTTGATGCCGGGGCTGTCCGCGAAGCGGTACTCGATCCCCCGGCCGCGAAGGTCCGAAGGCAGGAAGTCGTTCAGCTCGGCGTAGAAGCGGAAGGTGGCGCGATTGGCTTTCATGACAGGGCTCGACGGGCCCGCGGCTATAATGGCCGCCGCCTGAACCGGAACCCGCGATCATGCCCAATCCGCCGCACCGCGCCAACTCCCTGCTGCACGTCAACGATCGCGACGGCGAACACGCCCCCTCGTACTACGCGGCGACCGCCGTCGGCGTGCCCGAGCTGCCGACGCTGGCTGGTGAACATTCCTGCGATGTCGCCGTCATCGGCGGCGGCTACTCGGGATTGTCGTGCGCCCTGCACCTGGCCGGTCGCGGCTACGACGTGGCACTGCTCGAGGCGCACCGGGTCGGCTGGGGTGCCTCGGGGCGCAACGGGGGCCAGGTCGGCAGCGGCCAGCGCATTGCACAGGACGAACTGGAGAAGCTCGTCGGCGAGGCCCTGGCGCGCCAGGCTTGGGACATCGCCGAGCAGGCCAAGGCCCTGGTCAAGGACCTGGTCAGGCGCCACGAAATCCCCTGCGACTTGAGTCCCGGCTACCTGCACGCCAATCACCGGCGCCGGTTCGACCGTCACGCGCGCGCTTACGCCGGGTTCCTGAACGAGCGCTACGACTACCGCGACATCCGCTACGTGCCGCCCGAAGAGATGGCTTCAATGCTTGGCGCGCGCGGCTACTTCGGCGGCTTTCGCGACGGCGGCGCGGCTCACCTGCACCCGCTGAACTACGCCCTCGGCATCGCCCGCGCGGCGCTCGCCGCCGGCGCGCGTCTGTTCGAGCGTTCCGAGGTGCTCGAAGTTACGCCCGGCGATCCGGTCCGCGTGCGCACGGCGTCCGGGACGGTGAAGGCGAAATACGCCGTGTACGCCTGCAACGGCTACCTCGGGTCGCTCGAGCCGCGCGTCGGCGACCGCGTCATGCCCATCAACAACTTCATCATCGCGACCGAGCCGCTTGGCGAGGACCGTGCGCGGTCGCTGATCGCCGGCGACGAGTGCGTGTCGGACTCGCGCTTCGTGATCAACTACTTCCGCCTGTCGTCCGACCGGCGCATGCTGTTCGGCGGCGGCGAGAACTACGGCTACCGCTTTCCCGCCGACATCAAGTCGTTCGTGCGCAGGCCCATGCTCGAGGTGTTCCCGCAACTCGCCGACGCGCGTATCGACTTCGGCTGGGGCGGCACCCTCGGCATCACCATGTCGCGCCTGCCGCACTTCGAGCGCCTCGACGGCAACCGCCTGTCGATCTCGGGGTACTCGGGCCAGGGCGTGGCCCTCGCCACCCTCGCCGGCGCCATCGCCGCCGAGGCCATCGACGGCGTCGCGACGCGCTTCGACGTCATGAACGCCCTGCCCACCCCGCGCTTCCCGGGCGGCTCGCGCTTTCGTAGTGCGCTGCTGGTGCTGGCGATGACGTGGTTCGCCTTGCGGGACCGCCTGTAGGGGTATGCTTTGATTCCGTCAGGAAGCCTGCAACCTACGGAGGTCGGCCTTCGCGGCGAATCCTTCCGGGCACCGTGCCCGCCGATGCGATCGCGTGCGAGAGCCATGGCACTGTAGGAGCCTGCCTTGCAGGCGATCCTTACGGGCGCCGTGCCCGCCGATGCAATCGCCTGCAGGCAGGCTCCTACAGCGGTTTCG
>CBFGVH010000151.1:0-6629 GCA_965652415.1 uncultured Gammaproteobacteria bacterium | reverse complement strand
GGCACTGTAGGAGCCGGCCTTGCCGGCGATTCTTTCCGGGCGCCGTGCCCGCCGACGCAATCGCCTGCGGGCTTACCTCCTACACCGTGGCTTCGTTTTGCCCGCGGAGCCGGGTGTTGGCACTGTAGGAGATTCAGGGTGGGGGCGGTTGGTTCGCCGGTAGTGGCGCGGGGTGCAGCCGAAGGTGCGGCGGAAGCTGGTGGACAGGTGGGAGGCGTCGGCGAAGCCGCACTCGTCGGCGATTCGCTGCAGGCCGTGGTGGCTGTTGACGAGGCGCCAGGCGGCGTGGTCGAGGCGCATGCGGCGCCAGTAATGTGCCGGCGAGACGCCGTAGCTCTGCCGGAACAGGCGGGTGAGCTGGCGCTCCGAGGTGCCGCACTCGGCGGCGAGCCGGGCAAGCGGCACCGGCCGTGACAGCCGCGCGCGCATGACGGCGACGGCGCGCTGCAGGCGCGGGTCGGCGTCGACGTCGATACCCTCGCGGTAGGAGCGGACCTGGTGATGGGCGCCGCGCGGTTCGTCGACCAGCAGGTCCGCCATGCCTTTCAGCGCCCGGCTGCGGCCCGCGTGGCGGGAGATGAGATCCACCGCGAGGTCGATGGCCGCGGTGCCGCCGGGGCAGGTGATGCGGTCGCGGTCGATGGTGAACAGGTCCCCGGTCACCGAGCGGCAGCGCGGGAAGCGCGCCTGGAAGTCGCGCCGGTGTCGCCAGTGCACCGAGGCCCGGTACCCGTCGAGCAGTCCCGCCTCCGCCAGCAGGAAGCTGCCGCTGTCGAGGCCGATCAGCGGCACCGACGCCTCGGCGGCGCGCCGCAGGTAGACCAACAGCGCGACCGGCGTGTCGCGCAGGCCCTCGAGCCGACCGGCATGGACCATCACGTAGTCGTAGTCGATATCGGCGAGGTCGAGCACCCGGTGGGGCACCATGCCGACGCCGGCGCTGCTCCTGACGGGGGCGAGGTCGTGGGACAGGATGGTCCAGGCGCAGTACACCTGGCGGCTTCGATCAGCCTCGTCGGCGGCGTGGCGCAGGGTGTCCAGGAATCCCGCCAGGGGCAGGGCGGAGAACTCGGGGGCCAGAAGGATGGCGACCCGAAGGTCCGGCCGGTGCCCGGAAGTCTCGCTCATTGCTGTCCGTTCAATACAATATTCTGGCGGAAACCCACAACTACAGCGGTCATTCTGCGCCTACACTGGCCCGATCGCAACCGACAACGGACTACGCTCCCATGCCCCATCTCGCCCCGCGCCCATGGATCGCGCAGGACCGGTTCATCCGCGAAACGACCGAGGTGTTCGCTCGACTCGACCTCGATCGCCGCCATCGCGCCATCGTCGACGAGGTGGCGCGCAACCGGCGCATTCACGAGGTCGAGTGCATCAACCTCAATCCGGCCACCAACGTCATGAACCCCGCCGCCGAGGCCCTGCTTGCCGCCGGCCTGGGCTCGCGGCCGTCGCTCGGCTATCCCGGCGACAAGTACGAGATGGGCCTTGAGGCGATCGAAACAATCGAGGTCTACGCCGCAGAGCTTGCCTGCGAGGTATTCCGCGCCCGTCACGCGGAGATCCGGGTAGCGTCGGGGGCCATGGCCAACCTGTACGCCTTCATGGCCTGCACCCGGCCGGGTGATACCGTGATCGTGCCGCCGGCGGACATCGGCGGCCACGTCACTCACCACGAGGCCGGCGCCGCCGGGCTGTACGGCCTGAACATCCTGCCGGCGCCGATCGACCCGGCCGCCTACACGCTCGACGTCGAGCGGCTCGAGCGACTTGCCGCGAGTACCCGCCCGGCGCTGATCACCGTCGGCGGCAGCCTCAACCTCACCCACCACCCGGTCGCCGAGGTGCGCCGGATCGCCGACGCCGTCGGCGCCCGCGTGCTGTTCGACGCCGCCCACCTGTCGGGACTCATCGCGGGCGGCGCGTGGCCCGACCCCCTGGCCGCCGGCGCCGATCTCATGACCATGAGTACCTACAAGAGCCTCGGCGGGCCGCCGTCGGGACTGCTGCTGACCAACGACGCCGATCTCGCCCGCCGCGTCGAGGCCATCGCCTTTCCGGGGCTGACCGCCAACTTCGATGCCGCCAAGAGCGCGGCGCTGGCCGTGACGCTGCTGGACTGGCTGGCATACGGCCGGGAATATGCGGCAAAAATGATAGAAACGTGCGGCGATTTGTGCCGATCACTACTCGAAAATGACATCCCCGTTTTCGCCGGCGAGACCCTGCCGGTCATCTCCCACCAGCTCGCGGTCGAGGCGCCGCGCTTCGGCGGCGGCCAGGCCATGGCCCGCAAGTTGCGCCGGGCCAACCTGCTCGCCTGCGGCATCGGTCTGCCCGTGGAGCCCGTCGACACTGACATGAACGGCCTGCGCCTCGGCACTCCGGAGACGGTCCGCTGGGGCATGGAGGGCGAGGACTTCGAGCGGATCGGTCGCTGGATCGCCGACGTGCTGCTCGACCGCCGCGCACCGGAGTCGGTGGCCCCGGAGGTCACCGCCCTGAAGGGCGAGCGGCGTGAACTCCGCTACGTGCGGTCGGCCCCGGGCAGCGCCTTCTCGAGGTAGAGCACGCCCGGCAGCGGGTTGTGGTAATACGGTTCGATCGGCACGAAGCCCATCGACCGGTACAGGTCGATGGCGGCGTGCAGCGTCTCGAGTGTATCGAGGCGCATGCTCCGGTAGCCGGCGTCGACAGCGGCGGCGACTACCGCCTCGGCGAGCGCGCGGCCTAGGCCCGAGCCGCGAAACGCGGGCCTGACGTACATCCTTTTCATCTCGCAGGCGCCGTTCGGGAGCGGGCGCAGGCCGACGCAGCCGGCGACGGCGTCGTTCGCCGTCGCCAGCACAATGGCGCCCGCGGGCGGGGCGTACGAACCCGGCAGCGAGGCGAGCTCGCGCTCGAAGTCCTGGAAGCACAGGTCGACGCCGAGAAACGCCTGGTACTCGCGGAACAGCTCGCGCACCACGTCCATGTCGTGGGCAGGCACGATCGCCGGTACTCCGACCGCGGGTTCAGTCGTCATCGGCGGCGACGAACTTCAGTGCCAGGCCGTTGTTGCAGTAGCGCTTGCCGGTGGGCGCAGGACCGTCGTCGAACACGTGGCCCTGGTGGCCGCCGCAGCGGGCGCAATGGTACTCGGTGCGCGGCAGGATCAGCTTGAAGTCGCGCCGGGTTTCGACCGCGCCCTCGACGGGCTGGAAGAAGCTCGGCCAGCCGGTGCCGCTGTCGAACTTGGCGCCCGACTCGAACAGGGGAGCGCCGCAGCCGGCGCACACGAACGTGCCCTGGCGGTGCTCGTCGTTGAGTTCGCTCGAAAACGGCGGCTCGGTTCCTTCCCGGCGCAGCACGCGCCAGGCGTCCTCGCCGAGCCGCGCCTTCCACTCGGCCTCGCTCGCGGGCAAAGACGACTTGTCGTTCACGGTGCATGCCTCCTTCCGGTTCACGGACCAACAATGATGTATCGGCCGCTGTCCGGAGGCAACCGCAAGCTTTGCGAAAGCGGGCGACGCATGGCCTCGCAGGGTGCGCTGAAGCGCACCCTGCGGCGTTACCTTGCGGAGCGTGTTGTAGCGGCCGATCCGCGGCCCCACTTTCACATAGCGCGGCGGTATCGGTAAACTAGTGAGAAGAGCCGCCTGTTTCCGCCTCCGGAAGGGGCGCTCGTCGAGGGTCTTGCACACATGAACCGTATCAGGATTGCCAAGTTCGGAATCGGCCAGGTGGTCAGGCATCGCCTGTTCCCGTTTCGTGGCGTGGTCTACGACATCGACCCGGAATTCGACAACACCGACGAATGGTACGAAGCCATTCCCGAGCACATTCGCCCGCGCAAGGACCAGCCGTTCTACCACCTGCTCGCCGAGAACGAGGAAACCACGTACCTCGCCTACGTCTCCGAGCAGAACCTCGAGCCGGACACCTCGGGTGTGCCGGTCAGCCATCCCGAACTCACCGATTGGTTCGAGGAGCCCGAGTCCGGCGTCTACGTGCCGCGTGACCGCAGCCACTGAGGCTGCGCCGGGGGGCCGCCCGGCCCCGTTCGACGCCCGCCTCGAGGCCCTGGCGGCGCTGATTCGCCGTCATTCGCCTGTGACCGTGCTCACCGGCGCCGGCGTCAGCACGGCGTCGGGGATTCCCGACTACCGCGACGGCGACGGCCGCTTCAAGCAGCGCTCGCCCATGCAGTACCGCGAGTTCATGTCGGGCGAGGCGGCCAGGCGGCGCTACTGGGCCCGCAGCTTCGTCGGCTGGCCGCGCTTCGCCGCCGCGCGCCCCAACGGCGCTCACCTCGCCCTGGCCGAACTCGCCGTTCGCGGCCACGTGCACGCCCTCGTCACCCAGAACGTCGACGGCCTGCACCGGCGCGCCGGCCAGGCAAGGGTCATCGACCTGCACGGGCGGCTCGCCGAGGTGGTGTGCATCGGCTGCGGCGCCGTCATCCCGCGTGCGGCGCTGCAGCAGCGCCTCGCGCGGCTCAACCCGGGATTCGAAGCCGTCGGCGTCGCCGCCGCGGCCGACGGCGACGCGCAACTGGAACACGGCTACCACGACTTCGCCGTTGCCGACTGCGCCGCCTGCGGCGGGGTGCTCAAGCCCAACGTGGTGTTCTTCGGCGAAGCGGTGCCGCGCAGCCGGGTCGAGCGGGCCTTCGCCGCGGTGGCCGCGGGCGGCGCGCTGCTGGTGGTCGGTTCGTCGCTGATGGTGTTCTCGGGCTACCGCTTCTGCCGCGAGGCGCACGCACGCGGGGCGCCGGTGATCGTGGTGAACCGCGGCCGCACCCGCGCCGACGGCGAGGCGGGCCTGAAGATCGAGGACGACTGCGGCGCGGTGCTCGAGGCGCTCGTCTCGCTGCTGCCGGCGTGAGCGCTGCCGATCCGGCCGGCGCCGTGCTGCGCGGCTACCTGTGGGGCACGGGGGGCGTGGTCGCCTTCGGTCTCACCCTGCCCATGACCTCGCTGGTGGTGCCGGTCATGGACCCGGTGTTCATCGGTCTCGGGCGCGCGGTGGTGGCGGCTCTAGTGGCCGTCGTCCTGCTCGCGGTCACCCGCGCGCCGTGGCCGACGCGGGGCGAGCTGGGCGGTCTTGCCGTGGTCGCCGCGGGCGTGGTGCTCGGCTTCCCGGTGTTCTCGGCCATGGCCATGCAGACCGTGCCCGCCTCGCACGGCGGCGTGGTGCTGGGATTGCTGCCGCTCGCCACCGCGCTCGCCAGCGTGCTGATCAACCACGAGCGGCCCTCGGCCGGGTTCTGGCTCACCGCGGCGGCCGGCGCCGTGCTGGTGGTGATCTATGCCGGCGGCGCCGACCTCGGCGGTCTCGTCGCCGGCGACCTGCTGCTGCTCGCCGCTGCCGCCTGCGCGGCGATCGGCTACGCCTGGGGCGGCCGCCTGGCGGCGACCATGGGCGGGGCGCGGGTGATCTGCTGGGCGCTGGTGTTGTCGCTGCCGGTGATCGCGGCGCCGGCGCTGGCTCGCGCGCCGTCCGACTTCGCGGCCATCGGCGCCGGCCAGTGGGCGGCCTTCGCCTACCTCGCCCTGGTCAGCCAGCTCGCCGGGTTCTTCCTGTGGAACCGGGGCCTGGCGGTGGGCGGCGTCGCCCGCGTCAGCCAGGTGCAGCTGCTGCAGCCGTTCGTGACCCTTCTCGGCGCGGGCGTGCTGTTGTCCGAGGACTGGGGCGCGCGCGACCTCGTGTTCGCGCTGCTGGTAGTTGCCAGCGTGGCGCTCAACCGGCGGACCGTGGTATCAACGGGGCGATGAGCCGCGACCGCTTTCCCCAACGCATCGTCTGCATGACCGAGGAGACGGTGGAGACGCTGTACCTGCTCGGCGAGGAACGGCGCATCGTCGGCATCTCGGGATTCACGGTGCGTCCGCCGCGCGCCCGGCGCGAGAAGCCGAAGGTGTCGGCGTTCACCTCGGCGAAGATCGATCGCATCCTCGAACTCGAGCCCGACCTCGTGTTCGGCTTCTCGGACCTGCAGGCCGACATCGCCCGCGAACTGATTGCGCGCGGCGTCGACGTCTACGTGTTCAACCACCGCACCGTCGACGGCATCTTCGACATGATCACCCGCGTCGGTTATCTCGTCGGCGCCGTGCAGCGCACCGACGCGCTGGTAGGTAAGCTGGCGAGGCGGGTCGACGACGTGCGCGAGCGCAATGGGCGCATCGCGGACAAGCCGCTCGTTTACTTCGAGGAATGGTACGACCCGATCATCACCGGCATCCGCTGGGTCGCCGAGCTGATCGAGATCGCGGGCGGACGCGAGTGTTTCCCGGAGAAGTCGCGCGCATCGCTCGGCAAGGATCGCATCGTGGCCGATCCCATGGAAGTGGTCGCGCGC
This sequence comes from uncultured Gammaproteobacteria bacterium, assembly GCA_965652415.1. Lineage (GTDB taxonomy): Bacteria > Pseudomonadota > Gammaproteobacteria > Arenicellales > CAJQKF01 > BQJD01. The sequence continues at coordinate 280 of CBFGVH010000151.1, read as the reverse complement.
GACCCCGACATCGTCATCGGTTCGTGGTGCGGGCGCCGCTTTCGCCCCGAGTCCGTCGCCGAGCGTCCCGGCTGGGCCGACGTCAAGGCCGTGCGCGGCGGCCACGTCCACGAGGTCAAGTCCGCCATCATCCTGCAGCCCGGCCCCGCCGCCCTCACCGACGGCCTGGACGCCCTGGTGGAGATCGTCGAGCATTGGCGCCGGCAGTCGTGAGGGATCGCCAACAGGCCGGCTCCTACAGTGCCGTCACCCGGCTCCACGGCGAAGCGAAGCCACGGTG
>CBFGVH010000150.1:0-6656 GCA_965652415.1 uncultured Gammaproteobacteria bacterium | reverse complement strand
TGCCGGCGGGCCCGATGGGCGTCGTGCCGGCGCGGTCGATGACCAGCAGCGCGTTGTCGTCGCTGTTGAAGCCGCCGCTCGATGCGCCGACCCGGTTGGCGGCGACGAGGTCGAGGCCCTTGGCCTCGAGCTTGCCGCGGGCGTAGGTCTCCACGTCGTCCGTCTCCGCGGCGAAGCCGACGCAGAACGGTCGCGGATCGAGGGCGGCGACGCTGGCGAGGATATCGGGATTGCGCACCAGTGTCAGGACCATGGAGTCGCCGCGCTTCTTCATCTTGTGTCCGGCGACCTGTTCGGGTCGGTAGTCGGCCACCGCCGCCACCGCGACGAAGACGTGGTGCCCGGCGATGGCGTCGTGAACCGCCCGGTACATGTCGAGCGCGGAGGTGACGTCGACCTTGCGGGTCACTGCCGGGGCCGGGATGTGACAGGGCCCGGAGACCAGGGTCACCTCGGCCCCGGCATCCCGGAAGGCGGCCGCGAGGGCGTAGCCCATCTTGCCGGACGAGTGGTTGGTGATGCCGCGTACAGGGTCGATCGCCTCCCAGGTCGGGCCGGCAGTGATCATGACGCGGCGGCCGGCGAGACGGGGGTCGACACGGGGGGACATCGCGGTGAGATCGCGAACGATCTCGCCGGGCTCGCTCATGCGGCCCGGGCCGGTTTCGCCGCAGGCCTGGTCGCCCTCGGCGGGGCCGATCAGCCTGACACCGTCGGCGACGAGCCTTTCGGCATTGCGCCGGGTGGCGGGCTTCGACCACATCACCCGGTTCATGGCAGGCGCCAGCACGATCGGCGCCTCGGTCGCCAGGCACAGGGTGGTCAGCAGGTCGTCGGCAATGCCGGCGGCAAGGCGGGCCATGAAGTCTGCCGTGGCCGGGGCGACCACGACGAGGTCGGCCGTACGCGCCAGCGCGATGTGGTCCATGCCGGACTCGGCCTCGCTGTCGAGCAGCTCGTGTCGCACCGGTTGCCCGCTGACCGCCTGCATGGTGAGCGGGGATATGAACCGGGTGGCCGCATCGGTCATCACCACGCGCACCGACGCCCCTTCGTCCCTGAGTCGGCGCGCCAGCTCGGCCGCCTTGTAGGCGGCGATTCCGCCGGTGACGCCGAGAATGATGTTCTTGCCGGTCAAGGCAGCCATGGCTGAAGTGTAGCTGCTGGGTTTCTATAATATAAGGGCGAATTCCGCTATCACCGCGCGCGGCGGGCGCCGCGCGAATCATACGCAAGGGAGCATGCGATGGCCATCAGGGACTGGCCGGCCGAGGAGCGGCCGCGCGAGAAGTTCATACGAAAGGGAGCGGCGAGCCTGTCCGACGCCGAGTTGCTGGCGCTCATCATCCGCACCGGCAGCCGCGGCGCCAGTGCCGTGGATATAGCCCGCGACCTGATCGCCCGCTACGGCGGCGTGCGCGCCATGCTGGCCGCGCCCTTCGACGAGCTGTGCCGCACGCCGGGGCTGGGCGCCTCCAAGTGCGTGCAGCTCCATGCCGCGAGGGAACTCGGCGTGCGCTACCTGGCGGAAGAGCTGACCCGGGGCGGCGCCCTTGAGTCGCCGCGCCAGGCGCTCGACTACCTCACCATGATCCTGCGGGACCTGCCCGTTGAGGCGTTCGGCTGCCTGTTCCTCGACACCCGCCACCAGGTGCTGGCCTACGAGACCCTGTTCGAGGGTACCGTGAACAGCGCCTCGGTGCATCCACGGGAGGTGGTGCGCCGGGTGCTGCACCACAATGCCGCCGCGGTGATCATCGCCCACAATCACCCGTCCGGGGTCGCCGAGCCGAGCAACGCGGACATCTCCATCACCCGCCGCCTCAAGGACGCCCTCGCCCTGGTCGACGTGCGGCTGCTCGACCACCTCGTCATCGGCAACGGCGAATCCGTGTCGCTGGCGGAGCGGGGCGAGGTGTAGATCGAGTGCTGGCAAAGCCGGGGCGAATCTGGTATAAAGCCCCGCTTTTCCGCATATCCAGGCCGCGCGAATCGGAGAGTACATCATGGCCAGAGTCTGTCAGGTCACCGGCAAGAAAACGGTGACCGGTAACAACGTATCCCACGCCCACAACAAGACCCGGCGCACGTTCAAGCCCAACCTGCACTATCGCCGGTTCTGGGTGGCGAGCGAGAATCGCTGGGTGAAGCTGCGCGTGTCCAGCAACGGCCTGCGCACCATCGACAAGCGCGGCATCGACGCCGTGCTCTCGGACCTTCGCGCCGCCGGCGTCAAGGTCTAGAATCGGCCGCTGAACGACACCCGAGGAGCATTGCCATGAGAGACAAGATCCGCATGATCTCCAGCGCCGGTACGGGGCACTTCTACACCACGACCAAGAACAAGCGCACCATGACCGAGAAACTTCAGATGAAGAAGTTCGACCCCGTGGTGCGCAAGCACGTGATCTACAAGGAAGGCAAGATCAAGTGATCCGGCGACCGGCACCGAACTGAAAAGGCGGCCTTCAAGGCCGCCTTTTTGTTGGTACCGCCGTCGAACTCAGGCGGGACTCAGGCGGCCGCCAGGCGGTAGCCGCGAAGGTGGCGCGAGAAGTCGCGCAGCACGGCGATGCCCGAATCCTCGGCCTGGGCGCACCATTCCTCCAGCCGTTGCCGGACGAGTTCCGGCGAACCCTGGGCGCTGGCCCAGGTGTCCTGCAGCCGCGTCTTCATGGCGAGGACGAACCTGAGCCGCGGGCACAGGTCGAGGTAGTCGTGCACGTGGGCCGCGGCGGCGCGCGCCGACGCCGAGGGGTGCAGCAGGGAGTTGACCGCGCGCTTGACCATGCCCCGCTCGGCGCGGCCGCGCAGGCGCTTGAGTTCCTCGCGGTAGACGCGCTTGACCACCAGGTCGAAGAAGTCCGCCATGACCTGGAAGCGGTTGGTGACCACCGCGTTGACCGTCTCGAGGTCGCAGCGGGACTTCACCGGGTCATGGGCCAGGCTCGGCACCGTGCGCTGAACGCGCGCGAGACCCAGGGCCGCCAGCAGGCGGATGTAGGTCCAGCCGATGTCGAACTCGAAGGGCCGGATCGAGAACCGCGCCGACGAGGCATAGGCGTGGTGATTGTTGTGCAGCTCCTCGCCGCCGATGATGATGCCGATCGGCACGATGTTGCGGCTGGCGTCGCGGGTCTCGTAGTTGCGGTAGCCGAACCAATGGCCGACGCCGTTGATGACGCCCGCCGCCCAGAACGGGATCCACGCCATTTGCACGGCCCACACGACGGCCCCGGCCACGGGGCCGAGCAGCAGCACGTCGATTCCCAGCATGATCACGATGCCGATGACCTTGTGCCGGGCGTAGACCTTGCGCTCGATCCAGTCGTCGGGGGTGCCGCGACCGTATTTCTCGAGGGTCGAGGCATCGTGCGCGGCGCGGCGGTAAAGCAGGGCGCCCAGCCACAGCACCCGGGAGATCCCGTGGACCTGCGGACTGTGGGGGTCCTCGGCCGTTTCCACGCGGGCATGATGCTTGCGGTGCACGGCCACCCACTCGCGCGTGGCCATGCCGGTACTGAGCCACAGCCACAGGCGGAAAAAATGCGCCACGACTGGATGCAGTTCAAGGGCGCGGTGCGCCTGGTGGCGGTGAAGGTAGACCGTTACCGCCACGATGGTCACGTGGGTGAAGGCGAGGCTGAGGAGCGCCGCCGTCCACCAGTTCGGTTCGATCAACGGAACAAGGGTCATGGGATGTTCAGCTCCTCACCGGGCCCGGTAGGTGATGCGACCCTTGGTGAGGTCGTAAGGAGTCAGCTGTACCGTCACGCGGTCTCCGCGCAGGATGCGGATGTAGTTCTTGCGCATTTTCCCCGAGATGTGCGCGGTGACGATATGCCCGTTGTCGAGTTCGACGCGAAACTGGGTGTTGGGAAGGTTCTCAAGGACGGTGCCTTCCATTTCAATATGATCTTCTTTGGCCACAAGATGCCTTGTCCGGTTGCTAACCCGAAAAGTATATGCGTTTTGAAAACCGGTTGCTAGGCGGCGTCGGCGGCTGCGGCGAGATAGCGGGCGATGCGGCCGAGGTTCTCGTCCCGGCAGCCCATGGATTCCAGCTCCCGCAGGGTGTTGAGCACGTAGTCGCGGTTGGGCCCGTTGAGCCCGCTCGAGGCGACGATGCGCTCGGCCAGCGTGCGCGGGCACATCGGCGGGGCGTACTGGGGGTGGTCCCGGCGCACGCGGAAGGTCAGGGCCGCAAGGCGCCGGCCATCGGCCAGGCGCGCGCGCACGAACACCGGCCGGTAGACGCCGTTGACCATCTCCCGGTCCTCGAGATAGGCCGCCACCTCGTGCTTGTCCCGATGGGGCACCTGGTAGACGTAGCCGCGGCAGCTGCCGCCGTAATCCAGGCCCAGCACCAGGCCGGGGCGCTCCGGCGTGCCGCGGTAGCGGATCGAGCTGACGCACAGGCGGCGATGCAGGCCGTGGACCGTCGCCGCGTGGCGGCCGTCGTGATGGAAACCGGGGTCCCACATCAGCGATCCGTAGCCGAACACCCACAGCGGACCGTCGTGGTCGGGCAGCTTGATATGGCGCAGTTCCGGCATTGGATCGGTTGCACAGGGCGGGGGCCCGGGTTCGGATGGATCGGTGAATATTCTGTTAACATCGCGCGCCCGCGTCAAACGGCATCCGCAGGGCCGGGCCCGCCGTGGGCCGGCTGGCAGCGAACGACAGATCTACACGACGCGAGACGAAACCATGAACGATTCCCCGGGTCTTCCCCTCGACGGCATCCGCGTCGTTGATTTCAGCACCCTGCTGCCGGGGCCGCTCGCCACGCTGCTGCTGGCACGCGCGGGCGCCGAGGTGATCAAGGTCGAGCCGCCGGCAGGCGACGCCATGCGCACGCTGCTGGGTGACGGTGGTGCCGCGTTCGATCTTCTGAATTCCGGCAAGCGCAGCGTGTGCGTCGACCTGAAACAAGCAGCCGGCCGTGAGGCGGTGAGCGCACTTTGCGCGGCTGCGGACGTGGTGGTCGAGCAGTTTCGCCCCGGCGTGATGGCGCGGCTCGGTCTCGACTACCAGGCCCTGGCGCGAATCAACCCGCTGCTGGTGTACTGCGCCATCACCGGCTACGGACAGCACGGGCCCGGGTGCGGCGCGGCGGGGCACGACATCAACTACATCGCCGAGGCCGGCCTGTTCGACCTGTTCCGCGATCGGGACGGCACGCCCATGGTTCCGCCGGTGCTGCTCGCGGACGTGGTCGGCGGTGCCTACCCGGCATTCGCCAACATCCTGCTGGCGCTCGTCGCCCGTGCCAAAAGCGGCCGCGGCGCGTTCATCGACATCGCCATGACCCGCGGGCTGCAGGCGCTTTCGGTCTCATCGGTGGCGGCGGCCCTGGACCCGTCGCGCCCGGGCGGTGCCGCGGCGCTCGACGGCAGTGCCGCGAACTACCGTTGTTACCGCTGCGCCGACGGCGCCTGGCTCGCCGTCGGGGCGCTGGAGGGGAAGTTCTGGTCGCGCCTCGCCGAGCTGCTGGAACTGCCGGAGGCGCTCCGGGAGTTGCCGCCGGCCGCCCCCGAGGTCGTCGAGACGGCGGTCGGGCGCTTTGCCTCGAGACCGGCCGCCGACTGGCTCGCCCTTTTCGAGGGCGAGGACGTGTGCTGCTCGAGGGTCTCGACCCTGGCCGAGGCGCTGGAACGACTCGCTGATCCGGAACACGGGACATTCCCTTTGCCCCTGCCGCTCGCGCCCGTGCACGATGGCGGCGCGGTGGGCCCCGCACCCGTGCTGGGCGAGGGAAATGTCGAGTTCCTCGGCCGGCGATTCGCGCCGTGAACCTCGATCCGACGCGACGTTTTTCCGAACGTGCCCGTGCCTACGCCGACCACCGGCCGGGCTACCCGGCCGCGGTCGTCGAGTGGATCGCGGCCGAGGCCGGGCTCGCCGCCGGGGCGCGCGTGGTTGATCTCGGCAGCGGCACCGGCCTTCTGTCCACCGCCTTCCTCGACGCCGGATACTCGGTCGCGGCGGTCGAGCCCAACAGCCCAATGCGCGTCGCCGCCGAACGGACCCTCGGCCGGCGGCCCGGCTTCGAATCTGTCGACGGCCGGGCCGAGGCGACCACGCTGCCGGCGGCCTCGGCGGACCTCGCCGTGGCCGGGCAGGCGTTCCACTGGTTCGACCCCGTCGCCTGCCGCGACGAGTGCCTGCGCATCCTGCGAGGCCATGCCCCTGTCGCCCTCGTCTGGAACCTGCGCCGCACCGGTTCACCGTTCATGGACGGCTACGACCGGCTGCTTCGCATGTACTGTCCGGGTTACAAGGGCGCCCCCGATCGCCATGTGGACTCCGCGGCCATCGAGCGGTTCTTCGATGGTAATCCGCATCGCCGCCGCGAGGCTGCCAACAACCAGCGCCTCGACTTCGACGGCCTGCGTGGGCGGGTCATGTCGTCATCCTATGCGCCGTTGCCCGGCACCAAGGGGCACGACGAGCTGATGGCCGGTCTCGCGGCATTGTTCGATGCCAACGCCGCGCGCGGCCAAGTGGTGATCGAGTACGCCACCGTGGCTTTTCTCGGCACCCTGCGGCACGGTTGATTCGAACTCGCCGGGGTGCGCGCGGCCAACTTACAGCGGCCAGACCACCAGCAGCAGCGGCACGCTGATCGCAACCACCAGGATCTCGAGCGGCAG
>CBFGVH010000149.1:0-6850 GCA_965652415.1 uncultured Gammaproteobacteria bacterium | reverse complement strand
CGGGCACAGAACCGTGCCCCGAACTCAGGGCAGATCTTCAGCCGTACTTGCGCCGTGCAAGCCCGGCGCCCTTGCCGAGCGCCGCGAGCTTGTCGGCGGCGATCTGGCGCGGCAGCGGCGCGAGGCCGCAGTTGGTGCACGGAAGGATGCGCTCGACGTCGGCGTGGCGGGCGGCCTCGTCGATCACCGCCAGCACCTGCTCGGGGGTTTCCGCATCGAACGAGGCGACGTCGATGACCCCCACCATGATCTCCTTGTCGGGCAGCAACCGGATCAGGGACATCGGCACCTTCGAGTTGGCGCACTCCAGCGACACCTGGTCGATGGAGCTGTCGTTGATCACCGGGAAGGTCTGCTCGTACTGGCGCCACTCCGAACCGAGGGTCTTCTTCCACTCGATGTTGGCATCGATGCCGTAACCGTAGCAGATGTGGACGGCCGTCTTGCACTCGAGGCCGCGGGCGGCACGCTCGAGGGCCTCCATGCCCCACTCGCGCACGTCGTCCATGAACACGTTGAAGGCCGGCTCGTCGAACTGGATCACGTCGACGCCGATGGCCTCGAGCTCGCGTGCCTCCTCGTTGAGCAGGTCGGCGAAGGCCATGGCCATGTCCGCGCGGCTGCCGTAGTGGGCGTCGGCGATGGTGTCGCAAATGGTCATGGGCCCGGGCAGGGTGAACTTGAGCCGGCCGCGGGCATGGGCGCGGGTGAAGCGCGCCTCCTCGCCGTGCACGGAACCGGTTCGCCGCACCGGGCCGGTCACGGTGGGCACGTCGGCCATGTAGCGATTGTCGCGAATACCCATCTTCGTCATGCGCTGCCAGTCGATGCCCTCGACGGAGCGGAGGAAGCCGTGCACGAAATGGACCCGGAACTGTTCGCCGTTGGTGACGATATCGATGCCGGCGTCGTCCTGCTCCTTGAGCCACACCAGGGCCGCGTCGCGCTTCGCCGATTCCAGTTCGGAGCCTGACAGGCGCCACGTTGCCCAGAGTTTTTCGGGCTCGGCCAGCCACGAAGGCTTGGGCAGGCTGCCGGCGATGGTGGTGTCGAACATGTTCCGCTCCTTTAGCGGGGCGTAAAGGCCTCGGCGCGCGCCTTGCCCTCGGCGATCTCCTCGGCGCTCATGCGGCCGGCCAGGGTATCGCGCAGCTGGGCCGCGAAGACGTCGCCGCCGCGCGCCGCGACGTCGAACCACTTGTAGGCCTCGACCCGGTTCTCGGGAATACCTTCGCCGATGGCGTTCATGAAGCCGAGCTCGATCTGCGCGGTGACGTCGCCGGCAAGCGCGTGCTCGGAGAACACCGCGTGGGCGCGGTCGAAGTCGAGCCGGCGCAGGGCCTCGAACCCGTCGTCGAGCGACTGGGCGATGGCGCCCGCCGCCATGGTCATCGCGATTACTGCGCCCAGGATTCGCATGTCTTCCCCCTCGCGTTGGCACCGGCCACCTAGTGTAGCAGTTGCCGCACCGTAAATTTCGCGCCCGGTGGCGGGGCCGGTACAATGGGTGCTGGTCATCCAGGTCACGTTGCCGGTGAGATATCGTCCCTGGCGCCGCGCGGGCGCCCGCCGCCTGTTCGAACACGCTATGATCGCGCTCGCCCTCGCCGTGACGCCGCCCGCGACCGCCGACATCGTCGACGACCTCAAGCGCTCCTTCGGCGTCACCCGGCTGTGGGTCGACAACGGTCGAAGCGAGACGGCGCAGGCGATCTTCTCCGCCTTGCGCTACGCCTGGGCCGAGGGTCTCGACCCCGCCGACTACCGGATCGCCGACATCGAGGCGCTGTGGGGCACGCGTACCGCGGACGGACTGGATCGGCTGGACCGGCTGCTGACCGAGTCGATGCTCCACTTCGCCGACCACGTGCGTTTCGGCCGCCTGTACCGCGCCGACACGGCGGACGGACCGGGACCGCTGGCGGCGCAGAACGTTTCCGTGGCCGAGCAACTGGTGTCGGACCTGCGCGCGAGCCGCGATCCGTTCTCCCACCTGCTGGGCCTGGCGCCGCAGCACCGGCACTACCAGGACCTGCGCCGGGCGCTGGTGCGCTACCGCCAGCTCGCCGCGCGCGGCGGCTGGCCGCTGGTCGCGAGCGGCCCGACCATCCGACCCGGCGACGCCGACCCGCGGCTCGACGACCTGCGCGAGCGGCTGATCGTCGAGGGCGATCTCGAGCGCCAGGCACCCTACTCGGGACGTCACGAAGGTGCACTGATCGACGCGGTGAAGGCCTTCCAGGTGCGCCACGGCCTGAAGCCTGACGGCCTCGTCGGGCGCGACACGGCGGCGGCGCTCGGCGCCTCGGTCGAGGATCGCATGCGCACCATCGCCGTCAACCTCGAACGATGGCGCCAGGCGGCCCATTCCCTGGGCCGCCGCCACGTCCTCGTCGACATCGCCGGCTTTCACCTCGAGGCGGTCGCCGACGGCGTCACGCGGCTGGAGATGTCGGTCATCGTCGGCACGCCCTACAACGAGACGCCGGTATTCTCCAGCGCCATCGGCCACCTGGAACTCAACCCGTTCTGGAACGTGCCGGTCAGCATCACCCGCAACGAGTTCCTGCCGGAGCTGATCCGCGACCCGACGTATCTCGTGAAGAACCACTTCCGCCTGTTCGAAACGCGCGACGCGAAGCTGGCCGAGGTGGACTCCACCGCCCTCGACTGGGCGCAGATCGGGCGCGGCATCGCGCGCTACAGGGTGCGCCAGGACCCGGGGCCGTGGAACTCCCTCGGCCGCATCAAGTTCATGATGCCAAACGCCTTCGACGTGTACCTTCACGACACGCCGCACCAGGGGCTTTTCGGGCTCACCGACCGCGCCTTCAGCCACGGCTGCATCCGCCTCGCCCGGCCCTTCGAACTGGCCGCCTTCGCCATGAACGTGGACCCGGCGAGCGCTGCCTTCGAGCGCGTCATGTCGCGCGTCGACAGCGGCGAACGCTACGTGCTCAAGCTGGAGCAGGTGCTGCCGGTACACATCGTCTACCTGACCGCGCGGGTGGACAGCGACGGAACCATGAGATTTAATCCCGACCTGTACGGCCGCGACCAGGGGCTGCAAGCAAGACTGAACCGGTAAGGGCATCCCGGATGTACTGATGCCCGCAACCAATCGGGGAGGAACCATGCCCAACGACCCGTCCGATTCCGGGCGCTCGCCCGCCGCGACCTTCGACAGTATCAGCGCCGAAGCATCGCGTCCGCCGTCACGAAGAACCTTTACCGCCGCCCTCCTCGCCGCACCGTTCATCATCACGCAAAGCCGCACCGCCGAGGCCGCGCCGCGCAAGCTGCGCCTCTACCACACCCACACCCACGAGACGCTGGTCATGGACTACCGCCCACGCGGCGACTACGACGCCGATGAGCTGGCCGAGATCAGCCGCTTCCTGCGCGACTTTCGCACCGGCGACGTCCACCCCGTCGATCCGAAGATCCTGGCCACGCTGTACCGCGTGCAGCAGGTGACGCGCAGCCGCGGCGTCTACCAGATCATCTCCGGCTACCGCTCGGCGAAAACCAACGAGATGCTGCGCGGCAAGAGCGCCGACAGCGGCGTGGCGAAGAAGAGCCTTCACATGTTGGGCGACGCCATCGACGTGCGCCTGACGGACGTGCCCACGCGACACATGCGGCGCGCCGCCGTCTCCCTGCGCCTGGGCGGCGTCGGTTATTATCCGAAATCCGATTTCGTTCACCTCGACACCGGGCGGGTCCGCACCTGGTAGCAGCGCGGCGGCCGGCCCCGGCGACACCAGGATCACCGCGCCGCCATGCCTGACCGATCATCCTACCGGGACAAACTCGCCCAGCTCGAGGCCGCGCTGGCACGAAACGGCGGCTTCGGGCGCATCAGGAAGGCCACCTCGTCGAACCTGTTCCGCTACGGCGGCCGCGACAGCGGCGGGGGCAAGGCGGTGGACCTGTCGTCGTTCAACGAGGTCATCCACCTCGACCGCGAAAGCCGCACCGTCGAGGCCGAGGGCCTGACCACCTTCGAGACCCTGGTGCGCCACACCCTCGCCGCCGGCTTCCTGCCCACCGTGTCGCCGGAACTCAAGCACATTACCGTGGGCGGCGCGGTGGTGGGCATTGGCATAGAGTCCACCGGATTTCGCCACGGCTTCGTCCACGACGGCATCGTCGAGGCCGACGTGCTGCTCGGCTCCGGCGAGATCGTCACCACCAGCACCGTGAGCGAACCCGACCTGTTCGACGGGTTGCCCAACTCCTACGGCACTCTCGGGTACATCCTGAGGGTACGCATGCGGCTCATCGAGGCGAAGCCGTACGTTCTCGTCAAAAGCACCCGCTGCCGGTCGGTGCAAGACTACGTCGACGCCTTTGCCAAGGCCGTCCAAGACGACGACTGCGACTTCATCGAGGGCCTGTTCTACGGGCCCGACGAGTTGTACCTGACCCGCGGCACCATGACCGACAACGCGCCGGCCACGGTGGACATCTACCGCGACAACATCTACTACAGGTACCTGCGCGAGAACGCATCGTTCCACCTCGACACGTTCGACTACATCTTCCGCTACGACCCCGACTGGTTCTGGAACATCCCGGAAACGCCGCTGTACAACGTGTTCCGCCGCCATGCGCCGCTGTCCATGCGCAGCAGCAAGTTCTACAACCGCTACGTCGCCGCCAAGGCCCGCTGGCGCAGGCGTCTCGGCCTGCCCAAGCCGGGGGGCGACGAGCAACTCATCCAGGACTGGGAAGTGCCCTGGGACAAGGCGGTGGAGTTCATGCGCTACGCGTTGGCCGAGGTCGACCTCGGCGGCAAGCCGTGGGTGGCCGTGCCGATCCGTCCCGTGCGAGCGGTCACCCTGTATCCGCTTCGGCCGGGCGCGGTGTACATGAACATCGGCTGCTACTGCTACACGAAGAAGCCGCGCCGGGACATCGACTACTACTACACGCGCATCCTGGACAGGAAGTGCATGGAACTCGGCGGACGCAAGATGCTGTATTCGTCGTCGTTCTTCACGCGCGAGGAATTCGACCGGCTGTACGGCGGCGAGCGATACGGCGAACTCAAGCGACGCTACGACCCCGACGGCAACCTGCCGACGCTGTTCGAGAAGGCGGTGATGGGTTGAGGCCGGGTCGGAACCCCGGACGACGTAGCCGTCGTCCCTGGGAACAGGCTGCCTTGCTCACTCGGCCGAGTTCGCTCGCCTACCGGGAACCCCCTGCTCGAGGCGATCCGCAAGCCAGATCTTGATAATGGACTGACGGGTTACACCAAGCCGGCTCGCTTCCTTGTCGAGCGACTCGATCATCCAGGTGGGAAAATCAACGTTGACCCGCCTGAGTTCCTGCAGCGGACGACGCGCCCTGGATGTATCCAGGGCGGCGGTGACACTCTTGCCGCTATTGAAATCCGCATCGAACTTCTTAGCCTTCATACAAGGAAACCTCTTCAGGACGAGACCGACGAACGGAGATGATCCGGATGTTCTCGCCGCGATACGTGATTACTGCCGACCAGCATTTCGCACCAATTCGCCCGACAACCAGGTACCGAGGCTCAAAGAGCCGCAATCAGGCCAGAGTGACGAATCGCCTGTGACTCCAGTCGATTCGGCGACGCCAGGGGCGTTGTCAGCGTCTCCCCGAGTACCATCTCAAAACTCTCAACGCCCGTACGGTGATCCACCGGCTTGGCCGGCCGAGACCTTCGTCCAGCTCGACCGGCATCCGGCCGGCGTGCACCGTCTCAAGCGGGCACCTGCCGTGCTCGTCCCGCTTCGACGCAACGAGCTCTATCGCCTCCGCCGCTCGCTCGTCAGGCGCGACGCCGGCGCGGCGCAGGTAGTCCAGGCCCCGCAGCACGTCGTAGTGCCACCACGCCGGGAAGGCGAAGCGGGTCCAGTCGGCGCCGCCCTTGCGATCCCGCTCGATCACCTCGCCCGTGGAGAGCCGCCGGAACAATCGCCTGTCAAGCAGGTACTCCTGCCCGCGCAGGCGGGCCGCGCGCACTTCCGGGCAATCCGCCGTCGATCGCTCGAATTCGAGAAGCGCCTCGAGCACGCAGATGGTGGTGTTGAACGACGACCGCGTCGAGCCGCGGGAGGCCTCGCAGTTCCAGCCGCCGTCGGGCAGTTGCTCGGCAAGCAGCCGCTCGACGATGCCGCGCACGTCGGCGCCGAAAAAGGCGCCGGCCGCCGCCACCTGCCCGTTGATGCAGGGCTCGGTCTCCCCGGCGAAGAAGGGATTGTCCTCCGCCTCCGGCGGGCCGCACCCCTTCCAGGTGACGTGCGACTCGACGAGGTCCACCGCGCGCCGCGCCTCGTCGCTCGCGGGATCCAGGCCGAGTTCCCTGAGCAGCGACAGGACGTGCATCGTGGAGTCCCAGCCGCGGTTCCACGCCGCCCCGCCCCAGCGCCCGTCGGAGGCCTGCAGGGCAAGCAGCCGCGCGCCGACGCCCTCTCTCGCGACCCTCGCCCGCTCGGCGGCCACCACCTCGACCGGCGCGTTCGCGAGGTCGCGCAGTACCTGCCAGCGAATTGCGGGGTCGGAATCAAGGAGCCACCGAAGCACCGGCTCGGGTATCCGGGGTGACTTTGTTTCGACCACGACGTCCACGTGGACGATTATACGAACAACCGCACGGCAATCTGCGGTTCTCAAGCAATCAACCGATGCCTGCCGTCGGGGTGGCGAGGCGGCGGATGAATCCGGCGAAATCCTCGGTTCGGGTGAGCGGGGGAAGCGTGTCGACCGGGCACCGGGCATTGAGCAGGATGGCGAATCCCTGGTCGGTGTGGTCGCCGCCGCGCGCGGGCGCCGGTTCGAGGGGACAGGACCACTTCGCGCCGGAACGTTACGG
>CBFGVH010000148.1:0-6892 GCA_965652415.1 uncultured Gammaproteobacteria bacterium | reverse complement strand
GGGTAGTCATCGGCCTCGTCGGCAAGCAGGTCCTCGTAGCACAGCACGTTGGCGAGATCGGTATCCGGCATGCGCTCCCGGCCGCACAGGACGATCACCGCCTCCACCGTCGAAAGGCGCGGGGCGAGCTGCTCGACGATCGGAACGAAACTCGTGTCGACGAACAGCCAGCGGTCCCCGGCGTGGTTGATGACGTAAGCGAGCTGGTCGGGAAAGAGCCGCGGATTGATCGTGTGGCAAACCGTGCCGCCGCCTGCGGTGGCGTAATACAACTCGAAGTGCCGGTAGGTGTTCCAGGCCATGGTGCCGACCCGGTCGCCGGGTCGCGCGCCGAGCCGCTCGAGCACCCGGGCGAGGCGGCACACCCTCGACCACGCGTCGGCATAGGTGTAGCGGTGCCGGCCGCCTTCCACCGGCTGCGACACGATCTCGACGCGAGGATGATTGCGCATGGCATGGCGCAGGATGTCGATGATGAGGAGCTGGCGCTCCATGATCAGGCCGTGCATCGGAATCGGTCCTCGTCTCATCTTTTAGATCGTACCCGGCCAACGAACCGGCGGCGGACCCTGATCATGGCCGGTGGCGCGCGACGGGAAGCCGGTGCGCTTTGATGTACCATTGCGGCTCGCCTGGGCCAACGACCTCATACCATGATCGAACTCGCGATGCCAGTTTTGGCCTACCTGCTCGGCTCGGTGTCGAGCGCGGTGATCGTGTCGCGCCTGATGAAGCTGCCCGACCCGCGCCGCCAGGGCTCGGGCAACCCGGGCGCCACCAACGTGCTCAGGCTCGGCGGCAAGACCGCCGCCGCGCTGACCCTGGCCGGCGACATCGCCAAGGGCGCGCTGCCGATGGCGTTCGCTCATTCGCTCGGGGTGTCCGACGGCGTACTCGGCGCCACCGGGTTCGCCGCCTTCCTCGGCCATCTCTACCCGGTGTTCTTCGGGTTCAAGGGCGGCAAGGGCGTGGCCACGGCCCTCGGCGTGCTTGCGGTCGGCGCACCGGCGGTCGCCGCGGTGCTGGTGGCGACGTGGCTGGCCACGGCGGCCCTGTTCCGTTTCTCCTCGCTGGCGGCCATCGTCGCCGCGGTGGCGGCTCCGCTGGCAACGTGGTACCTCGACAGCCGACCCGCGCTGGTGGCCATGTGCGCCGCCATCGCGGTGCTGCTCATCTGGCGCCACCGCGCCAACATCCGCCGCCTCGTGACCGGCGAGGAGTCGCGCATCGGCCGCAAGGCCTGACTCAGGCCGCAGAGCCGATGGGTGGCAGGCTTTCCAGCGACCAGCGCGGCATGACCTCGAAGCTCCCCGACTCCAGCCGCTCGCCCGCGGCCAGCCGCAGGTAGCCGGCAAAGGCGATCATGGCGCCGTTGTCGGTGCAGAACTCGAGCCGAGGGTAATACACCCGACAACCCGCATCCGTCGTGCGCGCATCGAGCAGGGCCCTCAGGGAACGGTTGGCGCCCACGCCCCCGGCCACCACCAGCCGGGTGCGACCGGCCGCCTCGAGAGCGCGCAGGGACTTGACGCACAAAGTCTCCACGGCCGCCTCCTCGAAGGCTCGCGCGATGTCGCACACGGTCTGGCTGTCGAGACGGCCCTCGGCGTCGCGATGCTCGTTGGCGACGATGAGCGTGTGGGTCTTCAGCCCGCTGAAACTGAACTCGAGTCCGGGCCGGTCGAGCATCGGGCGCGGGAAGCGAAATCGGCCGGCGCGTCCGTCGGCGGCCGCCTTCGCCACCGCCGGCCCGCCCGGGAAGCCCAGGCCGAGCAGCTTGGCGGTCTTGTCGAAGGCCTCGCCGGCGGCGTCGTCCAGGGTGGCGCCGAGGATCCGGTAACGACCCGGTGCCGCGACATCAACCAGCTGGGTGTGCCCGCCTGAAACCAGCAAGGCGACGAACGGGAACTCGGGCGGATCAGCCTCCAGCAACGGGGCCAGCAAGTGTCCTTCCATGTGGTGGACGCCGAGCGCCGGCACGCCCCAGGCCCAGGCCAGGCTGCGCCCGACCGAGGCGCCGACCAGCAGCGCGCCTGCCAACCCCGGGCCGCGGGTGTAGGCGACGGCGTCGGGCGGCGGCCCACCGGGCTCGGCATCCTCGAGCACCCGTCGCACGAGAGGCAACAGCAGCCTGATGTGGTCGCGTGCCGCCAGCTCCGGCACCACGCCGCCGAAAATCTCGTGCACCGTCTGCGAGGCGAGACGATGAGCGAGAAGCCCGCGCTCACCGTCGTAGACACCCACGCCCGTGTCGTCGCACGAGGATTCGATACCGAGGACTCTCATTTCAGCCGTGAATTCAATGACTTTGATGATCGCCGCCGAGGGCGGCGATGGTTGTGCAATTACCCGGCAGGGATTATAATCCGCGCCCTTTTCCTAACTCGTTGAATAATCCGGGAGCCGAATTGCCTATGCCGTCAGTCCGCGTCAAGCAGGATGAGCCTTTCGATCTCATCCTCCGCCGTTTCCGTCGTTCCTGCGAAAAGGCCGGCATCTTCACCGAGAGCCGCCGCCGCGAATACTACGAGAAACCCACCTCGATCCGGAAACGCAAGGCCGCGGCCGCGGTAAAACGCGAGAAGAAACGCGTCTCCCGCCAGAACGTGCAGCGCGGCCGCCTCTACTGATTCCCGCCCGTCCCGCCGCGCCACCCGCGCACGTCCCGAAGCCGTCCCCATGGACCTGAAGACCCGCATCATGGACGACATGAAGTCGGCCATGCGCAGCAAGGACTCGGCGCGGCTGGAGTCCATCCGCATGATCCGCGCCGCCATCCAGCGCCGCGAGGTGGATGAGCGCGTCGCTCTCGACGATGCCGGCGTGCTGCAGGTGCTGCAGAAGATGCTCAAGCAGGCCCGCGACTCGGTACAGCAGTTCGAAGCCGGCGGCCGCAACGACCTCGCCGCGCGCGAGCGCGCCTCCATCGCCGTGCTCGAATCCTACCTCCCCGAACCGTTGAGCGACGCCGAACTCGACCGGCTGATCGACGAGGCCATCGAGCTAAGCGGCGCCGCTACCGTGCGCGACATGGGCAAGGTAATGGGGACGCTCAAGTCCAAAGTCGAGGGCCGCGCCGACATGGGCGCTCTCGGCGCCCGGGTCAAACAACGCCTCGGAACGTAACCAGCCACGGGCCGCGCCGCTCGGCTGCGGATTCGCCCGATGCGGTGTATCCTCCGCCAATGGCCGGCAAGATTCCCCAGGAATTCATCGACGAGCTGCTCGAGCGAGTCGATATCGTCGACGTCATCGACCAGCGCGTACCGCTGAAACGGGCCGGCAAGGACTACCAGGCACGCTGCCCCTTCCACGACGAACGCACCCCTTCGTTCACCGTCAGCCAGGTCAAGCAGTTCTATCACTGCTTCGGCTGCGGCGCCAACGGCAACGTCATCAGCTTCCTGATGGAATACGACCACATGGAGTTCCCCGAGGCAATCGAGGAACTGGCGGGGCGCGTGGGCATGACGATGCCGGAGCAGGACGCGGGAGCGGCCGCGCCGCGCGAGCGCGCTGACGCGCTGCTGCCGCTCGTCGAGCGCGCCGGCCGCCACTTCCAGGCACAGCTGCGGCGGCACCCGGCCGCGGGCCAGGCCGTTGAATACCTGAAAGGACGCGGTGTCACCGGCGAGACCGCCGCCCGCTTCGAACTGGGCTTCGCCCCGGACGAGTGGGACGGCCTGATCCGGGCCTTCGGCGTCGGCGCCGACCTGGCCGCGCTCGAGCACGCCGGCCTGGTCATCCGCGGCGACAAGGGGCGGCACTACGACCGCTTCCGAGGCCGGGTGATGTTCCCCATCCGCGACCACCGCGGCCGCACCGTGGGCTTCGGAGGGCGCGTCATCGCCGGCGGCGAGCCGAAGTACCTCAACTCCCCCGAGACCCCCCTGTTCCACAAGGGCTCGGAGTTGTACAACCTGTTCGCCGCCCGCGGCGCCATCCGCGAGGCGGACCAGGCGATCGTGGTAGAAGGCTACATGGACGTCGTCGCCCTCGCCCAGCACGGCATCGAAAACGCCGTGGCCGCCCTCGGCACCGCCACCTCATCCCGCCACCTGCAGCGGCTGTTCCGCGTCGCCAGCCACGTGGTGTTCTGCTTCGACGGTGACCGTGCCGGCCGCGACGCGGCGGGCAAAGCGATGGAGACCGCGCTTGGCGAGATGCACGGCGGGCGCCAGGTGAGCTTCCTGTTCCTCCCCGAGGGCATGGACCCGGACGACTTCGTCCGCGAGCGCGGCGCCGCGGCCTTCCGCGACGCCGTCGCGGCCGCCATGCCGCTGGACGACTTCCTGTTCGAGCAGATCAAGGGCAGGACCAGCCTCGACCGCCGCGACGGGCGCGCGCGCCTGGTGGAACTGGCGCGGCCGCTCCTGTCCACGGTGCCGCCGGGGCCCTACAAGGAGATGCTCACCACTCGCCTGGCCGGCATCAGCGGCCTGGACGATCCGCACTACGTCGCCGGCCTCATGCGCAGCGCCCCGGCGGGCCCTGCCGCCGGCGCCCGACGCCACCGCCCGCCGGCTCGGCCGGGGCCTCTGTCCGCGTACGCGCACCTGCTCAGCCTGCTGATCCAGCACCCGGAGATGGTGCGCAAGCTGCCCGACTTCGAGGGACTCGAGGACGAGGAGCAGCCGGCCGCGCGGCTGCTGGCGGACGTCATCGCCATCCTGCGCGAGGACGAGGTCTCGACCACCGCCGCCGTGGTCGAGCGGTTTCGCGGATCGCCCTACCACGAGCGCCTTGAAAAGCTGGCCGCGTGGAACCATCAAGTGGCCGAAGGCCGACTGGAAGAGACGTTGCTGCAGACCGCCCACAGCGTTCGCCGCTCCCTGATCGACTCCGCCATCGACAGGCTGCTCGAAAAATCCGGCCGCGAGACCCTGACCGCGGCCGACAAGGCGGACCTGACCCGATTCATGAACCTGAAGCAGACGCTGCGCATGGACACCGTGCCGCGGGTGGAGTCGAGCTGATTCCCGCGTTCCTTCCATTGAAATTTCACCGATCTACACGATATATTAGCGTGTTTGCATTTTCGCAGGCGCACTACCCCTACACGAGGTCTGCATGGATCAAAAAGCGCAACAGTCCGAGCTGAAACGTCTCATTCTCAAGGGCAAGGAACAAGGCTTCCTCACCTACCGCGAGATCAACGACCACCTGCCCGAGGACATGCACGACACCGACCAGATCGAAACCGTCGTGAACATGATCAACGACATGGGCATCGAGGTGTACGACAACCCACCCGATCCCGACAGCCTGATCCTCAAGCACGCCAATCCCGACGACGAGGAAGTGGTCGAGGAGGCCGAGGCCGTGCTGACGACGGCGGTGGAGAGCGAGTTCGGACGCACCACCGACCCGGTGCGCATGTACATGCGCGAGATGGGCACGGTGGACCTGCTCACTCGAGAGGACGAGATCAACCTCGCCAAGCGCATCGAGGACGGCATCAAGCAGAGCGTGGAGGCGATCTCCACCTGCCCCGCCGTCATCGGCGAACTGGTGCGCCTGATCGACAGCATCGAGCGCGAGGAAATGCGCCTGACCGACCTCGTCAGCGGCTTCGTCGACCCCAACGCGGTCGAGGAAGAAGTCGTGCCCGCCGCCCAGCAGGCAGCGGCCGCCGAGGCCGCGTCCTCGAACGACAGCACGGTGGACGACGTCTCCGACGACGACGACTCGGGCGACGACGAAGAGGACGACGACAGCACCCCGGCGGTGGTCGACACCGGCCCCGACCCGGAGGAGGCGCGCGAGCGCTTTGCGCGCATCCGCAAGGCCCACGACAGCATGGTCCGCTCCATCGAGAAGAACGGACCCGGCAAGCCGGCGATCAAGAAGCATCGCAGGAAGCTCGCCGGCGAGTTCATGGAACTGCGCCTGACCTCCAAGGCCATCGACCACCTGGCCGCCCAGGTACGATTGATGGTGGAGATGGTGCGCGCCCAGGAAAAGGTCGTCACCGACATCTGCATCCGCAAGGCGCGGGTCAAGCGCAAGGTGCTGTTCGAACACTTCATCGGCAACGAGGCCAGCACGAAGTGGATCGACGTCCTGATCAAGTCCGGGGAGGGCGGCACCGACGTGCTCAAGGCCCACCGTGACGAGCTCATCGAAGCCTGCAACAAGCTGTCCGAGGTGGAGCGGCTGAGCGGCCTGAAGATCGAAGAGTTCAAGGAGCTCAACCGCAAGATGTCCATCGGCGAGGCCAAGGCCCGCCGCGCCAAGAAGGAGATGGTCGAGGCGAACCTGCGCCTGGTGATCTCCATCGCCAAGAAGTACACCAATCGCGGGCTGCAGTTCCTCGACCTGATCCAGGAAGGCAACATCGGCCTGATGAAGGCCGTGGACAAGTTCGAGTACCGGCGCGGCTACAAGTTCTCGACCTACGCCACGTGGTGGATCCGGCAGGCGATCACCCGCTCGATCGCCGACCAGGCGCGCACCATCCGCATCCCGGTGCACATGATCGAGACCATCAACAAGCTCAACCGGATCTCGCGCCAGATCATGCAGGAGAAGGGACGCGAGGCCCTGCCCGAGGAGTTGGCCGAGCGTATGGAAATGCCGGAGAGCAAGATCCGCAAGGTGCTCAAGATCGCCAAGGAGCCGATCTCCATGGAGACGCCCATCGGCGACGACGAGGACTCGCATCTCGGCGACTTCATCGAGGACAAGAACGTCGAGGCGCCGCTCGATGCCGCCACCACCTCGGGCCTGCGCAACGCCACCCAGGAGATCCTGCGCAGCCTCACCACGCGCGAGGCGCGGGTCCTGCAGATGCGCTTCGGCATCGACATGAACACCGACCACACCCTCGAGGAAGTCGGCAAGCAGTTCGACGTCACCCGCGAGCGCATCCGCCAGATCGAGGCCAAGGCGC
>CBFGVH010000147.1:0-6940 GCA_965652415.1 uncultured Gammaproteobacteria bacterium | reverse complement strand
CCGACCGCCTCCGGCCGGGTTCGCCAGGTTTCAGTCCGTGGCTTCCCCGGTGTCGCCCGCGCCCATGTGCGCATCGTATTCTTCGCGCGACAGGACGCCGTCTCCGCTCTCGTCCGCGGCTCCGATATCGATGCCCGCGGCCTCGGCCTCTGCGGCCGTGATCATGCCGTCGCCATCGACGTCGATCTCCTCGAACGACTGCGCATAGGCCACGCCGCTCATGCTGACGAGAAGGAGGGCCGGAAGTGTGTACTTGAACATGTGAAAATCCTCGGTTCGAACGTGTTGTGATGCATCCGCATACCGCAAGCCGGATGCCTCTCGCGGTTCACCCCGCGCGATCGCGGAAGTGGACCATGTCGGCACGCCTGTGCCTTGCACTCGAGGGACGCATGTTCCGTGCCAGTTTCCGAAACCGGCGTCGATTGGTGATTTTCGGTGGTCCGGGCCAGGCCGATCCCGGCGGGACCTGTCGCCGTGCGGCGACATCCTGGTTCAATACGGGCCTATCTGCCTGATATACGGTGCCAACTTTCCTGTCGCCAGGCGCAGACAGCGATGCGCCCGCATGTGCCGCGGCCGCGCCCGCCCGGGGTTGCGAGGTTCAGGCCAGCTTCAGTCCATTGGCCACTGGCCGCTCGGGCTGGGCCAGCACCACGCTGCCGTCCTCCTGGACGAACCCGGTCACGAGGCACTCCGAGCGCATCGGGCCTATCTGCTTGGGCGGGAAATTGACCACTGCGATGATCTGGCGGCCGAGGAGATCCTCGCGTCGGTAGAGATCGGTGATCTGCGCGCTGGACTTGCGCATCCCGATCTCGGGGCCGAAGTCGATCTTCAGCTTCCAGGCCGGGCGCCTTGCCTCGGGAAAATCCTCGACTTCGACGATGGTGCCCGTGCGCAATTCGACGGCCTCGAATTCGGCCCAGCTGATCTTTTTCATGGAATTTCCTTACAAGGTCGTCTCGGGTTGTCGGTAGTCGGAGCGCGCCGGCAGGTTGCGGTCGAGCCAGTCCGAAAGGCGCTGCAAGCCGGCACGCCGGCAGCCGCGGTCCAGCAGGCGGATGACGCGCGGCAGGTGGGCGAGGTAGTGGCACTTGCCATCGCGCAGGCACAACCGGCTGAAGATGCCGAGCACCTTGGCGTGGCGCTGGGCGGCGAGGGTATGGTACCAGGCGAGAAAGTTCCCCCTGTCGAACATCGGCATGCACTCGAGGAAATACTCCACGAAGCCGGCCTCGAAATCTTCGTCGATGTCGCGGCGTGCGTCCTGCAGCAGCGAGGCGAGGTCGTAGGCGGCCGGACCGATGACCGCGTCCTGGAAGTCGAGCAGGGCGCAGCGCGGCGGCTCGCCGGCCGTCAGCATCAGGTTGTCGACGTGGAAGTCGCGCAGCACCAGCGTGAGCGCCGGCGGCGGCAGGGCGGTGAAGGCGTCGCGCCAGCTGTCGAGGTAGTTCTCGCGCTCGGCGGAGTCGACGGGCCGCCCGTGCACCAGCGGGAAGTGCCAGTCGGGCAAGAGCACGGCCTCGGCCAGCAGGGTGTCGAGGTCGTAGGGCGGCACCGCGGCGAGGGCCGCCTCACCGTGGCTGTTCAACGCCACCAGCGTGTCGACGGCGAGGCGGTAAAGTACGGCGGCGTCGTGGTTCTTGTCGAGCAGGCGGGTGAAGGTGTCGTCGCCGAAGTCCTCGAGCAGCAGGAAGCCCTGGTCGAGATCGCGCGCGAGTATCTCCGGGGCCGTGAGTCCGAGGGTGCGCAGGTGATCGTCCACGGCCGCAAAGGCGGCGGCATTCTCGCGCGGCGGCGGCGCGTCCATGAGCAGGCGCGACACGCCGCCGAGGCGCACGCGAAAGTAACGCCGGAACGAGGCATCCGGCGCCAGCGCCGTGACTTCAGCGCCCGACATGCCGGCGGCGTCGAGAAAGCGGGCGCGCTGGATCTCGCGCGTATCGGTTGCGCCGGCCGGGGCGTCCTGGATCATGGGTCGGGGTCGCGTCGGAAATCGGGCGGCGAGGTTACACCACCTTGCCGGGGTTGAGGAGACCGGCCGGATCGAGTGCCTTGCGCAAAGTGCGCATCAGGTCGAGTTCGACGGCGCTCTTGTGCTCGGCCATGAGCCCTTTCTTGAGCAGGCCGATGCCGTGCTCGGCGCTGAACGATCCTCCGAGGGCGGCCACCACGCCGTACACCGCCTGCCGCACCAGCGGCTTGGCGGCCACGAAGTCCGCTTCGTCCATGTCGACGGGCTGCAGGACGTTGCAGTGGACGTTGCCGTCGCCGATGTGGCCGAACGGGTACAGGCGCGCGCCGGGTGGGGTGCGCGCCAGTTCGGCAGCGACGCGCTCGATCAACTCCGGTACTTTCGATACCGGTACCGAGACGTCGTGGCTGACCGAGCGCCCGACCTTACGTTGGGCGGCGACGATACCCTCGCGAATGCGCCACAACGCATTTTCCTGCACTGCGGACGAGGAAATCACCGCGTCGTCGACCAGGCCCGACTCGGCCGCGTCCTCGAGAAAGGCCTGCGCGATGTCGTCGAGGGCGATGACCGGCGACGAGGTCGCGAACTGGCTGAGGATGTACCAGTCGTGACGGCCCGCGAGCGGGTTGTCGCAGCCGGGAACGTGGGCGGCGGCCGATTGCATGGCGATATCGGGGATGAGCTCGAAGCTGCTCAGCTGGTCGCCGCTCACCGCGCGCGCCCGCGACAGCAGTTCGGGACAGTCGGCAAGCCGCGGGAAGCCGGCCAGCACCGTGATGGACCGCAGGGGCCGCGGATAGAGCCTGAGGCAGGCCGCGGTGACGATGCCGAGGGTGCCCTCCGCGCCCACGAACAGGTGCTTGAGGTCGTAGCCGGTGTTGTTCTTGTACAGCGCGTTGAGTCCGTGCCAGGTGCGGCCGTCGGCGAGCACGACCTCGAGGCCCAGGACCTGCTCGCGGGTGTTGCCATAGCGCAGCACGTTGATGCCGCCGGCGTTGGTGGACAGGTTGCCGCCGATCATGCAGCTGCCCTCGGCGCCGAGGCTGACCGGAAAGAATCGCCCGGCGGCCTCGGCCGCGTCCTGGATGTCGGCGAGGATGCAGCCCGCCTCGACGGTCATGGTACCGTCGACGGCATCGACGTCGCGGATGCGGTTGAGCCGCTTCAGGGACAGGATCACCTCGCCGCGGCCCGCCACCGCTCCTGCGCACAGGCCCGTGTTGCCGCCCTGGGGCACAAGCGGCACGCGGGCGCCGGCACAGGCCGCGACCACCCGGGCGACCTCGTCCGTGGAGCCGGGCAGCACGATCGCGGCCGGCTCGCTGACGTAGTCGCCGCGCGCCTCTGCCGTGAATGGCGCGGCATCGTCGCCGGCAGGGTCGAGCAGGTAGCGATCGCCGACGATCGAGGCCAGTTGTTCGATGATGGTGGTCATTGCATGCGGCGGCGGGCGCGCGGCGCACCCTTTCGGTCGACGGGGGAATCCAGTACAGTAAACCGTGAAAGTAACCCGATACCGGTGGCCATGGCCAGCGCCCCGGTCGGCTCGACGGGCGGCGACCGGGCTGCCTGTGCGGGCCTTCCAGATTCCCGATTATAGAGAAGCCGGAATTAATGTTCAGATCACTTCATATCGATCCCGACAAGTGCACCGGTTGCCTGCAGTGCGAGATGGCGTGTTCCTTCGAGCACACCGGGGAGTTCAACCCGGCGCGCTCGCGCATCCGCATCTTCGAGTTCGAGCACGGCCTGCGCAACGTCCCGTATACCTGCACCCAGTGTGACGAGGCGTGGTGCATGCACGCCTGCCCGGTGGACGCCATCAGCCTCAGCGCCCTGACCGGTGCCAAGGAGGTATCGGCCAGCGCCTGCGTGGGCTGCCGGGCCTGCGTCGCCGCCTGCCCGTTCGGCACCATCAACTTCAATCCGGACACCGGCAAGGTCGACAAGTGCGACCTGTGCGGGGGTGATCCGAAGTGCGCGGAAGTCTGCCCCACGGACGCCATCGTGTACGGCGACGCCGATTGGGGCGGCCTCGACAGGATGCGGCGCTACGCGGCGATGTCGCTGCCGGGAGTGCGCTGACATGGGCTGGCAGCGCAAAGTCCTCCGCGTGGACCTCTCCGCGGGCAGCATCACCACCGAGCCGCTCAACATGGCGTGGGCCAACGAGTACATCGGCGAGCGCGGCCTTGCCACGCGCTACCTCGTCGACAACATGGACCCCGCCGCCGACCCGTTGTCGCCGGAGAACACGTTGATCTTCGCCACCGGGCCGCTGAGCGGCACGCTGGTGTCCACCAGCGGCCGCTACTGCGTGGTCACCAAGGGTCCGCTGACCGGTGCCATCGCCTGCTCCAACTCGGGCGGCAAGTTCGGCGCCGAGCTCAAGTTCTGCGGCTATGACATGCTGATCGTCAAGGGCCGCTCCGAGCGCCCCGTCTACCTGCTCGTCGAGGACGATGACGTCTCGCTCGTGCCGGCCGACGATCTTTGGGGGCGGACGGTCTGGGACACCGAAGAGACCATCAAGGAGCGACACAAGAGCGAGGACATGAAGGTCGCCTCGATCGGCGTGGCAGGGGAGCGCGGCGTGTACTACGCCTGCATCGTCAACGACCTGCACCGCGCCGCCGGCCGCTCCGGAGTCGGCGCGGTAATGGGCTCGAAGAACCTCAAGGCGATCGCCGCACGCGGTTCGAAGGGCGTCAGGGTGAAGGATCCCGCCAGGTTCATGAAGGTGGTCGAGCAGAAGAACAAGAAGCTCTTCGAGGACCGCAGTCGACGCGCGCTGACCCGTTACGGCACGCTGTCGATGATCGACGTGATGCAGAAGTTCGGCGGCCTGCCCACCAACAACTTCCAGAAGGTGCAGTTCGAGGGGGTCGACAGGATCAACCCGCGCGCGGTCACCACCGCCAGCCGCTCGGGCCACACCAACCTGCTGACCAACAAGGCCTGCTTCGGCTGCAACATCGCCTGCGGCCGCATCGCCCACATCGATCCCAACCACTTCTCCGTGGTCAACCGCAAGGAGTACTGGCACGCCTCGGGCGGCCTCGAGTACGAGACCGCGTTCGCCTTCGGGCCGGTGGTCGGCGTCGACGACCTCGACGCGCTGACATTCGCCGGCTTCATGATGAACGAGCACGGCATGGACCCGATCTCCTTCGGCGTGACCCTGGCGGCCGCGATGGAGCTCTACGAACTCGGGTTGATCACCCGTGAACAGACCGACGGCATCGAGCTGAAGTTCGGCAATGCCGAGGCCCTGACCGTGATGGCGGAGAAGACCGGCAAGTACGAAGGTTTCGGCCGCGAACTCGCGCTCGGGTCGAAGCGGCTTTGCGAGAAGTACGGCCGCCCCGAGCTCGCCATGGTGGTCAAGGGACAGGAGTTCGCCGGCTACGACTCGCGCGCCCTCCAGGGCATGGGACTCGGCTATGCCACCGGCAATCGCGGCGCCTGCCACCTCAAGCACGACACCTTCACCGAGGACATGGAGGACGTCAGCGGCCGCGGCAAGGCGAAGCCGTGCAAGAGCTCCCAGGACGATATCGCGGCGTACGACTCCGTGGGCATCTGCCTGTTCACTTCGTCGGCGTGGGACCTCGGGGATCTTGCCGAGCAGCTCGACGCCGCCTGCGAAGGCGACTGGACTGCGGAACGGCTGAAGCAGGCCGGCGAGCGCATCTGGAACCTCGAGCGGTTGTTCAACCTCAAGGCGGGGCTCACCGCCGCCGACGATACCCTGCCGCCGCGACTGCTGAAGGAGCCGGCGCCGTCGGGCACCGCCAAGGGCAAGGTCAGCGAACTCGGCGTCATGCTGCCCGAGTACTACGCCGAGCGCGGGTGGACCGCCGAGGGCGTTCCGACGCCGGCCTTGCTCCAGCGTCTCGGCCTCGAGGAGTTCGCCCTTGAAAGTGCGTCTTGACCTGGTCGGAGAGCTCGACGGCGAACTCGACGAGGCGCTGGCCGAGCGCTACTCCCTGGACGACGGCGCGACGCTCGACGAACTGGTCGCCGCGATGCCCTTCGCCGGGCGCGTCGCGCTGACCAGCGTCAACGGCGAGATGGTGCCGCCCGCCGCTCGTGCCAACCGCGTGCTTGCCGACGGCGACACCGTGACCATGCTGCCCGCGGTCAAGGGCGGATGAGCCCGGTTGCTGCCTGACACGCCGGAACTGGCGTTTTTTCTTGCCAGCTCGCTGGCATTGCTGCTTTTGCCGGGACCGGCGGTGTTCTACGTCATCGCCCGCAGCGTCTCCCAGGGCCGCGACGCAGGCCTGGTGTCGGCGCTCGGCGTGGGCGCCGGTTCCCTGGTGCACGTGACCGCGGCGGCACTCGGCATCTCGGCGCTGGTTGCGTCGTCGGCGGAGTTGTTCACGATGCTGCGCATCGCCGGCGCCGCGTACCTCGTCTACCTAGGCATTCGCGCGCTCCTGTCGACCCCGGACGGCGCCGGCGGGCGCATCCCGCGCCTCGCCGAACGGAGCCTTGCCGAGGTGTTCCGCGAGGGGGTGGTGGTCAATATCCTCAACCCGAAGACGGCGATATTCTTCGTCGCCTTCCTGCCCCAGTTCGCCGACCCGGCGCGGGGTCCGGTTGGCGTGCAGATACTCATTCTCGGCGGTATGTTCATAGTGCTCGGTATTGCCACGGACAGTCTTTACGCCGTCGCGTCACATCGCATCACGCGCCGCTTCGCCGCCGGTGCCCGGGCGCAGAAGATTCGCGCCCGCGTCGCGGCCGGGGTGTATTTCGTGCTCGGCGCTGCAACATTGACCGTGGAGGCGCCGCGCACGTAGCGCGTTGCTCCTGCACCGAATCGCCTGCAGACAGCGCCCGCAACCGTTCGGCCGGTGAACCACGGTACTGTAGGAGCCTGCCTGCAGGCGATTGCGTCGGCGGGCACGGCGTCTGAAAGGATCGCCTGCAGGCAGGCTCCTACAGCGGCTT
>CBFGVH010000146.1:0-7015 GCA_965652415.1 uncultured Gammaproteobacteria bacterium | reverse complement strand
GAAAGAATCGCCTGCGCCACGCCGAAGCCGCTGTAGGAGGTAAGCCTGCAGGCGATTGCCTCGGCGGGCACGACGCCTGAAAGAATCGCCGGCAGGCCGGCTCCTACAGGGGTTCTGCTTGTCGGCGGAGCGTGAGCTTCCCATGACTCGGCATCGCGCGTGCGCCCAAGCCCACCCTACGCCCCTTCATTTTCGGGGTAATATAACGCCCCGACTCCGCACACGGCGAGCCGGCCGAGGGCGGCTCGGGCGACGGCATGTCGAGCGGCTTTTCACTATCGCCGGTGACGCCATCATGGCAGACGGGTTGGTCGAGCTCCCGGGCCTTGCGTGCTGCGACGACACGCAGGGGCCCGGCTTTGCCGTCACCAAGATCCAGCCGCCGTCGGCGCGGGCCAGGCTCGTCGTCCGCGAGGCGCTCGAGCGCCGGCTTTGCGAGGCGCTGTCGACGCGGCCGCTGACGCTCATCTGCGCACCGGCCGGGTTCGGCAAGACCACGGCGCTGGCGCGACAGATCGGCTGCCTTCCACCGGATACCGCACTCGCCTGGATCGGCGCCGACGTCGACGACGACCTGCACCGCTTCCTGCGCTGCCTGTTCGCGGCCCTCGAGCCCTTCGACCTGCCCTGGCGCGTCGCGCCGGACGCGCTGGTGTCCGCCGCGGTGAACTCGCGCGGCGAGCGCCGCGAGGCGGCCGCGTCCGTGCTCAACACCTTCGTCGCCAGCGACCAGCGCCGCGGCCTGGTGGTGATCGACGACGCCCACCGCATCGCGGACCCGGCGGTATTCGAGTTCCTCGACATCATGCTCGAACGGATGCCGCCGCACTGGGGGTTCGTCGTCGCCAGCCGCTTCGATCCGCCCCTGTCCCTGGCCCGCCTGCGCGCGCGCGACGAGCTCGCCGAGTTCCGCCAGGCGGACCTGCGCTTCAGCGCCGCCGAGGTGCAGGCGCTGCTGGCAGGCAGCGGCGCCGGGGCCGACGCGGCGCTGCTCCTGAAACGGACCGCGGGCTGGGCCGCCGGCCTGCGCCTCGCCATCAGCGCCGCGCAGCACGGCCGCGCCGGCCCGGCCGACGCGCGCCGCGTGGACCGTCACGTGTTCGATTACATCGTCACCGAGGTGCTCGGCGAGATGGACGAGGGATTGCGCACCTTCCTCCTCGAGTGCTCGGTACTGCCCGAGCTGACCGCGGCACGCACGGCGCGCGTGACCGGCAACGCCAATGCCGCGTCCCTGCTCGAGGAGATCGAGCGGCAGGGCCTGTTCGTCTCGGTCATCGACGCCCCCGAGCCCACCCTCACACTGCACGACCTGTTCCGCGACTGCCTTGCCGAGCAGCTCCAGCGCCGTCACCCCGAGCGCCTGCCCGAACTGCTGCGCCGCGCCGCCGACACCGAGCCCGATGCCATCCGCCGGCTGTCGCTGCTGCTGAAGGCGAATGCCTGGCACGAGGCCGAGGCGGTGCTGGTCGACGTGGCCGAGCAGCTGCTTGCCGAGGGCGCCGTGGAGCCGGTGCTGCGCCTCGTCGACCAGTTCCCGGGCGAGTGGATCGAGACCTCGCCCACCATCGCCTTCATCCGCGGCCAGGCGGCGTGGGCGCAGTGGGACTGGCGGGCCATGGCGGCATCGATGTGCCGGGCGCGCGCGGGCTACCTCGAGGCGGGCGACACGGCGCGGGC
Source organism: uncultured Gammaproteobacteria bacterium (assembly GCA_965652415.1). Lineage (GTDB taxonomy): Bacteria > Pseudomonadota > Gammaproteobacteria > Arenicellales > CAJQKF01 > BQJD01. Next base: position 5,335 of record CBFGVH010000146.1, on the reverse strand, counting down.
GCGCCGCGCGCGGCTGTTCGAGCTGATCGCCCTGTGCGGCGACGGCGACATCGACGAGTCCAACAGCGGCCTGGACGAACTCGGCATCGAAGAGGCCGAGCCCGAGACGCGCGCCCTGGCAAGGGCGCTGACGGCCTGGAACGCCATCAGCGTCGGCGACTTCCGCGCCATCGCCCCGGGCTACTCCGCCGCCCTCGACATCCTCGAGCGCATCGACGGGTTCAACGTGTGGTACCAGTGCTTCCAGCGTCCGCTGTACGTATGGTTCCCCGGCATGGCCGAACCGGTGGCGCGCTTCGTCGCCGGCGTGCGCCGGCGCACGGGCGACGCGCCCAACCAGATCCAGGCCATCGCCTGGGTCATGGACGGCTGGCTGGCCCTGTGGCGCGGCGACATCGACGAGGCCCGGGCGCTCGTGGCGCGGGCGCAGGAGACCTCGCGCTGGCTGGGCGAGCCCAACCGCATCCGCATGTTCGTCAACTGCCTGCTCGCCACGCTGCACGCCGTGGCCGGCGAGCGCGAGGCGGCGCTCGACGACATCGACCGCCTCACCGGCTACTTCGACAACGCCCCGGTGTCCGGCTCCGGCGCCCGGCCGACGTCGATGCTGGCGCACTATCTCTACTTCGCCGCGCGGCTCGCCGACACCCTCGGCGACGGCGAGTCCCTGCGCGCCTTCGCCGGGCGCATGCCGCCGCCGGCGCGTATCAAGAACTACGAGCTGCTCGCCGCGCCGCTGGCGACGCTCGAGGCGCGCCTCGCAGCCCTCGACCGGCGCTGGCACGACGCCTGCGCGATCTGGCAGCGCGCCCTGGAAGACGAGGCCGCCATCGATGTCGCCGCCCTGGCCGAGGAGGCGCGGCTGCGCCTCGCCCACGCCCTGCTCGCCCTCGACAGGCCGGTCGCCGCGGCCGAGGCGTTGAGGCCCCTCCTGACCGATCCGCCGGCCGACGCCGTCGGCGGCGCACTGCTCGCCGGCGGCGCGGTGCTGGACGCGCTGGCCGGGGCACCCTGGGGCTCTGCCCTGTCGCCCTGCGAGATCAACGTGCTGCGCCGCTGGGCCCGGCTGTCGGCGCGCTGCCGCCGTGCGCCCGAGCCGGCCGCGCCCGACGGCGGCGACGGCCCGCTCAGCCCGCGCGAGCTGCAGGTGCTCGAGCGCATCGCCGCCGGCGACAGCAACAAGCTCATCGCGCGCGCTCTCGACCTCTCTCCTCACACGGTCAAGCGGCACGTCGCCCACATCCTCAACAAGCTGTCGGTGAGCTCGCGCCGCGAGGCCGCCGACTGGTACGCCGCCCGCACCGCCGAAGCCCCGGCCAACTCCGCCGCCGAACGCGTCGACGCCTGAACCGTCCGCGGCCATGGCCCGCGTTGCGCGGTGCGGGCCATGCCGTGACTCGCCCGCCATGGCTCCACGGAATCCCGCTGATGGCTCTTCGAGGGCGATGTACGCCCTTGCGGCCGTCGCCACAATGCCGCCCGTCGTCAAACGTCCCCGCGGGCCTCGCCATGAACCGTTGCCGCTCCATCGTCGCCATCGCCGCCGGCCTCGCCGCGCTGTCGCTGTCGTTCGCAGCAGCGGCGGGTTCGCCGCCGCCGCGACTGCACGACACCGGCCTGTACGCGACGGGCTCGGGCGAGGAGATCGCGCCGGATGTCATGCCGTTCTCGCCCCAGTACCCGCTGTGGTCCGACGGCGCCGTCAAGCGCCGCTGGATCTTTCTGCCGCCCGGCACCGCCATCGACGCGAGCGATCCCGATCGCTGGCAATTCCCCGTCGGCACCCGGTTGTGGAAGGAGTTCGCCATGGGGGGCCGGGTGGAGACGCGCATGATCGAGCGCACCGCCGACGGCTCGTGGCGCTTCGTCGCCTACGCCTGGGACGAGGACGGCGAGGAGGCGACGCTGGTCCCGGAGGAGGGCGTCACGGTGCCCGTGGCCGCGGCACCGGGCGGGCGCTACACCATCCCGTCGCGCTACGACTGCATGGCCTGCCACGACGAGCAGGCGCCGGTGATCGGTTTCTCCGCGCTGCAACTCTCGCCGGACCGCGACCCGCTGGCGCCCAATGCCGAGACGCCGCCCGCCGGCGCCGTCGACCTGCCGGCGCTTGTCGATCGCGGATTGCTGGTCAACCTGCCGCACACGTTCATCGACCGGGCGCCGCGCATCGACGCCGCCACGCCCGAGGAGCGCGCCGTGTTCGGCTACCTGCACGGCAACTGCGGCCACTGTCACGCCGCGCCCGGCGCCAGCGACGGCGCCGTGCCGGTGGACGTGCGCATGGCCCAGCTAGTCGGCGAAGCCGACAGCGCGGCGAAAGTGCGCGAGTCCCTGCTTGGCGTGATGGCGCGCTACCAGCCGAGGGGCGGCGCGGGCGACGCCGTGGTGGTCAAGCCCGGCGATGCGCACGCCAGCGTCCTGCACCAGCGAATGATTTCACGCGACCCGCGCGTACAGATGCCGCCGCTCGGCACCGCGCTGGCCGATCTTGACGCCCTGGCGCTCATCGAGCGCTGGATCGACAACCAACCATGACTCACCACACCTGGAGAAAGACGATGAACGACATCACCCGCATCGCGCTGGCCGCCACCGTGCTGCTCGGCGCTTCGGCCACCGCGCCGGCGCTTGCCGACGAGGCCGCCGACAAGCTGGCGCGCGGCAAGTACGTGGTCACCACGTCCGGCTGCAACGACTGCCACACGCCGTGGATCATCGGCCCGAACGGCCCCGAGCCCGACATGAGCCGCATGCTCTCCGGTCATCCCCAGGACATCGAGGTCACCGCGCCGCTGGAGCTGACGGGCGAGCCGTGGGTGGCCGCCGTCTCCGGCACCAACACCGCGTGGTCGGGGCCGTGGGGCGTGAGCTTCACCGCCAACCTGACGCCCGATCCGGAGACCGGCATTGGCAAGTGGACCCTGCGCAACTTCAGGGACACCATCCGCACCGGCCGCCACCTCGGCCGCGGCCGCGTGATCCTGCCGCCGATGCCGATACCCATGTACAAGCACTTCACCGACGAGGACCTCGAGGCCATCTACACCTACCTGCAGTCGATCCCGGCCGTCAGCAACAAGGTGCCCGAGCCGCTGCCGCCCGCGCAGGCGACGGCGTCGAATTGATGCTGCTGGACATGGCCATCACCTTCGAGAGGTACGGGAAGGCGGATCGCGCCGCCGCACTGCGGCTGCGTCCCGGCACGCGCGCCGACGCGCCCCGCGCCGGCGCGATCTGCTTCGACGACTTTCGCGACATCGCCGCGCGCCACGGCTTCGCCCCCGAGGTGCCGGACGCAGTGAGCGGCGAGGCGCTGGCCGCGGACCTGTTCAACCGCGACGACGTCTACGCCGTCGTCGCCACCCTCGACGGCGAGGTGGTCGGGAGCAACTTCCTGTGGGAGTTCGCCGACATCGCCGCGGTCGGGCCGCTCACCGTCGACCCGGACCTGCACGACGCCGGCGTCGGGCGGCGGCTGATGAAGGACGTCCTCGACCGCGCCGCCTCGCGCGGATTCGCCGGCGTGCGCCTCGTGCAGGTCGCCTATCACACGCCGTCGCTGTCGCTGTATCTCAAGCTCGGCTTCGACGTCGCCGAACCGCTCGCCGTGCTGCAGGGCCCGGCGTTGAACGCCACCATCCCGGGACACACGGTTCGCGCCGCGCGCGTCGGCGACGTCGCCGCCTGCAACGCGCTGGCCCGCCGCGTGCACGGCCACGAGCGCCGCGCCGAGGTGTTGCACGCCCTCGCCAACCACGCCCTGCGCGTGGTCGAACACGGCGGCCGCCTCACCGGCTACACCACCGGTATCGGCTTCTTCGGTCACACCGTCGCCGAGACCAATAACGACCTCGAGGCATTGATCGGCGCCGCCGAATCGTTCCCCGGCCCCGGCTTCCTCGCCCCCACCCGCAACGGCGACCTCATGCGCTGGTGCCTCGACCACGGCCTGCGCACCGTACAACCCATGACGCTGATGACCCTGGGCCTGTACAAGACCCCGGCCGGAGTGTTCCTGCCATCGATCCTGTATTGAACGAAGGGGATGGCGGTTGCTGCTGAACGATCATCGACATCAAGCCCCGGCACTGTAGGAGGTAAGCCTGCAGGCGATCGCATCGACAGGCACGCCGCCAGATTAGGGATCGCCCGCACGACGAAGCCGCTGTAGGAGCCTGCTTGCAGGCGATTGTCTCGGAGGGCGCGATGGCGAAAGAATCGCCGGCAGGCCTACCTCCTGCAGCGGCTTCGGCATTGGGTCTTGGCGTTGGACCGACAACGCCTCCGCCACGTTCGACACCTTTATCACCAGCCCCGCCTGCGCTACGATAATCCGCAGGGGTGCCCACCCACGGAGCCGCGCCATGAAGACGATCCCGATACTCCTCGCCCTGCTTGTCGCAACCGCCGCGTACGCCGACCGCACGCCCGCGCCCGAAGGTGCCGGCGTCTATTTCATCAGCCCGAACGAGGGCGATACGGTTTCAAGTCCCGTGACGGTCCAGTTCGGTCTCACCGGCATGGGCGTTGCGCCCGCCGGGGTCCAGGTCGACAAGACGGGCCATCACCACCTCATCGTCGACGCCGACCTGCCCAACCTGGACGAACCGATTCCCGCCAACGACAACTACCGTCATTTCGGCGGCGGCCAGACCCAGGTCGCCATCGACCTGCCGCCCGGAACACACACGCTGCAACTGCTGGTCGGCGATCACCTGCACGTCCCCCACGACCCGCCGGTGGCATCGGAGAAGATCACCATCACCGTCGAGTAGCCCCAGGCCAGCGAATCCTGCAGGGTGCGCTGAAGCTCAAGGAACCCCGGTACAATCCGTGGAAGCAACAGGGTCAGGCAGCGTTCAATGGCCTGATTCGGGCGACGTCCTTCTTGATCGATTTCGCGGCGTCCCACAAATCGACCGCACGCTGCGCGTCAAGCCAGAACTCCGGGGAGTTGCCAAACAGGCGCCCAAGCCGAAGCGCCATCTCGGGGCTCACCGCCCGCCGCTCGCGAAGCAGCTCGTTGATCGATTGACGCGAAACGCCTACCGCCTCGGCCAGGCCGGAAATCGACAGCCCATATTCAGGCAGGAAGTCTTCGCGAAGCATCTCTCCAGGATGCGTGGGCCGCCGCTGCGTTCTACCCGTGTTACGAATGCTCATGTTCATCGGTCCTCAATGGTGGTCGCCGATCTCAGTGTCTTGCTAACAAGGCGCGTGTAACGCGTCACGTGACGCGGCTCAAGAGCCGACACAATCGCCTGCAGGCTTACCTCCTACAGCGGCTTGGTCTTGCCGTGGAGCCTGGGCGGGGCACTGTAGGAGCCGGCCT
>CBFGVH010000145.1:0-7238 GCA_965652415.1 uncultured Gammaproteobacteria bacterium | reverse complement strand
CGGGCCGGCCGCTTCGCACAACAACCATCCACCGTGCGTGGAGGAGGTCGGCCATGCGTTTTCCGAGCGGATTCACACGCAGGGACTTTCTTCGCAGGAGCGCCACGGTTGGCGGCGTCGTGTTGCTGGGCGCCCCGGCCACCCGTTTCATCTCACCCGTTCACGCAAGCATCAGCGATGTTCCGGTCGTGGACCGTCTCACGGTCACGGCGCTCGTGGACGCCTACTTCGACCTGCTCGCCAAGGATGAGGAGCGCGCGAGCATGCAGGTCAAGCGCGGGCGCGGGCTGATCCATGCGCAGCACGGCCTGTCGCTGTTCCTGGAATCGGAGCGCGGCGGCGAGGTCAAGCACGCCATGCTCGACTACGGCTGGACGCCCGGCGCGCTCATGAACAACCTGAACGTCCTCGGCGTCGAGACCGACAAGGTCGAGGCCCTGATCGTCAGTCACGGCCATTCCGATCACTTCGGCGGATTGATGGAATTCCTCAAGGAGCGGCGCGCGGGCATGCCGAAGGACCTGCCCTTGTACATCGGCGGTGATGACGCCTTCTGCCAGCGCTGGATCTCGGGTCCGGGCGGCAAGCGCACCAGCTTCGGCGTTCTCGACCGTGCCGGGCTCGAGGAGGCTGGCGTCGACATCATGGTCGCCGAGAGCGGCGCGGTGGTCGCCGGCCACGGCTTCACCTCCGGCGTCATCGAGCGCACCAGCGGCGAGGAAGTGCTGCCGAACACGATCGTGGAGATCGGCGAGATCGGCGCCAACGGCTGCACGGGTTCGCAGCACGCCGAGCACTTCACGGAAGAGGAACTCAAGGGCAATTTCCTGTTCGACGCCCACTGGGGCGAACATGTCACCGCGTACCACGTGAAGGACCGCGGACTCGTGGTCATGACCTCGTGCGGGCACGCCGGCCTCGTCAACTCCGTGCGCCAGGCGCAGAAGGCATCGGGCATCGAGAAGGTGCACGCCGTGATGGGCGGCTTCCATCTCGCGCCCGCGGAGCCGGACTACGTGGAAGGCGTCATCGATTCGCTGGTTTCGGAGGTGAACCCGGACTACGTGGTGCCGATGCACTGCAGCGGCGCCACCTTCGCGTATATCATGTCGCAGAAGTATCCGGACAAGCTCGTTACCTCCTTCGTCGGTACCCGCTACATGTTCGGTGCCTGATCCGGGACGCGACCGGGCGGGCCGGCGGCCCGCCCGGTCGCGCGACGGTCCCGATTCGTGCGCACCCCCCGAACGCGACCGCGCGGCCGCACCATGCGGCGCGTAGTCGCTGGCCCACTCCCGCGCGGTGCGCGCAGGTGTGCGCCGGCGTTCCCGCTTGCCGCCGTCGGCTCCCTCGCGCCGAGCGGCGAAGCTGTCGCGCACGCATTCGGCCAGCGCTACGACCTGCCGCTACCGCTGTACCTGTTTCTCTTCGGCGGCGGAATCATCGTGGCGATTTCGTTCATCGTGGTTGCGGTCGCCTCCCGGCGCTCACCGGGCTCACCGCTCGAACGTCCCTACCCGCGCTTCGACCTGCGCTCGACCGCGATCGGCCGCGGTCTGGGTCACCCCCTGATCGTCGCGTTGTTCCGGGCGATCGGCGTGATCCTGTTCCTCACCGTGCTGGCGGCGGGATTCTTCGGCGTGCAGAACCCGTTTCGCAACATCGTGCCGACGCTGGTGTGGATCATCGGGTGGATCGGACTCGCCTACGTGTGCGCGCTGGTGGGCGATGCGTGGGCGCTGATCAACCCGTTCAGGACCCTTTACCGCTGGCTCGAGCGAGTCTTCAAGGCCGTCAGCGGCCGAGGTTCGCTTTCGCTCGATCGACCGGTGCCGCGCTGGCTCGGCGTGTGGCCCGCGGTCGTGCTGCTGATCGGGTTCTCGTGGGTGGAGATCATCTGGTATCGGAACGAGTCGCCGTCGGCGATCGCGTCGCTGCTCATCGCCTATACCGTGTTCACGTTCGCCGGGATGTTCGTGTACGGGCGGGAGACCTGGCTCGGCCGCGGCGAAGTCTTCAGCCTCGTGTTCGCCCTGTTCGCGCGCTTCGCGCCCACCGAGGTACGCGTGCGTTCATCCGCCTGCTGCAGGGCGTGTCACGAACCCGCCTGCCGGCGCGAACCGGGCGACTGCGTGCAGTGTTACGCATGCCTCGCGTGCGCCGCATCCGGTGACTGGCAGTGGAACGTGCGTCCCTGGGGCGCGGGCCTGCTGGCGCGCGCGCCCGTCAGCGCGTCGATGGCGGTACTGGTTTGCGTCGCCCTCGCCGTGGTCACTTTCGACGGCGTGCGCGAGACCCCGTTCTGGGAGTCGATCATGTTCCGCGCCTTCCACCCGCTGCAGCCGACGGCCGGGGCCAGGGCCGACATGGTCATGACCGCGGGGCTCGTCGCCACCGTGTTCGTTTTCATCGCCGCCTATGCGGCGTGCTGCGTGCTTATGTCGGCCGTGGTGCGCCGCGTCGCCCCCGACGCCGATCCCGGCGCCGGGACGCTGGCGCGCCTGTTCGTGCTGAGCCTTCTGCCCATCGCCATCGCCTATCACCTTGCCCACTACCTGCATTACCTGCTGGTCGCCGGCCAGTTCGTGATTCCGCTGGCTTCGGATCCGCTCGGGATCGGCTGGGACCTGTTCGGCACCGCGGGATTTCGTACCGACCCGGCGCTCGTGGGCGCGCGCTTTTCCTGGTACACGGCGCTGCTCGCCATCGTCATCGGCCACGTCATCGCCATGTACGTCGCTCACCGCACGGCGCACGGCTGGTTTGCCGACCGCCGCGTCGCGCTCGCGAGCCAGTATCCGCTGGCGATGCTGATGGTCGTCTACACGATGGTCAGCCTGTGGATCCTGGCGCAGCCCGTCGTGGAGCAGCTGCCCCACGGGTGAGGCGCGCGGCCGCGCGATCGGTTCAATCGGCGTCGCCGGGCGACCCCAGCAGCTCGCGCGCCTGGCGCTGCAAGGCGCGCCAGGACTGCTCCCACTGGCCGTCGCGCGGCGTGGTGAAGGCGATCGTGCGCAGGACGGCCGCGAGGCGCTCGGCGCGCTGCCGGGCGGCGGAGGCTTCCTCGAGGGCGGCCTGGTACGCGTGGTCGTAGACGAGATCGACGAGGCGGTCCTCGCAGACGCCGATGCAGGGCTGCGGGTACTCGATCTTGCCGCAGCCGATGCACTGCCACACGGTGACCCGGGCGTCGTCGGACGAGTCGTCTTTAAGCAGAGGCATATGCGAAACGGTTCCCTTGCTCCCGGGGCACGGCGCCGCCTGGCGGCGCGCCACGGCTCGACCGCCCTATCTTACCCCGTACTCCACGCCCTTGGCCGCTGCATGCCGGCAATCTTGCAGGCCTGCTTCACGTAGCCGTAGGGAAACAGGCGGAACAGCGCGGCCTTGGCCGCCTTCTTGTCCGGCGCACCGTTCTCGACCAGGAACTCGACGACGTGGCGAACGTCCGGCGCCACGCGCTGGCTGGTCCAGTATCGCTGCATGAAACGCAGCACCGCCCAGTGCTCGTCGGTCAGCGTGATGCCCTCATCCCTGGCCAGTTCGATCGCCACGGACTCGGTCCAGTCCTCCGGGTTGACCAGGTAGCCCTCGGGGTCGAGCTGGATGGATGGTACGGCGGTCATGGGTACACCTGTCGCGGAAACTGTTCGTCAGCGGGGTTGATTTCGCACAGTATGTCACCCGCAGCGCCTCCGCCCTTGACCAAGGTCAAGCGCGTCGGGTATTGAATGATTCCAGTCGTCCGGCGCCGCCCCGGCGCATCCATGTTGATATCCAGGGAGAATGCACATGGCCAGGCCAGTCATCAACATATCCGACGTCGAACTCGAGCCCCGGCCGGCCGCCATGGACCCTACCGGGCCCGCGAAGGAGCGCTTCGAGGCCCGGATGGGCTTCATCGGCCCCCGTGTCGGGGCCCGAAAGCTCGGATACAACATCACGGCGGTTCCGCCCGGAAAGCGCGCCTTTCCGATGCACAACCACCGCGTCAACGAAGAGATGTTCTTCGTGCTCAAGGGCAGCGGCGAGATCAGGATCGGCAAGGACACGTGGCCCATCGTCGAGGGAGACGTGATCGCGTGCCCTCCGGGCGGACCGGACAGCGCGCACCAGATCATCAATACCGGTGACGAGGAACTGCGCTATCTCGCGGTCAGCACGAAGATGACGCCGGAGGTCGTCGACTACCCCGACTCCGGCAAGTTCGGCATCCTCGCCGAGTTCGAGTCCGAAAAAGACGGCCAGCCGGAGTGGTTCAGGTTTCTCGGGCGCCTCGAGGACTCGCGCGATTACTGGGAAGGCGAGTGAGCGAGACGTGTCGCATAACGCGAGCCCGCGTGCGGCGCATGCAGCCGCGCTATCGAACAGCGGGTACGAGCGGCGGTAACTGGCCGGCCACGTCGTGACAGTAAAGGTGCACGGGCGTGCCGCTCGGATCGTCGCCCGTATCGCGCGGCTCGACCAGTACCGAGGGCATCCGGCTGAACGGAAAGAACAGCGTGTGGTCACGACCCGTATTAACGATCACGTCCGCGCAGGAGAACCCGCGGGGGTCGACGGCAAACGAGGCTGCGACGAGGTCGAACGGATAGAACCCGTCGGTCCCGATCTCCCGCTGCCAGTACTCGAGCCAACTGCGGGCGCGTTCCGCGACCCAGCGGCCCGCGGGCCCGGTCCCGGCGATACGGTCGAGGTCCGTCGGGTTCAGCCGAACCTGCCTCGCCGCCTCGTAAGGAACCATGACCAGGGAAATTCCCGAGGCGACGACCCGGCGCGCCGCCCCGGGGTCCTTGATCACGTTGAAGTCGCGAAACACGGGCCCGTGCCCGAGCAGGCTGCCTTCCCCGCCCGCCTCCGAGGGATGAAAGATGTGCCCCGGTCGCCGTCCCATGACGGCGATGATCGTCTCGATGTTCGGGTGGATGTCGGGTTGTGTACCGAGCGCGGCCGCGACGTTGGTCAGCGGTCCGAGGGCCAGGATGGTCAGCGGGCCCTTCTCGGTCGCCTTTACCAGGGCATCGACCGCGGCGGTTCCCGTGTCGGCGTCATCGTCTCGCGGCCCGGCCGCGCCGCGGTAGACCTCGATGTCCGGGGAGCCTTGTGCTTGCAGTCGTCGTACGAGTTCGCGGGCAGTGAGGTCCGTCACGTCAAGCGAGGCGTTGCCGAAAACCGTGGAAAGTCCCACGATCTCGATATCGTCGCGCCATGCAAGGTAGCTGATCGCCAGGCAGTCGTCCGGGTCGACGCGGGAGCCGGCCCCGCAGGCCGGGTCGGCGTCGATCCAGATTCGCCGGGCCGGCGCGGGCAGCGCCTCGGGCGGGATCGATGGCAAGGGATCACGGGCGAGTTCCCCGGTGCGCCACGTTTCCAGCGGAATCGCCAGCGTTACGATGAATGCCGCCGCGAGTGTACATGCGACGGCAAGCACCCCGCCGGCGATTCGCCAGGTGCGGCCCGGCCTCCTGGCGCCGGCCGCGCCCACCCCTGCAGTCCCGCCGCGAGGCCCGCGCTTCATCGCCGACGGCTACCTCGCGCCCGCCGCCGATCGCTCGCGGGCGATGGCGGCGGCGATGAGCCGCGCCTCCCGGCCGATCTCCCGCAGTATCCCGGTCGGCGCGACCCTGTATCCGCAGAAGAACAGGCCGGGAACGGGGGACCGAGGTCCGCTCGCGACCGGGGTGCCAATCCGGTCGAGCGCCGCCGGGCATCCCTGCAGGAACGAATCGACTCGGGGACGGTACCCGGTGGCCAGGATCACGGCGTCGAACGGCGCACTCCGGCCGTCGGCGAACACGACACCGTCGCCGGTGAACTCGCGCACTTCCGGGTAGACGGGGACGAGGCCCCGCTTGACGAGTTCGACCGTTCCGGCGTCGATGAGGGGCACCCGGTTGTGGCGTGCCATTTCCGTCATCGGTCCTTCCTCCGGCCGGTCGAGCCCGTATGGGCGAAGGTCGCCGAACACGGCGCGCAGGACCGGTCCGCTGATCGCATCGGCCAACCTGGGCGGCAGTCGGCCCTGGGCGATGGCGATCGCCAGGATCGGTATGCCGAACAGCTCCCGGGGGATGACGTTCACGGGTCTACGCACCGACAGGCATGGCCTGGCGCCGTGCTCGTACAGGTCGATGACAATCTCGCCGCCCGAGTTGCCAAGTCCGACCACCAGCACGCGGCAGTCGGCAAACGGGGCCCCGCTGCGGTACGCGGAGCTGTGCAGCACACGACCGCCGTACGATTCCTGTCCGGGCCATCGGGGGCGATTTGGCTCGCGGGTGCAACCCGCGGCAATCACCAAGTGCGATCCGTCATAGGCCCCGTCCAGGGTATGCACCCGCCAGGTGCCGCCGACTCGCCGTGTGGAGACCACCTCCGCACCGAACGTCGGTTCGACGCCGAACCTTCGGGCATATTCCTCCAGGTAGGCGATCATCTGCCGCCGCGACGGATAGCGGGGGTAGTGTCTCGGGAAGGGTGCGAACGGGAGTGCGGAAAGCCCCTTGTTGGTGTTCAGGTGAAGGCGGTCGTAGTGGTTGCGCCAAGAAGCGCCCACGCCATCTCCCTTCTCCAGCACCAGGTATGGGATGTCCGCGCGAGCGAGGCAGGCCGCCACGGCGAGGCCGGCCGGACCGGCGCCCACGATGAGCGTGCGGTTCGCGCCGGATGAAGCGTGCGTCGTCTCGGAAGTGGTCATGCCTCGGCGCCCGAGGGTAGGTCAACGAGTGGTATCCTGACAACAGCGTTGTCGATCACGCTGCCCTCGCCCTGGGCGCTCCCGGCGCGCGTCGCGGTAGAATCGGGCAATCGCTGCGTTTGTGGCATTTCGGGTGGCGCAGGGCCCGGGAGGACGTCCGTCGCACGCTCGCTCCCGGCAACATCGGAAGGAGAATGACTATGCTGAAAACCTATACCGGAAGCTGCCATTGCGGCGCCGTCAGGTTCGAGGCAGACCTCGACCTGGCCGAGAGCAGCTATCGCTGCAACTGCTCGATCTGCCGGCGCAACCGGTTCTGGGTGGCCGTCGCCAGGCCCGAAGGGTTCCGCCTGCTGGCGGGTGAAGGAGAGCTGACAGAGTACCTGTTCAACACCCGCAAGAACCAGCACTTCTTCTGCCGCCGTTGCGGCGTGCGGCCGTTCGGCGTCGGCAACGAGACGCCCATCGGCAAGATGTACGGGATCAACATCGGCTGCCTCGAGAATGTCTCCGAGGAAGAACTGTCGAGGATCCCGATCAC
>CBFGVH010000144.1:0-7369 GCA_965652415.1 uncultured Gammaproteobacteria bacterium | reverse complement strand
CCGGCGCCGAGGCCGAGGATGTCGGGGTCCAGCATGGCTTCGCCCTTGATCTCGTAGCCCTTGCCCTCGTCACTCTCGATCCAGTTGGACATGAAGATGCGCTGGGCGATCACGGCATCGATGCGGCCGGCTGTGAGGTCGAGGTTGTGGTTCTCGACGGTGTCGTACAGCCGCATGTCGGCACCGGGGAACTTCTGCTCGATGAGGTTGGCGTAGGTCGACGCGCGCTGCGTGCCGATGGTGCGGCCCTCGAGCGACTCGGCGGTGGGCATGAGGTCGCTGTCGACCGGCGCCACCAGCACCGCGCCGGCCTGGTAGTACGGCTGGGTGAAGTTCACCGCTTCGAGCCGGGCCGGAGTGATGGACATGGAGGCGACGATGGCGTCGTAACGGCCCGCGTTGAGGCCGGGAATGATGCCGTCCCAGGCCTGCGCGGTGATCTCGCACTCGACCTGCATCTCGGCGCACAGCGCCTTGGCGATGTCGACGTCGAAGCCCTGCAGCTCGCCGCTCGAGTCGACGAAGTTGAACGGCGGGTAGGCGCCTTCGGTCGCGATACGCAGGGTCTCGGCACTGGCCGCCCCCGCTGCAAGGCCCATCGCCGCGGCGACGATGGTGGTGGTAACGAACTTGGCTTTGGTCATGGTTTCACTCCGACTGTTTGTGGGCAATGGCTCTGGGTTGGTTCCGGCTCATCCGTCAAAGGCCTGGCGGACGAACTGGCGACAGCGATCCGACAACGGGTCGCCGAACACCTGCTCGGGAGGGCCTTCTTCCTCGACGAGGCCCTCGTGGAAATACATCGCCCTGGACGACACCTCGCGGGCGAAGCGCATCTCGTGCGTCACGATCACCATGGTGCGCTCCTCCTCGGCGAGAGTGCGCATCACCCGCAGCACCTCGCCGACGAGCTCGGGGTCGAGGGCGCTGGTGGGTTCGTCGAACAGGAGCACGTCGGGCTCCATGGCGAGCGCCCGCGCGATGGCCGCGCGCTGCTGCTGGCCGCCCGAGAGGTGGCTCGGGTAGTGATTGCGCTTTTCGTAGATGCCGACCTTCTCCAGCAGCGCATTGGCACGCTCCTCGGCTTCGCGTCTCGGCAGACCCAGCACGTGGATGGGCGCCTCGGTGAGGTTCTGGGCGATGGTGCGGTGCGACCAAAGGTTGAAGCTCTGGAACACCATGCCCACCCGCGTGCGGATGCGGTCGGCCTGGCGGTGATCGATGCGCCCCTTCGGCCCCACCTTGAGCTTCTCGCCGAACACGCGGATCTCTCCCCGGTCGTAGGTCTCGAGCAGGTTGATGCAGCGCAGGAACGTGCTCTTGCCCGAGCCGCTGGCACCGATGATGGAGATCACGTCCCCCTTCTCGGCGGTCATCGAGATGCCCTTGAGCACCTCGAGCGTGCCGAAACTCTTGTGCAGGTCGCTGACGACGATAGGAGTCGCTTCGTTCATAACCGTGTTCGGCGCCGCCTGGTTCATCTACTATGTTCGCCAGACGGGCATACGTTCGCTTGGTGGACGCAGCCTAGCAAAGCGGCTTTCCCGGGGTCAAGGAAACCACGGCGGCAACCCAAGGGGTCTGACCCCTTTTTCTTGGAAAAAGGGGTCAGACCCCTTAGCACCACCCTTAGCACCTTCACCGCCCCGACCCCAGCGCCAGCGCGATTTCCGCCGCGGTCTCCTGCAGGATCGGCAGCAATTCGAGCTCGAGACTGGTGCGGTCGTGGCGCGAGGACGGCACGCCCATGTTGATGGCGGCGATCACCTTGCCGCTGCCGTCGCGCACCGGCACCGCGACCGACAGGATTCCCACCTCGAGCTGGCTCTCGGCCACCTGGTAGCCCTGCTCTCGCCCGCTCAGGATCATGGCCTTCAGCTCCGCCTTGTCGGTGACGGTAAACGGCGTCACCTGCTTGAGTTCTGCGGCGTCGATCATCGCCTCGAGTTCCTCGTCCGGCAGCGCCCCCATCAGCACCCGCCCGAGCGAGGTGGAATGCGCCGGGTAGCGCTTGCCAATGGGGATGGTGATGGACATCATGCGATTGGCGGTATGGCGCGCCACGTACACGATCTCGCCGCTGTCGAGCACCGCCATGGAACAAGGCTCTCGGGCCTTGTCCGCGGCCTGCTTGAGCAGGGGGCTCGCGATATCGACGAAGGAGTGCGAACTGAAGTAAGCCGTGCCGAGTTCAAGCACGCGCGGCCGCAGGCGAAAGTCGCGGCCGTCGAAACTGGCATAGCCGAGCGTGACCAGGGTCTTCAGGAACCGCCCCGCCGCGGCCCGCGACAGTCCGGTCTTGCGCGCTACGTCGCTCAGCGTCATGGCCGGGTCGTCGCGGTCGAACGCCTTGAGCACGGCGAGCCCGCGTGCCAGCGAGCGCACGAAGTCGCCGCCCTCGCCTTCCTCGGTCCGACCGTTCACGCCCCGACCTTCATCCGCCCGCGTGTGTTCGCGCTTAGTATCCATGGTCGTCTCGTCAGTCTAAGGGGTCTGACCCCTTGGATTTCGCCGGCCGAGTATGGTCCGCGCCGCGTTCCACCCCGGCAGTCCCGTCACGCCGCCGCCCGGATGGGCGCCCGATCCGCACAGGTACAGACCGTCGACGGGCGTGGTGTAGTCGGCCGCCTCGGCTGCCGGCCGCAGGCTGAACAACTGGTCGAGATGCATCTCGCCGTGGAAGATGTCGCCGCCGACGAGACCGTATTCTTCCTCGAGGTCGAGCGGCGAGAGTGCCTTGTAGCCAAGCACCGAGCCGGGAAAGTTGGGCGCGTACTCGCCGATGGTATCGATGATGAGCTTCGCGACCGTGTCGCGATGGTCGTACCAGCTCTCGCCGTTCGGCAGCACCGGGTTGAAGTGCTGGCAGAACAGGCCCGCGATGTGCATGCCCTCGGGCGCCAGCGTGTTATCCACGGTACTCGGCAGGCACATCGAGATCACCGGTTTCTCCGACCAGCCCTTCATGCGCGCGTCGTCACTCGCCTGCTCCAGGTACGGCAGCGATGGCGCAATCATGATGGTGCCCTGGTGGTGCCGCATCACCTCGCGCCCCGGTCGGGCGATGAAGTCCGGCAGCTCGGACAGGGCCACGTTCATGCGAAACGTGCCCGAGCGGCAGCGCCAGGCCTCGATGCGGCGGCGAAAGTGCGGCTCGAGCTGCCCGGCGTCCATCAGCTTGAGAAACAACAGCTTCGGGTTGATGCTCGACGCCACCACCGGCGCGCGCAGCGTGGTCCCGTCCTCGAGCACCACGCCGCCCGTGCGTCCGCCCTCGACGATCACCTCGCGAACGCCCTGCCCCAGGTACACCTTGCCGCCGCGCGCCTCGAGCGACTTCTGCATGGCCTGCGTGATGGCGCCCATGCCGCCGCGCGGCTGGCCCCATTTGCCGCGCTTGCCGTTGACCTCGCCGAACACGTGATGCAACAACACGTAGGCGGTGCCGGGCGCATAGGGACTGGCCATGTTGCCCACCAGGCCCTTCACCCCGTACAGGCCCTTGAAGGCCTCGTCCTCGAAGCGGGCGTCGAGAAAGTCGCCCAGGCTCTGGAACATCAACGTGGCGAAGTCGGCACGATCGGAAGCCGGCAGCCGCCGCAGGTGACGTCCCGCGCGCAGTGCCTGGAACATCTCGCCCCAGCCGCCGGTCATGTCCGGCGCGCGCTCGCGGGCGATGGCTCGCATCACGACGGAGACGCGGTCGAGCAGGCCTGACAGTTCCTCGTAGGCGAGCGCATCGGCCGGCGGCAGCTGCGCCTTGACCGACTCGATATCCGCCAGCAGCTCCAGGCAGCGGCCGTCCGGCAGCGCGCTGATCACGCCGCCCTGGCGCTCCAGGATCTCGAGGCCGTGCCGGTGCAGGTCGAGGTCGCGGATCACCTCCGGCGCCAGCAGGCCGACGAGATAGGCGCACGACGAATTGCGAAAGCCGGGGAAGAACTCCTCGGTCACGCACGCCCCGCCGACGATGTGCCGGCGTTCCACGACCGCCACCTTGCGCCCCGCGCGAGCGAGGTAGCCGGCGCAGGTGAGCCCGTTGTGCCCGCCGCCGATGACGACGGCGTCAAAAGTTGCGCTCTTTGAAGGTGATCCGGACATGAAGGTCATTCAGTGAAACATCAGGACCGCTTGGCGGCCGCGAGGTAGTGTCGCGGCACGTGTTGGTAGTTCAGCAGGGACAGGTCGGCCGGCGCCGGTCCGGGCGTGTCCACCTCGACGATAGCGCCGGTAAGCGCAGTGAAGGCGGCGCGGAAGTGGTTCTTCGCCTTCACCGCGACGATGGCGACGGCCGCGAGGTCGATACCGTGCAGCGCGAACCACGCAGGGTCGTAAACGCCCTGGCAGGTCTCGGCGACCACCACGCGCAACTCGCCCCGCGCCAGGACCGCCGTGCGCCCGAGGTTCACCTTCAGCCCCCGGTCCATCGGCCCGGCGTTGGTGAAGTGCCCGTCCGTGAGCCGCGCCACCCGGCCCGAGAACGGCACCGGTGCACCGAACACCGGGGCGATGCGCCCGCCGAGCTCCGACTCGATTGCTGCGCCCTCGCCGAGATCGTGCGCACGCGCGACAAGTTCCGGATCATGAAAGAATGCGAATATTGCCGGCGTATCGGCCACGCCCTCGACCAGCGCCCGAAACAGCCCGGTGGTATCGCCGAGCCCACCCGAGAGCGGATTGTCCGAGGGCTCGAGCACCGCCACCGGCCAGTGCACACCGCCTGCCAGCAACCGCCGGGCCTCGCCGATGCCCGCCGCCGCATCCGGCAAATCGGCGCCGAAACGCCCGTGGCGCTCAAGGGCCGCGCTCACCAGCCGCCGGGCGACAGGCTCGATATCCTCCCCGCGCTCATGGCACAGGCTCACGGTGGCATGGGCATGGGGACTGTCGGCGTACGCGAAGCCGCCGAACACGGTGGCATCGTAGACCACGGGTGAGTCCTCCTCCGTCGCCGCCAGTGCCACCAGCTCTGCCATCGGCCCCGAGTCGGTCCGCATTCCGTGGCTGGCCGGCAACATGGGCACGGGAACGAGCGTGACCGCGGGCCGGATCTCGCCGCGAACGGCCTTGTCGAGCAGCGCCAGCGCCCGCCGCGCCGTCTGGTCCATGTCGACGTGGGGATAGGTGCGGTACCCGGTCAGCACGTCGACGAGACCGCCGATTGCCGGGTCGAGGCAAGCATGCATGTCGAAAGTGGCCGCCACCGGAACGCCGGGCCCCACGGCCGCGCGCACCCGTTCCAGCAGGCGCCGCTCCGGGGCAAGGTCGGCCGTGCCGAGAAGCGCGCCATGCAGCGACAGGTACACCGCATCCCACGAACCCGAAGCGACCCCATCCACGATCTCGTCACAGATCGCATCGAGGTCCTCCTGCACCACCGGCCCGCCCGGCGACGCGGAAGCACACCGCAGGAACCGCCCGTCCCAGTCCGGACGATCAGCCAGGAACCCCAGCACACCCCCCATCTCGGTGGCCGTTCCGGCATAAAACGACTCCGCCTCCGCCCCGCACACCCACTCCCGCGCCCGAAAGTGCGCCAGGCGCACCGGCACCGGGTTGAAGCTGTTGCCCTCGTACCAAAGCCGCGCAATCGCAAGCCTGATCCTGCCGCTCACCGGATCTCCCGACTGGCAGGGCGAATCGTGATCGTTCGCCCTACGGATTTATGTTCACAGGTCGGACAATACTGTGAAACGCCAAGCCCTTCCTGTCAACCCCCGGCAAAAAAGGCGGCGAGAAAAAAGGGGACGGAGGGATTAAACTTTAATCCCTCCGTCCCCTTTTTTGGCGACATTGGTGGAGGGCATGCCGTGATATCGCTGCAGGCCGTAAAGCTGTCCCGGATCGTGCTGGTTCTCTCGATCCTGACGGCAACTGATGCCTTGGCCGAGAGCCAGGTATGTGCGCAGGCCGTCCAGGGCCGGCTGGCCTGGAATTCGGCGGGGAACGTCAACTGGAGCCCGTCCAACGTGGCGCGGCTGTGTGCCGGCGCGGAGGACAGCCGGGCGCCCGCGGAATGTTTTCGCGTGTACACGAGCCCGCGCCTCGATCGCGGCGGGGGCGGCGCGTGGACTTGGCAGGAAGGCGTCGAGTTGTGCGCGGGAACGCTCTCCCACGGTGCCACCATCGACTGCTTCTCCGAACGCCTGCGAGCCCGCATGACGCGGGCCGAGGCGATCGCGGCCTGTCGGTGGGACAACGCCGCCACTGCCGGTGGGCCATCGCCCGGCGGCCCCGCGGCCGTGACTCTGCCCGCCGTCGTCGAGCTTGCCGCGAAACCGCTCGGCGTCAGCATGCCCGCTTCGACCTGGAGCAAGGCCGAGGCATCGATGTCCGGCGGTACGGGGATGGTCCGGGCCGCAGCGCGCCCGCCTTTGACGCCGGTCGCCGGCCTGCAGCGGTTCGAACTGCAATTCGGCGATCGCGACCACAAGATCAACCGCATCGCCGTACTGGCGGACGACCGCTTCGCCCAGTTCGCGCTCAACGACTCCGACGGCCAGGACCGGTTCTCCGCCACCGCAACCTGGGCGGTCGTATCCGCCGGCCGCGCCGGGACGGCACGGGCGAGCGGCGGTGGTCGCATGGATCTCGCGCTGGAACCCGGTCCCCCCGACTCCACGCTGGTGCTGACCGGGTTCGAGTTTCGCCGACTTGGCGGCGGCGATGCCAATGTCCGCTCGATTGGCGTCCGCCTTGCTCCCGAATCCCGCATCGCCCATGTGTGGCTGATCGACGACCAGGGGTTCGACATTCGCAACCTGGAGAGCATCGGCTGGTCGGCGCTGGGCGGACTCGTTCTGCCGCCGTTCGGCCACGTGGTGGCGGGCGCGGCAACCGCCCCCGCCGCCTCCCCCGGCAACCTGCGACCCTACGAAGTCACGATTCAATACGCCTGGATTCCCGGTTCCGTCGTCGCCGCCGTGGGATCCGCGTCCGGCACCGGTCATCGCAACACCGACGGCTGGATCCCCGAAGGGTCGGTCATGCTTCAGGGGTTCGAATTCGCTTTCGGCAACTCCGACCATCATCTGCACGGCATCGGGGTAACCCTCGGCGACCGTCTGCGCCACGTCATGTTCCGCGACCAGGGCACGGACGACCCAATGCAGTGGGCAGTCAGTTACGCCGTCCTCGATTCAACCCGAGCGCGCTAAGGAAAAGGGGACAAGGAAAAAGGGGACAGCAAGGAAAAAGGGGGCAGAATTATTTTCCAGAGCCTTTTTTTGATTCGAAGTAAATAGTTTTGGAAAGTAGAGGCTAGCCACAGAGGACGTTATATGCCAAGGCGGGCGAGGGTGATTGTTCTGGGTTTGCCGCACCATATTGTGCAGCGTGGCCATAATCGGCAGGTGGTGTTCGTAGAGGA
>CBFGVH010000143.1:0-7396 GCA_965652415.1 uncultured Gammaproteobacteria bacterium | reverse complement strand
GGCACGGCGCCCGAAAGAATCGCCGGCAGGCCGGCTCCTACAGTGCCAAGACCCGACTCCACGGCGAATCGAAGCCGCTGTAGGAGCCTGCCGGCGGGCACGGCGCGAGAGAGATCGCCGGCCTGACGAAGCCGCTGTAGGAGCCTGCCTGCAGGCGATTGGAGCGGAGTGCACGCCGATTGCCGGAATCGCCGGCAGGCCGGCTCCTACAGTGCCAAGGTTCCATGACCGACGGTAACAACCACGACCTCCAGAACCCACCATGTGGATCCAACTGTCGAAATTCCTCCCGTACCTCGTCTACCCGCTGACGATTGTTCTTCTCCTACTGATCGTGGCGCTGCTGCGCTCGAAGCGTGGAGGGCGGGCGTGGATCGCGCTCGCCCTCGTCCTGCTCCTGGCGGCGTCCAACCCGTACCTGGCGGAGCGCTTCCGACTGAAGCTCGAAGGTTGGTACCCGGCCATTGCGGCGCACGAGGCGCCGGCGGTGGATGCCATCGTGATGCTGGGCGGGGCCTTGTACCTGCCGCTGCCGCCCATGGTGGAGGCGGAACTGAGCGATGCCGCCGACCGGGTGCTGGCCGCGTCCCGCCTGTACCGGGCGGGCAGGGCGCCGCGGGTCGTCGTCACCGGCGGCAACGTGTTCGACCAGGGCGAGGGCGTGCGCGGTGAGTCGTACTACGTCGCGCAGTTGCTCGAGGAGTGGGGCGTGCCGCGCCGCGCCATCGTGATCGAGGAGGCGAGCCGCAACACTCGAGGTAATGCACTGGAAACCAAGAAAATCCTTGATCGCGAGAATGCACGAACTATACTCCTCGTCACTTCCGCTTTTCACATGCCGCGCGCCTTGGCGACGTTCCGGGGGGCCGGCATCGAGGCCGTTCCGTATCCCGTGGACTTCTCCGTCAGCGACTACCGCGCCCCGGTCCTGTTCGATTTGCTGCCGTCGGCCGCGGCGCTGGCGTTCAACACCTCGACCATTCGCGAGTACCTCGGCATCGTCGTCTACGGCGTGCGCGGCTGGCTCGCTCACATCGACTGACACACGGACCCTTAAGCCCCGGCAACCATGACCGACTATCTCCTTCATCCCGCTACCGTCGTCGACCTGCTGGCGGAAGACTCCGACCCGCGCGTTGGCCGGCTGCTCGACCGCATCGAGGCTTGCTCGGACGGACTGTGGATCCCGCTGGCGGCCGCGAGCGCCATGATCCACGAGCTGGCGGCGCGAACGGGGGAGGGGGTCGACGGCGCCCGGGTCCGTCTCGACACATTCGCCCGCCGCTGCACGTGGCTTGCCTCGCCGGCGGGAGACGGCGACCTGCTCGACGCGCCCGACTGGCTCGAGCGCCAGGTGCGCGGCGGACTCGGTCGGCTCTGCCCGGGCGCGCGCCTGGTAGTGACCGGTGCGGCGGGGGAGGGCGAGATCACCCTCGCCGAACTCGTTGGCGGCGGGAGTGGCGAAGGGCCGGTGCCGTTCATCGACCTGGCACTGCAGCAGCGGCGAATCCGCTCCCGTGTCGAGTCCGGCCTGCTGGGGGTGCTTGCCCACGGCCGCTACATCGGCGGCCCGGAGATCGAGGAGTTGGAGTCGCGCCTGGCCGAATTGATCGGCGTGGGTCACGCGGTGGCCGTGTCGAACGGCACGGACGCGCTCCTGATCGCGCTCATGGCCGCGGGCGTCGAGGCGGGGGACGAGGTGGTCACCTCGCCGTTCACCTTCGCCGCCACCGGCGAGATGATCCGCCTGATCGGGGCGCGGCCGGCCTACGTCGACATAGATCCACACACCTACAACCTCGACCCGGCCCTGCTGGAGCCCGCGATCACGGACCGCACGCGGGTGATCCTGCCGGTCAGCATATTCGGCCAGTGCGCGGACATGGATGCCATCAATGCCATCGCGGCGCCCCGGGGCATCCCCGTCATCGAGGACGGGGCCCAGAGCTTCGGCGCCACCAGGGGCGGCCGATACTCGTGTGCACTGTCGGACATAGGCTGCACCAGTTTCTTTCCCTCCAAGCCGCTCGGCGGCTACGGCGACAGCGGCGCCTGCTTCACCGACGACGACGCCCTCGCCGCGGCGCTCAAGCAGGTGCGCGACCACGGCCAGAGCGCGCGTTACCACCATGCGCGCCTCGGCATCAACGGCCGCATGTCGTCGTTCCAGGCCTCGGTGCTGCTGGCCAAGCTGGAGCTGTTCGAGGAGGAGATCGAGCTGCGGGCCGCCGCGGGCGCGCGCTACGACCGACTGTTCGCCGAGCGCCTCGACGGGTCGGTCGACGTGGTGGTGCCGCACGTCGCCGAGGGCAATCGCTCCGTCTACGCCCAGTACACCCTGCTGGTGCCCGAGCGCGACACCGTTCAGGCGCGCCTGGCCGAACGCGGCATTCCCACCGCGGTGCACTACCCGGTTCCCCTCAACCGGCAGCCCGCGTTTCGCGACGACGGCTTCCATCTGCCCGTGTGCGAAGACGTGAGCGCCAGGGTGCTCAGCATACCCATGCACCCCTATATACGCGAAGCCGACCAGGCCCGCGTCGCCGACGCCGTCGTCGACGTGGTCGGCGCGCTCTAGAGCGGCGACCCCGGGGCCGGAAAATCCCGGTATTTCAGGCAATTCTGCATTGAGTCCGCAGTGCCTTCGATGTATAGTGTTCACGAAATGAACGGCGACGATTCAAGGCAGGACCGGTTGACCCTCGAGGTCTTGTCGGCGATCGACTCCGAGCGCGAGATCAGTCAGCGCCGGCTCGCCAGCCAGATGGGCGTGGCCCTCGGCCTGACCAATTCCTACATCAAGCGCTGCGTCCGCAAGGGTTACATCAAGATCAACGAAGCGCCCGCCAACCGCTACCTGTACTACCTGACGCCGAAGGGCTTTCGCGAGAAGGCCCGCCTGACGGCGCGCTTCCTGTCTTCGTCCCTGGATTTCTATCGCGCGGCGGCCGATTCGTGCGGGCGCGTGTTCGGCCGCTGTGCCGAGGACGGCGTCGACTCGGTGGTGCTGTGCGGGAACTCGGAACTTGCGGAGATCGCGTTTCTGAAGGCCATGGAGGCCAACGTGTCCGTGGCCGGGTTGCTGGACGAGTCCGGCGAGCGGACCCGGTTCTTTTCGCGCACCGTGTGGCGCCGGCTCGACGACCTGCCGGCGCTGCCCCGGATCCTGACGCGCATCGAAGGCGCCGACGAACTTCGCTCGCGGCTTGCCGGCGAGAGTCCGGAACTCAAGGTCTACATCCCCGACGTTCTCGGCCTGAAGCCGGAAAACTGACAATCGACCGGCCCGTACGCGAGCCGGTTCGCTGCATGCCCATGCGAGTCCCGGGACATCGCAGGGCGGTAGCGTGCCTGAACGGAATCACCCTCGGCCATGATCGAACAACAGCCATGAAAATCGCCATCGTTGGACTCGGCTACGTCGGCATCCAGCTCGCGACGGCTCTCGGCCGGCACTACGACACCGTCGGCTTCGATCTCGACGGGAGCAAGCTCGAGGCCTATCGCAACGGCATCGATCCGGCCGGCGAGGTCACGAGCGAGAAGCTGGCGCGGGCCTCACGCTTGACGTTCACGCAGGATGCCGGGGGCATGGCCGGCTGTGACGTATTCATCGTGGCGGTGCCCACGCCCATCGACGAGGCCCGGCGTCCGGATTTCGGGCCGCTGGTCGCGGCCAGCCGCACCGTCGGTTCCGTGATGGGACGCGGCAGCCTCGTGGTCTACGAGTCGACGGTCTATCCGGGCGCCACCGAAGAGGTCTGCGTGCCGGTGCTCGAGCAGGTGTCGGGCCTGAAATGGCGCGACGACTTTCACGTCGGCTACTCGCCTGAGCGCATCAACCCGGGCGACCGCGAGCACACCCTGGAGAGGATCACCAAGGTGGTCTCGGCCGACGACGCGGCGTCGCTGGAGACCGTCAGGGCCATCTACGCGTCGGTGGTCGAGGCGGGAATCCACGTCGCCCCGAGCATCCGCGTCGCCGAGGCGGCCAAGGTGATCGAGAACACCCAGCGCGACCTCAACATCGCGCTGGTCAACGAGCTGGCGGTGATCTTCGAGCGCATGGGCATCAGCACCCGCGAGGTGCTCGACGCCGCGGCAACCAAGTGGAACTTCCTGCCGTTTCGTCCCGGGTTGGTGGGCGGCCACTGCATCGGCGTGGACCCGTACTACCTCACCCACAAGGCGCAGGCGCTGGGTTATCACCCGGAGGTGATCCTGGCCGGGCGTCGCATCAACGACACCATGGGCAAGTTCGTCGCCGAGAAGGCCGTCAAGCGCATGCTCGAGTGCGGCTGCGAGCTGCGCGGCGCGCGCGTGAACATCCTCGGTTTCTCGTTCAAGGAGAACTGTCCCGACATTCGCAACACCCAGGTTGTCCAGATCGCCCGCGAGCTTCGCACCTACGGGATCGAGGTCGCCATCAACGAC
The DNA here is from genome assembly GCA_965652415.1 of uncultured Gammaproteobacteria bacterium. Taxonomy (GTDB): domain Bacteria; phylum Pseudomonadota; class Gammaproteobacteria; order Arenicellales; family CAJQKF01; genus BQJD01. The sequence continues at coordinate 2,962 of CBFGVH010000143.1, read as the reverse complement.
CCGGTGGCGGACGAGGACGAAGCCATGCATGAGTACGGCGAGCGCCTGGTGAGCCTCGACGAGATGCCCGACTGCGACGCCCTGGTGTTGGCCGTGGCCCACGACGCCTACCGCGAGGCCGGACTCGACGCCCTGGTTGCGCGACTGAAGAAACCGGGCGTGTTCGTCGACGTCAAGTCCTGTTTCGATGCCGCGGAGTTCGACGCCCGGAGCCTGGGCTACTGGAGCCTGTGATGCGGAATTCATTCACGACTTCTAAAGGAACACTGTTCACATGCGAGTACTGATCACCGGCGCGGCGGGCTTCATCGGCGCCGCGTTGGCCTTGCGCCTGGTCGAACGGGGCGACGAGGTGTACGGGGTAGACAATCTCAACGACTACTACGATGTCGGCCTGAAGAAGGCTCGCCTGGCGCGCCTCGAGGGTCGCGACGGTTTCATTTTCGAGAAACTGGACATCGCCGACAGGCCGGCGATGGAGCAGCTGTTCGCCCGTCAACGCTTCGACGCGGTGATGAACCTCGCCGCGCAGGCGGGGGTGCGTTATTCCATCGAGAACCCGGCGGCGTACGTCGATGCCAATCTCGTCGGCTTCGGCAACGTGCTCGAGGGCTGCCGGCATTCGAACGTCGGGCATCTCGTGTTCGCCTCGTCGAGCTCGGTCTACGGCGCCAACACCCGGCTACCGTTCGGCGAGGGCGACAATGTCGACCACCCCATCTCGCTGTACGCCGCGTCCAAGAAGGCCAACGAACTCATGGCCCACGCCTACGCCCACCTGTACCGGCTGCCGTGCACGGGGCTTCGTTTCTTCACCGTCTACGGCCCGTGGGGGCGGCCGGACATGGCGCTGTTCAAGTTCACACGCGGCATCCTGGCCGGCGAGGCGATCCCCGTGTACAACCGCGGCGACATGGTTCGCGACTTCACCTATGTCGACGACATCGTCGAGGGCGTGGTGCGGGTCATCGACCGGCCAGCGTCGCCCGATCCGAAGTGGTCCGGCGACGACCCGGACCCGGCATCGAGCCTCGCCCCGTACCGCGTCTACAACATCGGCAACAACCGCCCGGTGAAGCTCATGCGCTATATCGAGGTGCTCGAGGAATGTCTCGGGACGAAGGCGGAGCTTGACCTGATGCCCATGCAGGACGGCGACGTGCCGGCCACCACGGCCGACGTCGCCGCGCTCGAGCTCGACCTAGGCTATCGCCCGGCCACCACGGTGGAAGAGGGCGTCGCGCGGTTCGTCGACTGGTACCGGGAGTACTACGACGTCGGCCGGCGTTCTTGACAGCGGCGCGCCCGCAGCGGGCGAGCGGCATTGACCGGCGAGGCGCCGACGTCCATCGTGTTCGTGTACAACACCGCGCGCTACCTGCTCAACATGCGCGGCGAACTGATCCGCTCGCTGCGCGAACGCGGGATGAAGGTCAGCGCCATCGTCCCGCGTGACGACGCCGTGCCCCGGCTCGAGGCAATGGGCGTGGCGGTGCTCGACTGGCGCCTTTCCGGGCACGGCATGAATCCCTTCTGCGAGTGGATGAGCTACCGGGAGCTGTCACGGCTGATAGGCCAAAGCGGCGCCGATATCGTTTTCAGCTTCACCATCAAGCCGGTGATATACGCGTCTGTAGCCGCGTACCGGCTCGGGTGCCGGCGGGTGTACTCGATGGTGCCGGGCCGAGGCTACCTGTTCGGCGAGGCCACCGCGCAGCAGCGGCTCCTGCGCGCGGCGGTGGCGCCGATTTACCGCCGCGCCCTGGCGCGCAACCGGCGGGTGTTCTTCCAGAACCGCGATGACCGAGACTACTTCGTCGCTCGTCGGTTCGTGGCCGAGGCGAAGGCGGTCGTGGTCGGCGGCTCCGGCGGCGACACGTCCCGCTTTTCACCGCGCTCCGGCGAGACCGTGGCGGGAACGTTCCTGCTGATTGCGCGGCTGCTGAAGGAGAAGGGAATCGAGGATTTCGTGGATGCCGCGCGGCGGCTCAAGTCGCACCATCCCAATGCACGATTCATGGTGCTCGGTCCACTGAGCGCGTCGCCCTCGGCCGTCGCCGCCGACACGATCCGGCGCTGGCACGACGAGGGAGTCATCGAGTACCTGGGCGAGGCCGACGACGTCAGGCCGCATCTCGCGCGGGCCATGGTGTTCGTCCTGCCCTCGTGGTACGGCGAAGGCCTGCCGCGAACCTCCCTGGAGGCGCTGGCGATGGCCAAACCGGTGGTGACCACCGACTGGCCCGGTTGCCGCGAGGCGGTGGTACCCGGCGAAAACGGGTTCCTCGTTCCGGTGCGCAATGCCGCCGCACTGGCCGAGGCCATGGGGCGGTTCCTGCTTGACCCGGCACTCGCCGCGCGCATGGGCGCGGCGTCGAGGGCGCTTGCGGAGCGCCGGTTCGACGTCAGGCGCGTCAACACGGCGGTCATCGACGAGATCCTCGCCTGATGCGCTTCGCCCTGTTCGCCCGCTCCCGCGCCGGCGCCCTGCTGCTGGTCCTGGACGTCGTCGCGCTGGTTGCAATCTTCGACATCGCCCACCGGTTTCACATCGGCTCGCCCATCGATTTCACCTCGATCCAGCTTTACGCCGCGGTCGCGCTCACCTGCCTGACGCTGTACATGCTCGACGTGTACCGCGTCGACTACAACTTTCCCAGCGTGGCGTTTCCCATCCAGGGAGTGGCCGCCGTGGTGGTCGCAGGATTGTTGCTGGCGGCGATCATCTACGTGCTGCCGGAACAAACCCACGCCGGCAGCCGCAGCACCATCTACTGGCGCGGCGTGCTGGTGGTGGCGATGGCCTCGTTCGCGGTGTGGGTCGCGCTGTCGCGGTTCGTGGTCAGCGCCTGGTACAACCGGCTGGCGACGGCCCAGCAATGGTTGATCATCGGCGATCCGGAGGTGACCGCGGACGCGCGCCACGACTTCAGCCGCATCCGCCTGGGCGAGCAGTTGGTGG
>CBFGVH010000142.1:0-7495 GCA_965652415.1 uncultured Gammaproteobacteria bacterium | reverse complement strand
CAATCGTCCCCACATTCACATGCGGCTTGGAACGCTGAAATTTTGCTTTCGACACGGTTGATTCCTCTTGACTACGTGGTTTCGACTGCGATGACCCAGGCTCAGCTCGCCTTCTTCATCACGACTTCGGCGACATTGCTGGGCGCCTGAGCGTACTTCTTGAACTCCATCGAGTACGTGGCGCGGCCCTGGGTCGCCGAGCGCAGGGTGGTCGCGTAGCCGAACATCTCGGCCAGCGGCACCTCGGCGCGAATGATCTTGCCCGACGGAGCGTCCTCGAGGGCGAGGATCACGCCGCGGCGCGAGTTGATCTCGCCGTTGACGTTGCCCATGTACTCCTCGGGGGTCACGACCTCGACGGCCATGATGGGCTCGAGCAGCACGGGACGCGCCTTCTGGCAGCCCTCCCTGAAGGCCTGGATCGCCGCGGCGCGGAACGCGTGCTCGCTGGAGTCGACTTCGTGATAGGAACCGAAGAACAGCGCCACACGCACGTCAACCACCGGGTAACCGGCAACCACGCCGGATTCCATGGCGTCCTTGACGCCCTTCGCCACCGCCGGGATGTATTCGCGCGGCACCACGCCGCCCTTGATCTCGTCGACGAACTCGAACCCGCTGCCGGGCTCGAGAGGCTCGAGGCGCAGGTGAACGTGGCCGTACTGGCCGCGGCCTCCGGTCTGCTTGGCGTGCTTGTACTCCTGTTCGACGGTGCGCGTGATGGTCTCGCGGTACGCGACCTGGGGCTTACCCACGTTGCAGTCCACCTTGAACTCGCGCTTGAGCCGATCGACGATGATCTCCAGGTGCAGCTCGCCCATGCCGGAGATGATGGTCTGACCGGATTCCTCGTCGGTGCGCACGCGGAACGACGGATCCTCCTGGGCCAGCTTGGAAAGCGCCACGCCCAGTTTCTCCTGGTCGGTCTTGGTCTTCGGCTCGACCGCCTGGGAGATGACCGGATCGGGGAATTCCATCCTTTCCAGGGTGATCGGATGATCGACGTCGCACAGCGTGTCGCCGGTGGTAACGTTCTTCAGGCCGACCGCGGCGGCGATCTCGCCGGCCCGGACCTCCTTGAGCTCGGCGCGCTCGTTGGCGTGCATCTGCAGGATGCGGCCGATGCGCTCCTTCTTCTCCTTGACCGGGTTGTAGACGCTGTCGCCGGCCTTCAGGACGCCCGAGTACACGCGGAAGAACACCAACTGACCGACGAAGGGGTCGGTCATGATCTTGAATCCGAGCGCCGCAAACGGTTCGTCGTCGCTGGAATTACGCACGCCCTCGCTGCCGTCCTCGAGCACGCCGCGTATCGGCGGCACTTCCGTGGGGTTCGGCATGTAGTCGATCACTGCGTCGAGCATGGCCTGCACGCCCTTGTTCTTGAACGCGCTGCCGCACAGCGCCGGCACGATCTCGCCGGAGAGGGTTCGGGCGCGGATGCCGGCCTTGAGCTCCTCGGCGGTCAGTTCGCCCCCCTCGAGGTACTTGTCCATCAGTTCCTCGCTGCCCTCGGCGGCGGCCTCGACCAGCTTCTCGCGATACTCGTTGCAGGTGTCGACGAGATCCGCGGGGATGTCGTGCTCCTCGAATTTCGCGCCCTTGGTCTCTTCGTCCCAGATGATGGCCTTCATCTTCACGAGATCGATCACGCCGGCGAAGGAGTCCTCGGCGCCGATCGGCACCTGCAGCACTACCGGGCGAGCGCCCAGGCGGGATTCGATCTGCCGAATCACGCGAAAGAAATCCGCGCCGGTGCGGTCCATCTTGTTGACGAACGCCATGCGCGGCACGCCGTACTTGTCGGCCTGGCGCCACACGGTCTCGGACTGCGGCTCCACGCCGCCGACCGCGCAGAACACGGCGCAGGCACCGTCGAGGACCCTGAGGCTGCGCTCCACCTCGATGGTGAAGTCCACGTGGCCGGGCGTGTCGATGATGTTGATGCGGTACTCGGGCAGGCTGCCGTCCATGCCCTTCCAGAAACAGGTGGTAGCGGCCGAAGTAATCGTGATGCCGCGCTCCTGCTCCTGCTCCATCCAGTCCATGACCGCCGCGCCGTCGTGCACCTCACCGATCTTGTGGGAGATGCCCGTGTAGAACAGGATGCGCTCGGTCGTGGTCGTCTTGCCGGCGTCGATGTGGGCCATGATGCCGATGTTTCGGTATCGTTCCAGGGGAGTCTTGCGGGCCACGGCTTCGGTCTCTCGGGTTGCAGTTCGTCGTAAGGACGGATCGCGGGATTCGGTCAGAAGCGGTAATGCGAGAACGCCTTGTTCGCTTCCGCCATCCGGTGCGTATCCTCCTTCTTGCGCGCGGCTGCGCCACGGTTCTCGGCGGCGTCCATCAGTTCACCCGCCAGCCGGGCCGCCATGGACTTCTCTCCGCGCTTGCGGGCGGCATCCACCAGCCAGCGCATCGCCAGCGCCATGCGCCGCGACGGCCGAACCTCGACCGGCACCTGGTAGGTCGCACCGCCGACCCGGCGGCTCTTGACCTCGACCACGGGACTGACGGTATCGAGGGCCGCGTTGAACAGTTCGACCGGGTCGTCCTTGCCGCGCTGCTTGATGATATCGAGCGCACCGTACAAGATGTTCTCGGCGATCGATTTCTTGCCGTCGCGCATCAACACGTTCACGAATTTCGCGACCGTCTGATCGTGAAATTTCGGATCGGGCAGGATCTCCCGCTTGGGAACTTCTCTTCTTCTTGGCATTACACCAGTCCGGTTAATCTGGAAACTCAAGCATTTACGCGCCGCGAGACTGGCTCCGACGCAGCAAACCGCCGCGAGCGAAGACGACACAAAAGTGCCGCGCAGCACTATCGGCAGCGGTTTTTCGGTGACGGCGCGCCCTTACCTTCCCTCAGGAAGCCTGGCGAACTCGCCTGTTCTAGAGCCGACCCACTGTAGAGAAGGGGGCGGGAATCGGAAGACCCTGTCGCGACCGACCTCTCGGGGAGGCCCGTTCAATCAGGACTTCGGTCGTTTTGCTCCGTACTTCGAACGGCCTTGACGGCGGTTCGCGACACCCGACGTATCGAGGGCGCCTCGCACAGTGTGGTACCGGACACCCGGCAGGTCCTTTACACGTCCGCCACGAATCAGCACCACGGAGTGTTCCTGAAGGTTGTGGCCTTCACCACCGATGTAGGTGGACACTTCGTAACCATTGGTCAGTCGCACACGCGCAACCTTGCGAAGGGCCGAATTCGGCTTCTTCGGGGTCGTGGTGTACACCCGCGTACACACGCCGCGCTTTTGCGGACAGGCGGCGAGCGCCGGCACGCTGGACTTGGTCACCTGGCGGGTGCGCGGCTTGCGGACTAACTGGTTGATTGTTGGCATGTTTGTGAAAGGAATTGCTTGGGTACCGGAAATTTCGGCTCAGTCACAAAGGGCGGCGATTCTAGGCCCGAAACACCGCCCTGTCAAGGCGCGCCGGCGAGCCACGCGGGCCCGCCGGCGATGCCGGCCAGGGTGGTCAGGCGGATGCCGCCTCGTCGCCGTCCTCGCCCAGGGGCGAATCGGCGCTCAGGACCGCGCTGCCGAGCAGTTCCTCGAGCTCGTTGGCCTGGCGCACGCTGCGGGATTTTCGCTTGCGCCGCTCATCGTGGTAGGCGAGCCCTGTCCCGGCGGGAATCAGGCGCCCGACGATCACGTTCTCCTTCAGGCCCCGCAGGGTATCGACCTTGCCGTTGATGGAGGCTTCGGTCAGCACCCGCGTGGTCTCCTGGAAGGACGCCGCGGAGATGAACGAGTCCGTGGTCAGCGAGGCCTTGGTGATGCCCAGCAGAACCGGCAGATACGAGATCGGCCGGTTGTCCTTCTCGACAAGGCGTTCGTTCTCATCGAGCACGGCGGCACGGTCGAGCTGGTCGCCCGGCAGGAGCGAGGAGTCTCCCGGGTCCTCGACCCGGACCTTGCGCAACATCTGGCGCACGATGACCTCGATGTGCTTGTCGTTGATCTTCACGCCCTGCAGGCGGTAGACCTCTTGCACCTCGTGAACGATGTAGTTGCACAGCGCCTCGACGCCGAGAAGCTCGAGAATGTCCTCGGCCACCAGGGGCCCGTCGACGATCACCTCGCCGCGCTCCACCGTCTCACCCTCGAACACGTTGATCGGCCTTGTCTTGGGGATCAGGTGCTCCAGGGACTCGCCGTTGGGAGCCGTGATGATCAGCCGCTGCTTTCCCTTGGTTTCCTTGCCGAACGAAACCACGCCCGAGATGCCCGCGAGAATGGCCGGCTCCTTGGCCTTGCGCGCCTCGAACAGCTCGGCCACGCGCGGCAGGCCGCCGGTGATGTCGCGTGTCTTGGACGACTCCTGCGGGATGCGCGCCAGGATGTCGCCTGCCGCCACCGCCTGTCCGTCGCCGACGATTATGCTGGCGCCGGGAGGAATCTGGTAGCGGATCGGGATCTCCGTGCCGGGGATCATGATCGGCTCGCCGTCCTCGCCGAGCACGCCAACGGTCGGCCGGATGTCGTGGGCGCTGCCGCGCCGCTGCTTGGTGTCGAGCACCATCAGTGTCGACTGGCCGGTGATCTCGTCGACCTGTCGGGTGACGCTGACGCCGTCGACCATGTCGGTGAAGACCACGCGACCGCCGGCCTCGGTGACGATCGGATGGGTGTGCGGGTCCCACTTCGCAATCACCTGGCCGCCGTCGACGTCGTCGCCGTCGTTGACCGAGATGATGGCGCCGTAAGGCACCTTGTAGCGCTCGCGATCGACGCCGTGGACGTCCTGGATCACCAGTTCGCCCGAACGCGACACGGCGACGTTGGCACCGTCCGACCGCACCACGGTCTTGACCCGGTTGAACTTGGCCGTGCCCTTGTTCTTGACCTCGATGCTGCTCACGGCGGCGGCACGAGACGCCGCGCCGCCGATGTGGAAGGTGCGCATCGTCAGCTGCGTGCCGGGCTCGCCGATGCTCTGGGCGGCGATCACGCCGACCGCCTCGCCGATATTGACGAGGTGGCCCCGGCCGAGGTCGCGCCCGTAACAGGCGGCACAGATGCCGTAGCGGGTGGCGCAGGTCACCGGTGAACGCACGCTGACGCTGTTGATGTTGTGGGTCTCGATCAGCTCCACCTCGGTCTCGGTGATCACTTCGCCCTTCGCCACCAGTACGCTTCCGTCCACCGGGCTGACGAGGTCGTTGACCACCACCCGGCCGAGGATTCGGTCGCGAAGCGGTATCACTACCTCGCCACCCTGGACGATGGCCTCGCGATCGATGCCCTCTTCGGTGCCGCAGTCGTCCTCGGTAACCACGAGGTCCTGGCACACGTCGACGAGGCGGCGGGTCAGGTATCCCGAGTTGGCCGTCTTCAGGGCGGTGTCGGCCAGGCCCTTGCGGGCGCCGTGGGTGGAGATGAAGTACTGCAGTACGTTGAGGCCCTCGCGGAAGTTCGCGGTGATGGGTGTCTCGATGATCGAGCCGTCCGGCTTGGCCATCAGGCCTCGCATGCCGGCGAGCTGGCGGATCTGCGCATGGCTGCCGCGGGCGCCGGAATCGGCCATCATGTAGATGGAGTTGAACGACTCCTGGTCGACCAGGTTGCCCTCGGCGTCCTCGACTTTCTCCGTGCGCAGCTCGTCCATCATGGAATTGGCAACGAGGTCGCTGGCGTGGGTCCAGATGTCGACCACCTTGTTGTAGCGTTCGCCGTCGGTCAGCAGGCCCGAGGAATACTGGTCCTGGATGTTCTTGACCTGCTTCTCGGCATCGCCCAGCACCTTTTCCTTGCTGTCCGGCACCATCATGTCGTTGACGCCGATGGAGACGCCGGCGCGCGCAGCCATGGAGAAGCCCATGTACATCAGCTGGTCGGCGAAGATGACGGTTTCCTTCAGACCCACGTTGCGGTAGCAGGTGTTGATGACCTGGGAGATGGCCTTCTTGGTCATCACCCGGTTCAGCTCGGAGAACGGCATGCCCTTGGGCAGGATACCCGACAGCAGCGCGCGGCCGACCGTGGTATCGGTAAGCGACACCGAGCGCACGAGCTCGCCTTCCGGCGACCGGGAGTACTCCTCGATGCGCGCCTTGATCCGCGCATGAAGGGACACGCGGCGCGTGTCGTAGGCGCGACGCACCTCGTCGATATCCGCGAACACGCCTCCCTCGCCCGCCACGTTGACCTTTTCACGGGTCATGTAGTAAAGGCCGAGGACGATGTCCTGGGACGGCACGATGATCGGCTCGCCGTTGGCCGGCGACAGGATGTTGTTGGACGACATCATCAGCGAGCGCGCCTCGAGCTGCGCCTCGATGGACAGCGGCACGTGAACGGCCATCTGGTCGCCGTCGAAGTCGGCGTTGTACGGCGTGCAGACCAGCGGGTGAAGCTGGATGGCCTTGCCCTCCACCAATACCGGCTCGAACGCCTGGATGCCGAGTCGGTGCAGGGTGGGCGCGCGGTTGAGCAGCACCGGGTGCTCGCGAATGACCTCCTCGAGGATGTCCCACACCACCGGCTCCTCGGAGTCGACCATCTTCTTGGCCTGCTTGATGGTGGTGGCCAGCCCCCGCAGTTCGAGCTTGCTGAAAATGAACGGCTTGAACAGTTCCAGCGCCATCTTCTTGGGAATGCCGCACTGGTGCAGCTTCAGGGTCGGACCGACCACGATCACCGAACGGCCGGAGTAGTCGACCCTCTTGCCGAGCAGGTTCTGCCGGAAGCGGCCCTGTTTGCCCTTGATCATGTCGGCCAGCGACTTGAGCTGGCGCTTGTTGGGACCGGTCACCGCCTTGCCGCGGCGGCCGTTGTCGAGCAGCGCGTCGCAGGCCTCCTGCAGCATGCGCTTCTCGTTGCGCACGATGATGTCGGGCGCGTTGAGGTCGAGCAGCCGGCGCAGGCGGTTGTTGCGATTGATCACCCGGCGGTACAGATCGTTGAGGTCCGAGGTCGCGAAACGCCCGCCGTCGAGTGGCACCAGCGGCCGCAGGTCCGGCGGCAGCACCGGCATGACGTCGAGGATCATCCACTCGGGACGGTTGCCCGAATGGATGAAGGCCTCGACCACCCGCAGGCGCTTGGTCAGCTTCTTGCGCTTGGTGTCGGAGTTGGTTTCGGCCAACTCGCCACGCAGTTCGGCCGCGATCTGCTCCAGGTCGAGCCCGATGAGCAGGTCCTTGATGGCCTCGGCGCCCATACGCGCGTCGAACTCGGCGCCGAACTGCTCGATGGCCTCGAAGTAGCCGTCCTCGGTAAGCAGCGAACCGGTGGTCAGGCTGGTCATGCCCGGATCGATGACCACGTAGGCTTCGAAGTACAGCACCCGCTCGATCTCACGCACGGTCATGTCAAGCAGCAGACCGAGACGGGACGGCAGCGACTTCAGGAACCAGATGTGCGCTACCGGGCTTGCCAGCTCGATATGGCCCATGCGCTCGCGGCGAACCTTGGAAAGGGTCACCTCGACGCCGCACTTCTCGCAGATGACGCCGCGGTGCTTGAGGCGCTTGTACTTGC
>CBFGVH010000141.1:0-7649 GCA_965652415.1 uncultured Gammaproteobacteria bacterium | reverse complement strand
CGCGGTGTAGGAGCCTGCCTGCAGGCGATTGCCTCGGCGGGCACGGCGCCCGAAAGAATCGCCGGCAGGCCGGCTCCTACAGTGCCGCTGCCCCGGCCTCACGGCAGATCGAAGCCGCGGTGTAGGAGCCTGCCTGCAGGCGATTGCCGCGGCGGGCACGGCGCCCGGAAAGAATCGCCGGCAGGCCGGCTCCTACAGTGCCAGGTTTCCCGCAGGCAAGCGCATCGGCTTGCTCGGCATCGGACCGAATCGCCGCCGATACCGGCTCCCGGACTCAATCATCCCCCCGCCGCCGCGGGGATGGTCAGAGACAACGCGGGGAATACGAGGATCGCCAGCAGCACCACGAAATCGAGCAGCAGGAACCACGCCACGCCGCGAAACACGTGCTCGAGTGTCACCGCGGGCGGCGAACAGGCCTTGATCACGAAGACGTTGAGTCCGATGGGCGGGGTGATGAGGCCGATCTCAAGCAGCTTGATCACCACCACGCCGAACCAGACTAGATCCAGGCCGTATCCCTCCATCAGCGGCACCGTGAACGGCAGGGTCAGCACGAGGATGCCGATGGAATCGAGGAACATGCCGATGACGAGGTAGAACACCACCAGGGCGGCGATCACCACCAGCGGGCCGGCCCCCGTCGACTGGATCCAGTCGAGCACCGTGGGCGTGACCCGGGTCAGCGAGATGAACGACACGAACAGCTTGGCGCCGAGGGCGATCACGAAGATCATGGCGGTCTGCCGCACGGTGACGTCGAAGGCGTCCCACAGGTCGCGAAGCGACAGCGCGCCGCGCAGCATGCCGATGAGGATCGCCGCGGCCAGGCTGATCGCCGCTGCCTCGGTGGGCGTGAAGATACCGAAATAGATTCCGCCCACGATCAGCGCCAGCAGCAGGGCCACGGGCCACAGCTTGCCGAGCGCCTCCACGCGTTCGGCGCGGGTGAAGCGCTCGGCGACCGGCGGCGCGTCGGCCGGCCGCAGGCGCACCCAGACCAGCACCGTCAGCACGAAGCCCGCGAGCGACAGAAGGCCCGGGGCGATGCCGGCCAGGAAAAGGTTCTTCACCGACTGCTCGGTGAAGATCGCGTATATCACGAACAACAGGCTTGGCGGAATGAGCGAGCCGAGCGTGCCGCCCGCCGCCACGGAGCCGGCGGCCAGGCGTGGCGAATATCCCTGGCGCAGCATCTCCGGCACCGCGATGCGGCCCATCGCCGAGGCGCAGGCGACCGACGAGCCGGTGACCGCGGAGAAGCCGCCGCAGCCCGCCACCGAGGCGATGGCGAGCCCGCCCGGCAGCCGCGTGAGCCATACCCTGAGGGCGTCGAACAGGTCCGTGGTGATGCGCGCCTTGTAGCACACGTGGCCGAGGCCGACGAACAGCGGGATCATGCTCAGCGGAAAGTTGTGCACGAAGGCGAAGGTGGTCGAGCCGATCAGCGAGATGGTCGGCCGGATGCCGCGCTCGGGCATGAACTCCATGCCCGGGCGCCATGAGAAGAACAGGAACAGGCCGACGCAGGCGGCCAGCCCGAGACAGTAGGCGATGGGCACGCGCAGCACCAGCAGCACCAGGGCGCCGGTCAGCACCAGCGTGGCGAGGGTCAACGGCTCCATGTCGAACTACGTGCGGCTTGTCGCTCGAAACAGGTCCCGGAACAGCATCAGCGCGAGGCGTGCCACCACCACCGACACGGCCAGCGCGGCGAAGAGCTGGGAGCCCCAGTGCGGGATCCCGAGGATGCCCTCGTAGTACTCGCCGGTCTGCCAGGAATCGGAGAACATGGTGAAGTAGGCCCAGGCCAGCACCGCGAAGAAGCAGATGCCGGCGATGTGGCCGAGCACGGCGAGCAGCCGGCGCGCGCCGGCACCGGCACGGCGCGTGAACACCGACACCGAGATGTGCTCGTCGCGCGCCGTGACCAGGGCCAGCGGGGCGAGGATCACCGCCACCATCAGCTCGGAGACCAGCAGCACGTCGTCGGGCACGATGTTCTGCCACAAGGCGCGCGTGATCACGCTCACGGTGACCACGGCGCACAGCAACGCCAGGGCGACGCGCGCCAGCGCGCCGAGCCCGCGCTCCACCGGCCAGCGGCCGGCGGGCGCGGGTTCGTCGATCTCTAGCGGTTCCAAGGATAGCCTTTCTCGGCCAGTTCGGCCGAGTAGGCGTCGATCCGCTTCTGGTAGTCGGCCAGCAGGGCGGCGCCGTCGAGACCTTCCTCGGCGGCGAGCTTCACCCACTCGTCCACCTGCTCGGCGCCGGCGGCGAGCAGCTTCTCGCGGTCGGCGTCGGAGAACGCGGTCACCGTGATGGAGTGGCCGTCGATGCCGGCGATCATCTCGGCCTTGTCCTGCTCCAGTCCCTCGATCATGACCTGGGCCATGTAGTCGATGAAGTCCGAGTTGACCTCGTCGAGCACGGCGCGCTGGTTGTCGTCGAGGCTGTCCCACAGAGCCTTGTTCATGACGATGCCGAACGCCATGTTCTGGCCCCAGTCGAGTTCGGCGACATGGTTCGCGACTTCGTACTGCTTGTAGGCCTTCATCGAGTAGTAGTAGTTCTGGTTGCACTGCACGAGGCCGCTGTCCAGCGCCTGGTAGACCTCGCCCTGGCCCATGCTCTGAACGTCGGCGCCGAGCGCCGCCAGCGCCTTGCCGTAGGGGCCCGAGGCGCGGACCTTGAGCCCGGCCAGGTCGTCGATGCCGTCGACGGGCTGACTGCAGATGAGCTGGATCGGGCCGGTGGTGTAATTGGTCATGTAGGCGACGCCGGCCTTGTCGAACTCCGCCTGCATGGCCGGGTTCTCGCGGGCGTAGTCGAACAGCGCGCGCATGCCCACCCACTCGTCGGAGTTGGCCACAGGCAGGTCGCCGATGTTGTAGCCGCGAACCTCGCGCGGGGTGAAGAATCCCATGACGGTGCCGGCATCGGCGACGCCGTCGGCCACGCCGCCGAGCACCGCCTTGGTGTCGAGCAGGGCCTTGCCCCAGTGGAACTCGACTTCGAGTTCGCCGTTGGAACGTTCGGCGATCTGGTCGGCCCACCACTCGAGCGCCGCCGCACGGGAGCCGCGGTTCGGCCCGAACTCGGCGAAGCGGATCACGGTCTGCGCCAAGGCGTCGGCCGCGAACGCGGCGATCGCCACGGCGACCAGGGTCGGCGACAGTCGTTTCATCGTCTTATCTCCTGTTTCGGTTGTATCGTTGGTATTCATCTTGGCTGCCGCGGCGCGCGCGGCGCCGGGGCAGCCGCGCGGACTCAGTCGGGCCAGTTCTCGAGCAGGTCCACGTCGTCGCCGAAGCGGCGTGCGAACTCGCGCACCGCCGGGTCGTCGAGGGCCGTGAGGTAGCCGTCGTCGATCAGCGTCGCCTCGCCGGCGGTGAGCGTCATGTCGAACACGATCAGGTCCATGTGGATTGGCGGCTCCTCCCACTCCGGCATCTTGCGGCGGATGTAGTTGCTGGGCCTGGCGAGGTCGATGCCGAAGTGCAGCACGCCGGGCGAATTGGAGCCGGCCGGGTAGACCTCGTAGCGCGGCGCCTTGGGGTTGAAGCCGCAGCCGAGCTCGATCAGCACCCCGTCGACCAGCATGTCGCGCAGGATCGCGGCCTCCTCGCTCACGCCGTTGACCTCGACGATGCGATCGTCGCGGAACACCACCTCGATACGCTCCTCGAAGGGCCGCTCGAAGCCGACCGCCCACTGCGGGTACAGCGTGCCGTTGATGGGCACTACGACCGAGTCGTCGTTCCTGACCATGGTTCGGTCGTAGACGTTGGGACCGTGGCAGGGCAGGTAGTGGACGTAACAGCCGGGATTCTCGGCCGTCATCTCGCCCTTCCAGCGGGTGGTGTCGAGCAGGTTGTCGACCATTTCCGCGTTGACGTTGATGGCGAGGTCGGTGCCGCGCGGGTCGCTGAAGCGCATCTCGAAGTCGGTACCGCGCGGGTACTGCCGGGCGGTGCCGCGGATGATCTCGCCGAGCAGTTCGGGGGGAAAGCGGGCCTGCTCGGTGGCGAGCAGGTCGAGGTCGCGAAAGTAGGTGATCTTGACCCAGCGCTGGCCGTGTTCGCGACGCATGCGGATGGCGAAGGGGTCGATCACCGAGCAGAACCACGTGGAGACGACGAAGGTCGCGGCCTCGACGTGAGGCTTCGCCCACTCGGGCATCTCGGAGATTTGCGTGGTGTGGGCCATGAGCACCAGCGGCTCCTTCGCGCCGCGGGCCCGGGCGATGCCGAGCACGGCGGAGATCACGCGCCCATCGAGCTTCTTGTCGGCCAGGATCAGCACGCGGTCGTCGGGGCGTATGGCGAACACCCGGCAGAACACGTCGTAGGCCGCGAACGCGTTCTCGATGCGCGTCGTCTCGAGCGGCGCGCGCGTTGCAAGGGCGCGGCCGAGAAATTTCCCGTCGGGACCGTACACCGGTTTCCTCCTCAAGTTTACTTAGATATCTAAAAAGGCTGGGAAATGTTGCCCGTCCCCCCGCGTCGTGTCAACACGACCAGGCGGAGCGAGGATGGCCCGAGAGCGCGGGATTGACAGAAAAATTTCTTCTATCTGGCCAGCAAAAAAGATGATTCTTTTCTTTTTGTGCAAAGTTGTGGATTCGCGCGCGCCAATCACGATAGCCTAAAACACAGGTGCCATGGAGTACCTTGACGTTCTGCGTCAAGCGGGCGTGACGGGCGGTCGTCGACCGCCAAAACCCCTGTCTGGGTCAATACCAAGTAAATTTTGAGGAGTTATGGTAATGAAAAAATCTGTCGTCTCAATCGCGCTGGCCACGGCGTTCGGCTCGGCCCTGCTGGTGTCGCAGGCCCAGGCGGCGACCTGGAAGTACGCGTTCGAAGAGGCCCTCGACGAGGTCCAGGGCGTGTACGCCCAGAAGTTCAAGGAAGAGATCGAGAAGAACTCCGACCACGAGGTTCAGCTCTTTCCGTACGGAACCCTCGGCGAGTCCGCCGACATCATGGAGCAGGCCCAGGCCGGCATCCTGCAGTTCGTCGACCAGTCGCCCGGCTTCACCGGTTCGCTGATCCCGGAGGCGCAGGTGTTCTTCGTACCGTACCTGCTGCCCGCCGACCAGGAGCACCTCGCCCGCTTTTTCGAGGAGAGCAAGGTGATCAACGAGATGTTCCCGGAGCTGTATGCCGAGCAGGGTCTCGAGCTGCTGCGCATGTTCCCCGAGGGCGAGGTGGCCATGACCACCAAGGAGCCGGTCAACACCTGTGAAGACCTCAACGAGGTCAAGTTCCGGGTCATGACCAACCCGCTGCTGGTGGAATCCTACAAGGCCTTCGGCGCCACCCCGACCCCGCTGCCATGGGGCGAGGTGTACGGCGGCCTGCAGACCAACATCATCCAGGGCCAGGAGAACCCCACGTTCTACCTGTACTCCACAAAGATGTACGAGGTCACCGACTACATCACCTACGCCGGCCATAACAACTTCACCACCGCGGTGATGGCAAACCTGGACTTCTTCGACGGCCTGAGCGCCGAGGAGCAGGAGCTGGTCCGCAACGCAGCCGACACGGCCTTCGAGTACATCATCGAGTACCAGCAGGGTCTCGCCGAGCAGGAGCTCGCCAAGATCAAGGAGGCCAAGCCGGAGATCACCGTGACCGTGCTCGACGAAGAGCAGCGCCAGTGCTTCAAGGACGCCGCGGCCGAGGTCGAGCAGAAGTTCATCGAGATGACCGGGGACAGCGGCAAGGCCATCCTCGATCAGATGAAGGCGGACCTCGCGGCGACCGAGTAACGCGTCAACGAAGTCAACGCGCGCACGGCGCGCGTCGTCAATGCGGCCCTCGGCCAGCGGCGGGAGGCGGACAACGGTCCGCCTCCCGTTGTATTATCCGAGACTCGCCCGATATGCCCGATCGACGAGGGTCATAGACGATGGATGACGACAAGAGCGAGCGTGCCAGGGGTGCGCATGAATCCACGCTGCCGGGTTTTCTCGGCGTAATCGACTCGGCGATCAGCCGGCTCGAGTCCTTCCTTCTCGCCGCCGGCGTGCTGTTGATGGCGGCCAACACGGTCGCCAACGTGGTCGGTCGGTTCGTGTTCCAGTACAGTCTTTTCTTCACCGAGGAACTCAACCGGATCCTCATCGTCCTGATCACGTTCGCTGGTATCGGCTTCGCCGCGCGGCACGGCCGGCATATCCGCATGTCGGCGATCTTCGACGCGCTGCCGCCGAAGGCTCGCAAGGCGCTGATGGTGTTCATCTGCATCGTCACGGCGCTTGCCATGTTCATGCTGTGCTACCTGTCGATCGTCTACATCGCCGACCTTCAGTCCAAGGGCCGGGTGCTGCCGTCGCTGCAGATCGAAGTGTGGTTGATCTACGTGTGGGCGCCGGTCGGGTTCCTGGTCACCGGCATCCAATACATGCTGACCGCGGTGAAGAACCTCGTCGAGAAGGACATCTACCTCTCCACCAACGTGCTGGAAGGTTACGAAGAAACCGAAGTCGAGATCTGATTCCGGGAGGAGGAAAAGGCCATGGCCACGGTAATGATGCTGACGATGATCGTCCTGCTGCTCCTGGGATTCCCGATGATGATCCCGCTGATCGTGGCGGCTTTCATCGGCTTTTACGAGAGCTTCGGCGGCTTCGGCAAGATGGAGTTCATGATCCAGCAGTTCATGGCCGGCATTCGCCCCGCCTCGCTGATCGCCGTGCCCATGTTCATCCTCGCCGCCGACATCATGACGCGCGGCCAGTCGGCCAACCGCCTGATCGACATGGTCATGGCCTTCATCGGCCACGTGAAAGGCGGACTGGCCGTAAGCACCGCCACCGCCTGCACCCTGTTCGGTGCGGTGTCCGGATCCACCCAGGCCACCGTGGTCGCCGTCGGCTCGCCGCTGCGGCCGCGCATGCTCAAGGCCGGTTACAAAGACTCGTTCGTGCTGGCGCTGATCGTCAACGCCAGCGACATCGCCTTCCTGATCCCGCCCAGTATCGGCATGATCATATACGGGGTGGTCTCCAACACCTCCATCGCGGAACTGTTCATCGCCGGCGTCGGACCCGGTCTGCTCATCCTCGTGCTGTTCTCCGTGTACAGCGTGATCTACGCCACGATCAAGAACGTGCCGACGGAGAAGAAGTACACCTGGGGCGAAAGGCTGAAGTCGGTGCGGCAGGCGGTGTGGCCGCTCGGATTCCCGGTCATCATCGTGGGCGGTATCTACGGCGGCATTTTCAGTCCCACCGAGGCGGCTGCCGCCTGCGTGCTGTACGCCATCATCCTCGAATTCATCGTGTTCCGGGAACTGAAGCTCTCGGACATCTATGCAATCGCGAAGTCGACCGGTCTCATCACAGCCGTGGTGTTCATCCTGGTAGCCGCCGGCGCGGCCTTCTCCTGGGTGATCTCCTTCGCCCAGATTCCGCAGGCCATGCTCGGCGCGGTCGGCATCACCGAGATGGGCCCGACCGGGGTGCTGATCGTCATCTCCGTCGCGTTCTTCATCGGCTGCATGTTCGTCGACCCCATCGTGGTCATCCTGGTGCTGGTGCCGATCTTCGCGCCGGTGGTGAACGCCGTGGGACTCGACCCGGTGCTGGTGGGCACGATCATCACCCTGCAGGTGGCGATCGGTTCGGCGACGCCCCC
>CBFGVH010000140.1:0-7777 GCA_965652415.1 uncultured Gammaproteobacteria bacterium | reverse complement strand
ATCGCCGACGTCGATGCCGTCCAGCGCCAGCTTGCGGTGTGCGAGGGCTCCGACTGGTTCTGGTGGTTCGGCGACTACAACCCCGCGCGCAGCGTGCACGACTTCGAGAGCCTGTTTCGGCGCCAGCTCGTCGAGTTGTACCGGTTGCTCGGCGAGAACGCGCCCGAGGAGCTGTCGGTGCCGCTGTCGAGCGGCGGCGGGGACGCCGAGATGGGCGGTGCCATGCGGCGGGGGGCGGAGCATTAATCCGCTGACGGCACGGCGGGCCGGCGTCTTGCTGCATCCGACTTCACTCGCCGGCGGCGATGTCGCTGCGGGCTCCGGACGTTGGCTCGACTTCATGGCCGAGGCCGGGCTCGCGGTATGGCAGACGCTGCCGCTCGTCATCCCCGACCGCTGGGGTTCCCCGTACCAGAGTTGTTCGGCGTTCGCCATCGATACGGAAATGTCCGTGTGCGACAAGGCAGTCCTCGACGGTAAGGAACTGGCCGGGTATCGCGCGCGCCAGGGTCACTGGCTGGAGGACTTCGCCCTCTACCGGGTGCTGTCACGGCGCTTTCCCGGCTTGCCATGGTGGCATTGGCCGCCGGAGTACGCGCGCCGCGAGCCGGCGGCGCTCGATGCGGTGCGCCGCGAGGCCGCGGTCGAAATCGACCGCATCGTCGAGGGTCAGTGCCGCGCCGACCGCTCGTGGCAACGGATCCGCGGCGACGCGGAGAGCCGGGGTATCGCCTTGTTCGGCGACATGCCGATCTTCGTCGCCCACGAGAGCGCCGACGTCTGGTCCAACCCGGGCATGTTCCTGCTCGACGAGGATTTCCAGCCCCGCTACGTCGCCGGGGTGCCGCCCGACTACTTCGCCGCCAACGGGCAGCGCTGGGGCAATCCGCATTACGACTGGGACGCCATGCGCGCGGACGGCTTCGCCTGGTGGTGCGCCCGCCTGCGGCGGCAGCTCGAATGGTTCGACCTGGTCCGAGTGGACCACTTTCGCGCCCTGGTCGCGGTGTGGATGATCGAGGCGTCATGCCCCGACGCGACCGTAGGGTTCTGGCGCGAGACGCCCGGCCGCGAACTGCTCGCGGCCCTTCAATCGTCGCTGGGCGAACTGCCGCTGGTCGCCGAGGACCTCGGCACGGTCACCGACGACGTGCGCGTGCTCAGGCGCGACTTCTCCATACCCGGCATGGCGGTGCTGCAGTTCGCCTTCGACGGATCGCCGCACAACCCGCATCTCCCCGACAACATCGAGGCCGATACCGTGGTCTACACGGGGACACATGACAACGACACCTGCGTGGGCTGGTACGCTTCCCTCGACGAACATACCCGGCGGCTGGTCGGTGACGTTCTCGGCAGGTCCGACGGCGACATTGCCTGGACGATGATCGAGTCGGCCTTCGCCTCGCGGGCCACGCTCGCGGTGGCGCCGATGCAGGACTACCTGGGCCTTGACGGATCCGCGCGCATGAACACGCCCGGCGTCAGAGAAGGCAACTGGCGCTGGCGACTGGACTTCGGCGACCTCGATTCACGGCCCGCGGAGCGCATCCGCGACGCCGTGGAGAGATCGCAAAGGAGTTCCGATGGTTGACGTTGCCGCCCACGTCGCCAGGCTGCAGGCCGGCCGATGCCACGATCCGTTCGTCGTGCTCGGACGCCACCCGCTGCCGGGCGGGATGATCATCCGCGAGTTCATGCCGACTGCTTCCGAAGTGGAGATACCCGGCGCCGGCGCCATGCGGCGCGTGGGCGACACGGGCGTGTTCGAACTGCGGCTCGACTCGGCCGCGGCGCAGCGTCTCGAGCTCCATTACCGCGTGCGCTGGCGCGAGCAGGGCAGCGACTGGCACGAGGTGGTCAGTTCCTACAGCTTCGCACCGTTCCTCTACGACGACGACCTGTACCTGTTCGGCGAAGGCCGCCACCACCACGCCTACCGCTTCCTTGGCTGCCACCTGGCACGCATCGACGACGTCGACGGCGCCCGTTTCGCGGTATGGGCGCCGAACGCCGAGCGCGTCAGCGTGGTCGGCGATTTCAATGCCTGGAACGGACTGCGGCACCCGATGCGCTCGCGCGGTGCCTCAGGCGTGTTCGAACTGTTCGTGCCGCACCTCGCCGCTGGAGACCTGTACAAGTTCGAGATCCGTAACGCCGCCGGCATTTTCGTCAAGGCCGATCCGTACGCGCGCTGGATGACCGTCCGTCCCGACACCGCCTGCCGGGTGCCGCCTGCGGCGCGCCACCAGTGGGGTGACGACGATTGGCTCGCGCAGCGGCGGACAAGCGACTGGCGATCGCTGCCGATGTCGATCTACGAGGTGCATGTCGGTTCGTGGATGCGCGCCGGCGACGGCGGCTTTCTCGACTACCGCGCATTCGCCGACCGGCTCGTGCCGTACGTGCGCGAGTGCGGCTTCACACACGTCGAGTTGTTGCCGGTCATGGAGCACCCGCTCGACGAGTCGTGGGGCTACCAGGTCAGCGGCTTCTACGCGCCGACTTCGCGTTACGGCGATCCGGACGGCTTGCGCTACCTGGTCGACGCCTGCCACCGGGCCGGCATCGGCGTGCTGCTCGACTGGGTGCCGGGACATTTTCCGAGGGACGCATTCGCGCTCGCCCGCTTCACCGGCGAGCCGCTCTACGAGCATCCCGATCCGCGGCGCGGAGAGCACCGCGACTGGGGCACGCTGATCTTCGACTACGGCCGCCTCGAGGTCCGAAATTTCCTGCTTGCCAACGCGGTGTACTGGTGCGAGGAGTTCCACGTGGACGGGCTCAGGGTCGATGCCGTGGCGTCAATGCTCTATCTCGACTATTCGAGGCCGCCCGGCGAGTGGCTGCCCAACGTGCATGGCGGTCGCGAACACCTCGAGGCCATCGCATTGCTGCGTGACGTCAACGAGGTGGTGCGCGAGCGCTTCCCCGGCGTCGTGACCATCGCCGAGGAGTCGACGGCGTGGCCCGGTGTGTCGCGGCCGGTGGTCGACGGGGGACTCGGCTTCAGCATGAAGTGGAACATGGGCTGGATGAACGATACATTGTCGTATTTCTCGCTCGACCCGGTCTACCGGCGCTACCATCACGACCGCCTGACCTTCAACCAGATGTACGCCTACACGGAAAACTTCGTGCTGCCGCTGTCCCATGACGAGGTCGTGCACCTGAAGGGCAGCCTGCTCGGCAAGCTGCCCGGCGATGATTGGCAGCGCTTTGCCGGACTGCGCCTGCTGCTTGCGTGGCAGTTCGCCACCCCGGGCAAGAAGCTCCTGTTCATGGGTGGAGAGTTCGGGCAGCGCGAGGAGTGGTCCGAGGCCCGCGCGCTCGACTGGGAATGCATGGACGATAAGCGCCATCTCGGCGTGAAGCGGCTCGTGCAGGATCTCAACGCGCTGTACCGCCGCACCCCGGCGCTGCATCGTCGCGAATTCGACCCCGAGGGCTTTGCCTGGCTGGACTGCGACGACGCCGGGCACTCGACGCTGGCCTTCACCAGGCAGGCGGATGCGGGTCATGTCGTCTGCGTGTTCAACATGACGCCGGTGGCGAGAGACCATTACCGGGTCGGAATTCCGCGAGCCGGCCGTTACCGGGAAGTCGTCAACAGCGATGCCGCATGGTACGGCGGCAGCAATCGCGGCAATCTCGGCGCGGTTGCTGCCGAGGCCGTGCCGCACATGGGCCGCGACCATTCGACGACGATCGTTTTGCCGCCGCTGGCCGCGGTGTTCCTCGAGCCCGACGCGGACCTTGCGCAGTGAGCCGACCTCTCAAGGTCCTGTTCGCCGCAAGCGAGGCCTACCCGCTGGTGAAGACCGGCGGGCTCGGCGACGTCGCCCATTCGCTGACCAATGCGCTCGCGGGCATCGGCGTCGACGTGCGCCTGCTGCTGCCCGGCTATCCGGATGTGCTCGACGCGCTGACGGGCGCACATACGATCGATCACGTCGTCATTCCGCCGTTCGGACGCCTGCGCCTCGTCCGCGGCCGGCACGACGCCTTCGACGCACCGCTCGTCGTCGTGGAGTCGGCGACGCTGTTCGGGCGCGGCGGCAATCCGTACGTCGACGAAGACGGCGCAGCCTGGCCCGACAATGCCGCCCGCTTCTGCGCCTTCGCCCACGTCTGCGCGCTTCTCGGGCGGGGCGTGGTCGGCGACGGCTGGCGCGCCGACATCGTGCACGGCAACGACTGGCAGGTGGCGATGGCGTCGCCTTACCTCCATGGCGTGCCCGACGCGCCTCGCTCGGTGTTCACGATACACAACGTTTCCTACGACTGCCTGTTCGACCACGGCGACTTCTCCGCCTTTCACCTGCCGGCCGCATGGTGGTCGGTCGACGGCGGCGAGTATCACCATCGCTTCTCGATGCTGAAAAGCGGCATCGTGTACAGCGACCGGGTCACGACCGTCAGTCCCCGCTATGCCGAGGAGATCCGCACCCCGGCCTACGGCTACGGCTATGCCGGCATCCTGGCGGCCCATCGCGGAAAGCTGTCCGGCATCCTCAACGGCGTCGACACGCACCTCTGGAACCCGGCCACCGATCCCTACCTCGAGCGGCGCTATCGCCCGGGCGAGGACGTGCTCGAGGCCAAGCGCGTCAACCGTGTCGCGCTGCTCGAGGGCGTCGGGGCCAACGATGCCTTTCGTGAATCCGACGCACCGCTCGTCGGCTTCGTCGGCCGCATGGTGGCGCAGAAGGGCATCGACCTGCTGCTCGATGCCATCCCCCTCGTGCTGGCTGGCACCGCCGCGCGCTTCGTCATCATCGGATCGGGCGAGCGCGCCTTCGAGCAGCACGCACGCGCGCTGACCCGGACCCATCCCGGTGCCGTGGCATGCTGGATCGGCTACTCTGAGCGGTTGGCCCACCTGCTGGAGGCCGGCTGCGACCTTTACGCCATGCCGTCGCGATTCGAACCTTGCGGACTGAACCAGATGTACAGCATGCTTTACGGCACGCCCCCGGTGGCGCGTCGCACGGGCGGGCTGGCCGACACCGTGGTCGATGCGGCCGCGGCATCGCCCGGCGTTGATGCGACCGGATTCCTGTTCGACGAGGAAAGCGCCGAAGCCCTCGCGGCGGCCCTGGTTCGCGCCATCGAGGTGGTCGGCCGCCCGGCGGCTCGGCAGCGCATGATCGAGGCCGGCATGGCCCGGGATTTCGGCTGGAAGACGAGCGCCCGCCGTTACCTTGCCCTGTACCGCGAGTGCGCTGCGCCGCGCGTGGCGGTACAAGCTGCCGGGAAGGAGTCTACCCATGGCTGAACTCGCCCGCGAGGAGCTCAGGCGGCTGCCGACGATGGAACGACTCGACCGCAGTGCCGAGGCCATTGCCCGAGACTTCCGCCGCTACCTCGACTATCACCTCGGTCGTTTTCCGGGGGCCCGTCCTGCCTATCCGCTGCGGGCGCTGGCCTACGCCCTGCGCGACCGCTTGATGGGGGATTGGCGGCAGACGTGGAATGCGACCAAGCAGGGCGAGACCCGGCGCGCCTACTACCTTTCCCTGGAGTACCTGATCGGGCGCTCGCTCGGCAGTCACCTGTTGAACATGGGGCTCACCGGCGAGGCCGCCGAGGCGCTGGCGCGCGACGCCCTGTCGCTGGAGGAGATCGAGCAGGCGGAACTGGACGCCGGCCTCGGCAATGGCGGCCTGGGGCGGCTCGCGGCCTGTTTCCTCGACAGCTGCGCGACCCTCGGACTGCCCGTGCTCGGCTACGGGCTACGCTACGAGTACGGCATGTTCCACCAGCGCATCGTCGACGGGCGCCAGGTCGAAGAACCCGATCACTGGCTTGCCGACGGCTATCCCTGGGAGGTCGAGCGGCCCGAGTTCCGGCAGCTGGTCCGTTTCGGCGGTCGTACCGAGACCTCGACGGACGAGCAGGGCAGGCTGAAGGTGAGGTGGCGCGATACCCAGGACGTGCTCGCGATCCCGTACGACGTTCCCGTGCCCGGCTACGGCAACACGGTGGTGAATACCTTGCGCCTGTGGTCGGCCGCCGCCACCGAGGAGTTCAGCCTGGAGGACTTCAACGCCGGTGACTACGCCGAGGCCGTGGCGGCGAAGAATCGCGCCGAGAACATCACGATGGTCCTGTATCCCAACGATGCCAGCGAGAACGGCAAGGAACTGCGGCTGAGGCAGCAGTACTTCCTCGCCTCGGCCAGCCTGCAGGACATGCTGCGGCAGTGGGGGGACCAGCCGATGTCGCGCTTCGCCGACCTCAACGTGCTGCAGCTCAACGACACGCATCCCAGCATCGCCGTTGCCGAGCTGATGCGGCTGCTGCTGGACGAGCGGGGACTGGCCTGGGAGGACGCCTGGGGCATCACCACGCGCTCGACGGCATACACCAATCACACCCTGCTCCCCGAGGCGCTCGAGCGCTGGCCGGTGCGGATGTTCCGGGAGCTTCTGCCGCGACATCTGGAGATCATCTACGAGATCAACCGTCGGCACCTCGCCGAAGTGCGTCTGCGCTGGCCGGGCGACGTCGAGCGGGTGCGGCGCATGTCGCTCATCGAGGAGGGCCCCGAGCCCATGGTACGCATGGCGTGGCTCGCCATCGTCGGCAGCTTCTCCGTCAACGGCGTCGCTGCGCTGCACTCGCGGCTGCTGGCCGAGGGCATGTTTCGCGACTTCCACGAGCTCACGCCCGAGCGATTCAACAACAAGACCAACGGCGTGACTCCGAGGCGCTGGCTGGCGCAGGCCAACCCGGACCTGGCCCGGCTCGTGACCGGCGCCATCGGCGACGGCTGGCAGCGGGACCTCGGGCGCCTGGCGCGATTGGCCGAGTTCGTGGGGGACGGGCACGAGGCATTCCACGAGGCGTGGAGGACGGTGCGGCGAAGCAACAAGGAACGACTGGCCAAGGCCGTGCGCGCCGCCACGGGCATCGTCTTCGATCCGGACAGCCTGTTCGACGTGCAGGTCAAGCGGATCCACGAGTACAAGCGCCAGCTTCTCAACGTGCTGCACGTGATTCACCTGTACGACCGGGTCCACCGCGACGGCCCGGCGTCGGTGCCGAAGCGTTCGGTGCTGTTCGCCGGCAAGGCCGCCCCCGGCTATCGGCGCGCCAAGGACATCATCCGGCTGCTCAACGGCGTCGCCGAGGTGGTCAACAGCGACCCGGTCGCGCGCGACCGGCTGGCGGTGGCGTTCTTGCCCGATTACGGGGTTACGCGGATGATGCAGATCTGCCCGGCCGCGGACCTGTCCGAGCAGATTTCGACCGCCGGCAAGGAGGCGTCCGGTACCGGCAACATGAAACTCATGGTCAATGGCGCATTGACCATCGGAACCTACGACGGCGCCAATATCGAAATACTCGAGGAGGTCGGCGAGGAGAACTTCTTCCTGTTCGGCCTGAAGGCCGACGAGATCGAACGCACGCGCGGCGCCCTGGATCCTCGAGCCATCGCGGTTGCCGACGAGGACCTGGCGCGGGTCCTGCACCTTCTCGAGTGCAACCATTTCAGCCCGATGGGCCCGGGCGCCTTCCGGGCGCTGATCGACGGCATGCTGGATGGTAACGACCCGTGGATGACGGTGGCGGACTTTCGCAGCTACCTCGACGCCCAGGCGCGCGCCGAGGCGCTGTGGGCGGACCAGGAGTCATGGACCCGCGCCAGCATCCGAAACACCGCCGCCAGCGGCCGCTTCTCCTCCGACCGAACCATCGCCGAGTACAACCGCGACATCTGGCGCCTGACGCCGATCGGGTAGGGTGCGCTTCAGCGCACGCGTTGTGTCGG
>CBFGVH010000139.1:0-7787 GCA_965652415.1 uncultured Gammaproteobacteria bacterium | reverse complement strand
CGCGAGGTGAGCGGCTATTCCGACTTCCACCTCATGCACGAACAGGACGATGCGATCATTCTCGGCGTCAGCATCGACGGCGAGGCCGGGCGCGACGACGCCCTGGGGTTCGTCGACAATCACCAGGTTGCATTCGAGAACGTCATCACCGAGGCCGGCGCCTTCGCCCGACGCTACCGCGAACTGACCGGCACGCGCTTCGTCGGGACGCCCGCCTTCCTGCTCTACGATCCGGACGGCACCCTGCGCGCGCACCAGGTCGGCGCGGTGCCGGTCGAGGCCATCGAGGCGTTCATCGCGGGCGAGTAGCGGCGAGCAGGTTGACCAGCGCCAGCACCGTGTCGATGGTGGGCGTCGCGGTGCCGGTAATCCGCCCGAGTTCGGCCACCGAGCCGACCAGCGCGTCGATCTCCATCGCCCTGCCCCGCTCGAGGTCCTGCAGCATCGAGGTCTTGTGGGCACCGACCGCCCCGGCGCCGTCGATGCGCCGCTCGACGTCGACGCCGAACCTCACCCCGAGTTTCTCGCCGATTTCCCGGGCCTCGGTCATCATGCGCCGCACGACATCCCGCGTCGGCGGATCGGAAGCGATCTCCTCGAGCGTGGCGCGCGTCAACGCGCTGATCGGGTTGAACGACAGGTTGCCCCAGAGCTTGACCCAGATCTCGTCGCGGATGTTCCTGATCGGCGCCTTGAAGCCCGCGTCGATCAGCGCTCTGCCGAGCGCCTTGACCCGCACCGACTTCTCGTTGTCCGGCTCTCCCAAGGTGAAGCGGTCGCCGTTCAGGTGCCGCACCACGCCGGGTTCGACCATCTCGGTGGCCGGGTAGACGACGCAGCCGATGGCGCGCTCGGGACCGATGCCGTTCCATTGCACGGCCCCCGGATCGACGCTCTCGAGGGTGCGGTCCCGCCACGGTCCCTCGAGCTTGTAGAAGTACCACCACGGCACGCCGTTCATCGCCGTCACCACCGCCGTGTCCGGGCCGAGCAGCGCCTGCATCGGCTCGACCACGGCCGGCGCCGAGTGGGCCTTGAGCGCGACGATCACATAGTCCTGGGGACCGAGTTGCGACGGGTCGTCGGTGGCGGCAACGCTGACCGTGCGTTCCTCGCCGCCGATGAGCAGGGTCAGGCCGCGCGCGCGGATGGCCTCGAGGTTGGGCCCGCGCGCCACCACCGACACGTCGTTGCCCGCGCGCGCCAGGCCCACGGCGAGATAGCCGCCGATGGCGCCGGCGCCGTAGATGCAGAACTTCACCCGGCCAGCCCCAGCTTCTCCGCCAAGCCGATGCGTTGCAGCTTTCCCGTCGCGCCCTTGGGGATCTCGTCGAGCAGGACGATGGTGCGCGGGACCTTGAAGTCGGCCAGGCGCGCGGCGGCGAATTCGCGCAGTTCGCGGGCGTCGGCCGCCGTCCCCTCGCGCAGCACCACCGCCGCCGCCACGTCCTCGCCGAGCCTGGCATGGGGAACCGCGAAGGTCACCACCTGGGCCACGGCGGGGTGATCCATGAGCACGTCGTCGACCTCGCGCGGCGAAATCTTCTCTCCGCCGCGATTGATGATCTCCTTGAGCCGGCCGGTGATCCTGAGATAGCCGTCCTCGTCCATCATGCCCTGGTCGCCGGTGCGGAACCAGCCGGCCGTGAAACTCGTCGCATTGGCCGCGGGGTTGTTCTCGTAACCCGCCGTGACGTTGGGTCCGCGAATGACCACCTCCCCGATCCGGCCGGCATCGAGCAGCATGCCGCCCTCGTCCATGATGGCGACCTCGGGACCGGCGGCGACGCCGACCGTGCCCGGCTTGCGCCGGCGCGGCGGCAGAGGATTGCTGGTCATCTGGTGCGCCGCCTCCGTCATGGCATAGGCCTCGACAACCGGCACCTCGAACACCCGCTCGAGCTCGGCCATGACCGGCGGCGGCAGCGCCGACGAGCAGGAGCGGATGAAGCGCAGCCGGTGGCCGGCAAGCGCCCCGGCGTTGCGCCGCGCACGCTCCACGATGGCCTGGTGCATGGTCGGCACGGCCGTGTACCACGTCGGGTGCACCTCGGCCAGCCACGAGGGGAACTTCAGCGCGTTGAATCCCGGCGTGCAGCAGGTGCCGCCGCCCGCCCCCAGCGAGGCGAGCACCGCTGCGACCAGTCCGTGGATGTGGAACAGGGGCATGATATTCAGGCACAGGTCGCGCTCGGAGAGTCCCAGCGTGGCGATGATGTTGCGCGCCGAGTGCACCAGGTTCGCGTGCGTCAGCGGGACGATCTTGGGCCGCGACGTCGTGCCCGAGGTGTGCAGGATGAGCGCGACGTCGCCGGCCTCCGCCAGGCCTCCGCTCACGGCCGGCCCGCCATTGCCGGTCCCGACGAAGCGAAAGGAACCGGCCGGAGCCGCCGGATCGGCCTCGAGCTCCAGAACCTCGATACCGGCCTCACTCGCCGCTCTTGTGGCCGGCGAATCCGAACCTGCTTCCACCACCAGCGCGCGCGCCGCCACGTCCCCGAGGTAGAAGGCGAATTCTTCCTCGCGGTAGGCGGGATTGAGCGGCGCCGTGGTTGCGCAGCAGGCGATGGACAAAAATGCCGACGCCATCTGGGGCCCGTTCGGCAGCACGATGGCCACCCGGTCCCCGCGACCGATGCCGCGCGCGTTGAGCGCCTCGACGGTGTACCCGATCTGCAACCTGAGAACCGCGAAGTCGAGCGCCGCGCGACCCGGCGCGAGAATGGCCGGAGCGTCGTCGGCCCCCGCCGCGAGCAGATCAAGCAGTGTGGACGATTCGGACATGCACGGGTTCCGGCTACGGATCGGGAACTTGAGGAGGCCAGGTTGCGGTTTCGCCGACCGCGCCGGTCAGCGGCGCGTCGCGGTCAGGGACCCGTCGGCACTCGCCGATATGCCCGAACAACTCGCGCCCGACGAGGAGATCGTGCCGCGGATGGTCGATCCCTCGACGCGTCCCGCGATGGTGATCGTCCCCGAGCACCCGTCGATGCCGGCGTTGGCCAGGGTATCGCTGATGCGGAACGTGCCGTCGCGGGCGAGCTGCCCGGTAGCGACGGCGTCGTCATCGAAGGCGAGCTCGATTCGTCCCCGCGAGTCGATCCTGGCCGTGACTCGGGAGTTGACGGTCTCGCTGGCGACAAGTGTGGAGACGCGCACGCTGGCGTTGCCCGCATAGTCGCCGGCGAGCGTGGCGAAGTCGACCTGGGTGCCGGTGCCGCCGCCCGATCCACCGGAACCTCCGGAACCGCTGCTGCTCGAACCGGAACGATCGCTGCCGCAGCCGGCGATGAAGGCAAAGACCAGGAAAAGGGGCAGTAGCAATTTCATCGGTAGAAGTCCTCGAGGTTGCACCGGCGACGGCTGCAGGCAGACAGGCCACGCCGCGGCGGCGGGCGGCAGGTTCCGGTCCAATGCTACCCAAATCCCGCCGGCGGCGCCAAGCGCAGCGATTCACCGTGATGCCGCATGGCGGCAACGACGGCTCGCGGCGCTAACGCGGCACGGTCGACACCAACGGCTCGAGGGCGGCGCGAACGGGATCGGGCATCGGCGCCGACTTTCGCGACTCGGGATCGAAGAACACCTCGGTGATCTCGCAGGTCGCGTGCACTTCTCCACTGTCGACATGCACCAGCCGCTCGAAGAACGTGCAGCTCTTGCCGCCGACCCGCGTGAGCAGGCAGTCGACCACGACCAGGTCGCCGGCGACGAGCTCCTTGCGGAACTCGGTCACGGTTCTCCCTGTCACGGTGTGCACGCCGAACTCGGACTGCATGCGTTGATGACTGCCCCAGAACACGGGCCAGAAGTGATACGACGCATCGTCGAAGAAGTGCGCGTACCAGCGCACGTTCATGTGCCCGAAGGAATCGCAATGCCAGGGCTGTACCACGCCGCGCAGCAGCTCTTTGCTCATCGTCACGTCTTGTCGGTCTCCATTATGCGGTCGCTCGCGCGCCTATTATACGGGCCCGTGCGCATGCGCGCCGCCTCGGCGTGTTGCGGTACAATGCGCGTCGCGCCGCATCCTGTCGCACGATGCGCAGCGCCAACGCGCGCTGTGTCAGCCCCGGTTCCCGACGACGGTCCGCCATGTTCCGAAAGATCGCCCTGGTATTGCTCGGCCTCGCAATCACGGCGGTCCTGGCACTGAACGTCGCCGGGATCTTCCCGCTGCCATTTCTCGAACGGCTGGAACTCGCCATCTACGACACCAGGGTTCGCCTGACCACGAGCGATACCCGCGATCCGCGGATCGTCATCATCGACATCGACGAGCGCAGCATCGCCGAGGAGGGTCGCTGGCCTTGGCGCCGCGACCGGCTGGCGCACCTCGTCGACCAGCTGGTCGACGTCTACGGCGTCGAGGTGGTCGGGTTCGACATGGTCTTTCCCGAGCCGGAGCCGATCCATGCCGTCGATCAACTTCGCGAACTCGCGGTCGAGTACGGTGACGCTCCCCTGGCCGAAGGAATCGAACGCTACCGGCCGCTGCTCGACCGCGATGCCGAGTTCGCCCGCAGCATCGCTGAAAGCGGCCGCGTGGTGCTCGGCTATTTCTTTCATCACCAGGCCAGCGAAGCCAGCCGCGCCGGCGTACTGCCCGCTCCGCTTTACGACGCCGATTCCGGGCTGCACCACACCACGTACGCGGTCCAGGCCACCGGTTATGCCGGCAACCTCGAGGCCTTTCAGCGAGGCGCCCTGGCGGCCGGCTTCTTCTCCAATCCCGTGGTGGACGAGGACGGAGTGTTCCGGCGGGTCCCGGTGCTGGTGGAATTCGAGCAGTCCCTGTATGCATCGCTGTCGCTGGCGGCGCTGCAGGCCTATCTCGGAGTCACCGCGGAGCCGGTCCTGGCGCCGGGTAGCGACGAGCTCGGCAGCTACCCGGCACTCGAGGCGCTCGACATCGCCGGCACGCGAATCCCGATCGACGCCAACGCCACGGCCATGGTCCCCTACCGCGGGCCGCAGGGATCGTTCCCCTACGTGTCCGCCATCGACGTGCTCAACGGCACGGTCGCCGATCCGGACGCCCTCGCGGGCACCATCGCCCTGCTCGGCACCACGGCGGCCGGTCTCATGGACCTGCGCGCCACGCCGGTGCAGAACGTCTACCCGGGCGTCGAGGTGCATGCCAACATGATCGCCGGCATGCTCGACGGCACCGTGCGCCAGCGGCCGGCGTACACCGTGGCGGTGGAGCTGCTGATGGTGGTCGTCTCGGGCGCGGTCCTGGCCATACTGCTGCCGATCACCGGTCCCATCGCAGGCGCCGTCGCGGCGCTCGGCGTGCTCGGCGTGGTCACCGCGATCAACTTCCATGCCTGGGAAAACCTGCTGCACGTGATTCCGTTCGCCTCGGCGCTGTCGACCATCGTCCTGGTCTACGTGCTCAACGTGGTGTTCGGCTTCTTCTTCGAGGCCCGCTCGAAGCACCACCTCGGGCGGCTGTTCGGCCAGTACGTGCCGCCCGAGCTGGTCGAAGAGATGAGCCAGAATCCCCGGCGCTACTCGCTCGAAGGCGAAAAGCGCGAGCTCACCGTCCTGTTCAGCGACGTGCGCAACTTCACCAGCATCTCCGAGTCCATGGACCCGCACGAACTGACGCGGATGATGAACGCGTTCCTCACCCCCCTGACACGCGCCGTGCACCAGAGCAAGGGAACCATCGACAAGTACATGGGCGATGCCATGATGGCATTCTGGGGTGCACCGGTCGCCGACGAGCGGCACGCCAGCCACGCGGTTTGTGCGGCGCTCGAGATGCTGTCGATCATCGACAGCCTGCAGAGCGATTTCCACAGGGAGGGGTGGGCCGAGATCCGTGTCGGGATCGGGATCAACAGCGGCGAGATGAGCGTCGGCAACATGGGCTCGGAGTTCCGCATGGCGTACACGGTGATGGGAGATGCCGTCAACCTCGCCTCGCGCCTTGAAGGTTTGACCAAGCAATACGGCGTGCCGCTCATCGTCAGCGAATACACCGCGGCGATGGCGCCGGAGTTCCAGTACATCGAGCTCGACCAGGTGCGTGTAAAGGGCAAGAGCCGGCCCGTCTCCATTCACATGCCGCTCGGCCTGCGCTCTGCACAAGGCGAACCCGTGGCCGCGTTCGCGACGCGTCACCACGAAGCGCTCGCCAGCTACCGCGCACAGCGCTTCGACGAGGCGTTCGAGTGGTTCGCCGGAACGCCGCCGATCGCGGCTCTGGAGAGACTGTACGTGCTCTACCGCGAACGAATCGCGATGTTTCGCGAGACACCGCCGCCGCCGGACTGGGACGGCGTGTTCGAGGTCCGCACCAAGTGACTCCGCATCCAACATCGTGAACCTGCAGCCGTGACTGAAGACACTCCGTCGAAGAAGATACTGTGCATGTACTCCGGGGGACTCGATTCCACGGGAATGCTCTACAGGCTTCTCACCGACGCCGAGTTCGCCGATTACGACGTTCACGTCCACCACCTCGTGCTGAAGAACCGGGAGAACCGCCACGAGGCCGAACGGTTCGCGGTGCACGGCACCCTCGCCTGGCTGCGCGAACAGGGCCACCGGCCGTTCACGTTCACGCAGAGCGAGCACGATTACACGTTCCTGAAACGCTACTTCGTGTTCGACAGCTTCTGGTACGGATTCATGGCGGCCAATATCGTTACGGCCGACCCGTCGATTCTTCACGTCGCCATAGGCCGCACCCGGTCGGACTACGACGCCGAGGACGGCGCGTGGCTCACCATAGCCAACCGCGGCCGCGACGTCTACCACGCCACGCTGCCGCTGGAACTGCGCCACACGCGCGGCTACATCTTCCCGGTCATCCGCTTCACCAAGCAGGAGATCTGGGACCTGTTGCCCGCGCCCCTGAGGGAGATGGCGTGGTCATGCCGCACACCCGCCTACGCCGACGGACGCGCCGTCGCCTGCGGAACATGTCCGTCCTGCAAGGCGCGCGGCAAGATCGTGGAGCACGCACCGGGATAGCTTTTCAGACCAGCGCGAGCATTCCGTCCGCCATGGCGCGCATTGCGCCGGCCGAGCCTTCGAGCGGATGCTTTTGCGCGAATGCCGCCGCGGCGCGCTGCTGGATCTCACCGTCGAGCGCCGCGCGCAGCATGGTCGGATAATCCAGGCGCCGCGGGTCGGGATGGGCCGCGAATGCCAGACCCTGGCGGCCCAGCCGCCACGCCGACAGGGTCTGCTCGACGAAGTGCGGTACCACGATCGGGGCGATGCCGTGTCGAAGCACCCGTGTCACGGTACCGTGACCACCGTGGCACACGACCAGCCGGCAGCCTTGCAGCGCCAGGTCGATATCGACGTGCGCGGCCTGTACGCGCAGGCTGTCGCCCGACAATCGCGCCGCGCGCGCGGTACCGATGCCGGGTGCGACCACGACAGTGGGATGGCCGCTTGCGGCCAGCTGCCTTACCGTGGTCGCGAACTGCGGATAGTTCGGGTGCATGTAGACGAACACCCGCTCCCCGCGGCCGCGCGGCCAACGAGGCTCCGCGCCGCGGCCGCGCTCGTCCGCGGTGCCATAGTAGCGAACGGCCGCTCGGACCCCGTAGTGATCGAGTTCCGGGTACGTGGCCGGGAACACCCGGGCGGGGTCGAACAGTTCGGCGATGCGGTCGATCCCGGGGGTGTCGTGCATGGACAGCACGGCATTGATGCACCGCACCGCCTCGTGCTCGACCTTGCCCAGGACGTGGTCCCCTACTTCGGACCAGGGCAGCAGCGACGGCATCGGCGTCACCGCCGGCGGCGCCACGAACCCGGTG